>CAXYVX010000011.1:0-20986 GCA_964292495.1 uncultured Candidatus Saccharibacteria bacterium
TATTATTCGCGATTTTCTTGTTCGTTTTTGGCTCGGCTGTCGGCTCTTTTTTAGGCGCGATGATTTGGCGCTTGCACGATTTTCGCGAAACTCCCAGTGCAAAATCGCGAAAAATGTGGCGCGGTTTTTGGGGTTTTAGAAACGAGTTTTCGCGAAAATTTCTCCGCTCTCATCCAGGCAAAAATCAGCGTGCGTTGCCAGAAAAATATCGCCGTTCATATTGCGAAACTTGTGGCCACGAGTTGTCGGTGCTAGATTTGATCCCGATTTTATCTTTCGCGAAAAACAGGGGAAAATGCGCGTATTGTGGCGAAAAAATCGGCATCTCGGCGCTTTTGATTGAGCTGGTTGGCGGTTTCGTTTTTGCGTTTTCGTTTTTGTTTTGGCCCCAGGATTTCACAAAAAACGACCCGCTGATTTTCGCGAATTTTGCGGTTTGGCTGGTGATTTGCGCGTTGTTTGTGGCGCTATTTTTCTATGATGCGCGCTGGAAAGAGCTCCCGAATGTTTTTGTTGCGCCCCTAATATTTTTCGCGATTTTGCTAGCCGGAATGCATTTTGCAGTGAATCCTCAGCCGGAGTTTTTCGCGAATTTTGCGCTGGCGCTTGTGCCGGTTTTTGGCGTTTATTTGTTGCTTTTTTTGGTGAGTGCAGGGAAGTGGATTGGTTTTGGCGACGTGAAATTTGGGATTGCCGTCGCGTTGATTTTGCCGGATATACGTCTTGCCGTCAGTGTTTTGGTCTTCGCGAATTTTGCAGGTACATTGCTTGTTTTGCCCGGGCTTTTGACAAAAAAGCTTTCGCGAAACACGCAAATTCCGTTTGGGCCGTTTTTGATCGCTGCAACATTTTTCATATTTATTTTTTCCGCACAACTGATTGATTTTATGAATACAATTTTGCTGATTTAGCTTGCGATTTTCGCGAGAATCCTGTAAAATGAAACCATGAGAAAACAGGGGGGGTTCACAATCATAGAGGTATCTCTGTTTTTAAGCATTTCCGCAGTGGTTGCGGCGGCGCTTTTGTTTTCAATGATTGCGATGGTGCGCCAACAGCAGTGGAATGACAGCATGAACACCATGCGAACACTGGTTCAGAATGAGTACCAGAATGTTGCGAATGGAATAAATGGGCGCGTTGGCCAGAATCCTTGCAACGATGATTCAAGCAATACAGCCGGTCATTCAAAAGGTTGTATGTATATTGGACGGTTGATTAGTTTCAATACAACTAATAGCACTTATACTGTTTCAGATGTGGTTGCGACAAACCAAAATGCTTGCTCGAATAGCGCGAATAGTTCAGCTTGTAGCACCGAGGCTGGTGCTTTGGGAAAAATTGGTTTAACCGTCAGTGGCAGCAATAATCACGGAGGCGCAACAAAAGTTTCTTGGAATGGCAATTTGGGAGGAATTGCAACTTTTTCTCAAAGCGCAAGTAGTTCAACTGCACCTGAAACTTTCAGCGCAAGCAACAATAGTATTGCTATTCTTCGGAGTCCAATCAATGGTCAAGTCAATGTTTTTGTTGGCGGGTCAAACATTCTGACCACTTTGAGTGGACCTGGAAAACCATTCGCGATTTTGATTTCATCTGGCGGCGGTGCATTAGGCGCAAACAGTGGTGCAATCTGCGTGAATGCTGGCGCGACCGCAAATGTTTTTAGAGGATCATGGCCAAATTCAGGTGATAAACAAAGTGTAAGGTGTTCATTCTAATATGAAAGGGGTTTTTATGAGGCAACATTTCGCGAAGTTTCGCGATAAATTTGAGCGAGGAGATTCTTTGATTGAAGTGTTGCTTGCGATGACCGTTTTGTCTATCATCGCGGTCGGATCGATTGTGGTGATGAACAGGGGAAACTCAATCATCCAAAGCTCTCTTGAAAGAACAGAAGTTCGTGCGCAAATCAACACGCAAATTGAGCTGCTCCAATATATTCACGACAGAAATCCGGTTGAGTGGAATAAAATAATTGGGTATGGCGCAAGTAATGATGGAAATGCGACGAAAACCCCAGTTGATTCAAGTAATAGATGCGCTACAACTACAAATTCATTTTATATAGCAACAAATACAAATTTGAGTTTTAAAGGATTGAATGCTCCAAGCAAACCTGCGCCAACAGCCGCGCAACTAACTTCCAATTCAAAAGATCCGGGAATGAAAGATCCGGGAATTTGGATTGACGCTGCATATTACCCGGCTGGAACAGGTTCAGGCACGAGCGGAGCGCCACAAGGCTACACGGATTTTTACATCAAAGCGTGCTGGTTGCCAACGGGAACGAGCATGAACAAGACAAGCAGCAGTATAACGATTGTGAGGATTTATGGTGATTAGTTTGAATAAAAAATGTGTTCAGCCGGAACAGGGGAGAATTCACGAAAACGGTTTTACGCTGATAGAACTTTCGCTGGCCATGACCTTTTTGGCGTTTATTATGCTCTTCATTGTGACACTGATCATGCAAATGATTGGTATATATAATAAATCAATCGCTTTGTCGCAGATGAACAACTCTGGGCAGCAGATAATGACCGACATGAATACGATGCGTTTTGGCGGAAATTTGCAGACCAGTGGAAACCGGCTTTGTGTGAATGGCGCAACATATGTGTGGAGTTTGCGCGGAAATACGCCAGCTACAGCTGATGCAAATATTGGCAGATCAAGTTTAGTTAGAATAAGTTCAAGCGACCCTAACTCTGTCAGTGGAATTTATTGTAGCGTTCCAAGCACGACTCTTAGTACCACCAACATGACTGTTCTGATCAGCTCGGGTATACTTCTGCAACAATTTAATCCGTCAATAACGGGTGATTTGCTAAACCTTAAAATGACTGTTAGCACTGGAAATTCAAACGCTCCTTATGTTATTAGTAGCAAAAAAGCAGCTAATTCTACTAACAACGATAAAACAACTCAATTTTCAGCAAACTTAATTACGTGTTTGAATGATAAAAATAAGCTAAATAATTACTGTGCTTATGCAGATTATAATTTCAGTATATACAGGAGAGGGAACTAAAATGAACAAAAAATTTATTCAGCATCAACAGGTTAGAATTTCGTCAATTCGCGAAAATTTCAAGAAAAATGGCGAGCGCGGGCAAACCGCGATTTTGTCTGTGATTTTCTTCTCCATTCTTATGATGGTGCTCACGGTTAGTTTCATGAAAATGGTTACGGCAGCGCAGGTCGCAGCAACAAATAACGAATCTGCTGCTAGTTCAAGGGCGGCTGCAAATAGTGGCGTTGAAGATGCTAAAAGAATTGTTGATTACTGCTTGGCAAATCCAACAAAAGCTCAATGTAAAACTTATGTGTTAAATGCGACACCGCAAACCGACTGTACTGGGATGATGAAAGCTTTCTTTGGGCAAGGAGGACCTTTATATCAAACGACAGATTTTGATTCTGGAAAAAGCGAAGTTAAGGTCAGTAATAAATCTAGTAATAATTTCCAAGAGTTTTACAGTTGCTTGAATGTAAACGCATTGCCAAAAGGTTTTGCGGGAAATCTCAATAGCAATGGGAAATCCGTGGTTGTCCCGCTAAGGTTGGTTGACGCGGGTTTAAATCCGAAAAGCCCCGCATATATTGTGATTCAATGGGCGTCAACATCGCCGCTTGGCACAGGTGATAATGCTGGAAAAAATCTCCCGAACGGGTCGAGCTTGCCGACATTCTCTGACTGGAATAGCAGTAATTCAAGTGCTGGTACACTGACACCCGCAGCTCTTCGCGTTCAGTCGGTATTTGTGCCAAATTCCAATTTTTCCGTAAATGATTTGGCGAACAACTCAAACGCGGTTACTGTTCGTCCGAGTGGAGACACAAATTCTCCGCTGCGCAACGTGGACTTTAGTAAAATGGTTAATTTTTCGCAGAATGGATATAACATCAGTTCTTGGTCTCCATCAACCGATCCAAATTCGTCTGGAAATATTCCGCTTGCCGCCAGCAAGTCTTGTGGCGCTGCGACCAATGATAATGTCGGAAGCACGTATCAATGCTATGTTGGCTTTTCGCGAACTGGTGAATTTGGTGCAATGAACGCAAATGGCAAAAATGGTTCTTACCTTAGATTGCAGGCGATTTACAATTCGGCGCATTTCTATGTAACCGCATATGACGCGGGCGGAAATCAGCTTTATTTCTACGGACAACAAGCACAAGTTGACGTGACTGGGCGCAGCTCGGATGCTTTCCAGCGCCTCAATTCCATCGTCAGTAAAGGCGACACTTACAATAATGACAACAATAACTGGTATCCAGATTTCGCGATTGACACCAACGGCGCAGTTTGTAAGCAAATTAGCGTTACGTCCACGAGCGGAACGGATAACTGTGTATACAATTAGATTTAACTGACGCGTTAGGAAAATAAAACCCGGTTCTTCCGGGCTTTATTTATTTTACTTGTCTGAGTGAAATTTTTCGTGAACTTCGCGAAGGTGTGGATCTGTGATGTGCGTGTAAATTTGCGTTGTAGCAATATTTGCGTGCCCAAGCAGAGATTGAACTGAGCGCAGATCGGCTCCATTCATCAAGAGATCTGTCGCAAAAGAGTGTCGCAAAGTGTGTGGTGAAACATGCTTTGTTATTCCAGCCAGCTTTGCGTAATTCTGGACAATTCGCTGGACGGATCTTGGCGTGAGTCTTAGTTCTTCTCCACGGTCTGGTTTCTTTTTTCCTGATGATTTTCGCGAAATCTCCTCTGTTAAGCTTGAACTAATATTTTGTTCAATTTGCTTAGTGTTCCTGGAAGCATTTAAGAATAGTGGAGAAAAACTGTCTTTTCGCGAACTTAAATATAGTTCAAGAGCTTCGGCCGCAGCATGAGAAATGAAGATTGGCCGGTCTTTTTGTCCCTTTCCACGAACTGTAAACTCACGCCGTTTAAGATTGATGTGATCCCGATTTAACCCGCAAAGTTCACTCACGCGGAGACCGCCAGAAAAGAGAAGTTCAAGAATCGCCCGATCTCTCAACTCAGCTTGCTCTTTGCGCAAAGCCTCATCTGGGTTTTGCGATTCGCCTGAAATTGCACGTTTTTCGCGAACAGCAGAAATCAAGCGCTCAACTTCTTCTGTAGTTAAAAATGAAACCTGTTTTTTGACAACTTTTGGCAGCTCAATTTTTGCTGAATCAAGGGAAGGGACATCACGTTTTGCGAGGTATTTTAGAAATGAGCGCAATGCGATCAAATGATAATTTTGCGTGATTCGCGAAAGTTCGCGACCTTGACCGTCAATGTATCTGTTGAGCCAAAGGCGATATTTTCGGACAAGCTCATCATCAATTTGCGAAACTTCAATGTCGCCAGCAAATTCAATCAGGCGCTCCATGTAAAGACGATAATTCTCTGCTGTTCTCTGAGCGCGACCTTTTTCCACTTCAATGTATTCCGTAAAATCGTTAACCAGATCACTCAAAAATTTTTCATTGTTTGCCATAATGGTATCATTTTAGCACAAGCATTTATTGTCGCAAAATATATGCTTTTTCACGTTTTGCGACGCGAAAAATTCGCAAAACAGATGTAGTGAAAAATACACACTTTCAAAAAATCTGTGGAAAACTATGTGGAAACCATAGACGTTGTTTTTGATTTCGCGGAAACTGACGGATATATTTTCGCGAAAAAGGCGATTTTCATACATATAGCGTAGTTGTTGCAAAAACATAAGCCTATTTAGCGTTTTTTAAAATAAATGATATAATTATTTTGGTTTTGATGATGATTTCTATGAAATTAAATCGTAAATCGTAAATTAAAAATGGAGGTGGCAAAAATGAAAACGACCACAGAAGAACTGCGCGTAATTAAGCGCGATGGAAGACAGGTAGATTTTGATTCTGAGAAAATCAGAATCGCGATCGAAAAAGCGATGTCGGCTGTGCATGAGGATGCATCGCCACAAATGGAAAAAGAGCTGCAACAGCTTGTGGATAAAGTTATTGCAGAGGTCAGGGGTAGATATCACAAAGATGTTACTATCTCTGAAATCCAGAACGTGGTTGAGAACGTATTGATATATTCTCATCACGACACACTTGCGGAAGCTTATGTAAATTATCGGACAAGACGTGATTTTGAGCGCTCGCAAGCGACAGACATCAACTTCACTATCAACAAACTGATCAACAAAGAACAAACCGTTGTTAATGAAAATGCTAACAAAAACAGTGATGTTTTTAACACGCAACGTGATTTGACAGCTGGTATTGTTGGTAAATCGATTGGTTTGAAAATGCTACCGCCGCACGTGGCTAATGCTCATCAAAAAGGCGATATTCATTTTCATGATCTGGATTATCAGCCTTATGCACCGATGACGAACTGTTGTTTGGTTGATGTCAAAGGCATGCTTCGCGATGGATTCAAACTCGGCAACGCTGTTGTTGACAGTCCAAAATCGATTCAAACGGCTGCTGCGCAAATTTCGCAAATCATTGCAAATGTTGCTTCTTGTCAATATGGAGGAACTTCAATCAATAAAATTGATGAAGTTTTGGCTCCTTATGCGGAATTAAACTTTAAAAAACATCTTGCCGATGCTAAAAAGTTTGGAATTCCTGAAAATATGCAAGAAGAGTATGCTGAAACTAAAACAGTGAAGGATATCTACGATTCTATGCAAAGCTTAGAATACGAGATTAACACATTGTTTACATCCAATGGCCAAACGCCTTTTACAACGTTTGGTTTCGGTTTAGGTGAGGATTGGTATGCTCGCGAAATCCAAAAAGCGATTTTTAAAAATCGCCTGAAAGGATTGGGAAAAGAAGGGCGAACAGCCATTTTTCCTAAACTCGTTTTTACATTAAAACGCGGATTGAATTTGGATCCGGGAGATCCGAATTATGATGTCAAAACTCTGGCTCTGGAATGTGCAACAAAACGCATGTATCCGGACGTGTTGAGTTATGACAAAATTGTCGAGCTCACAGGTTCATTCAAAGCGCCAATGGGTTGCCGCAGTTTCTTGCAAGGTTGGAAAGATGAAAATGGCCAAGATGTCACAGATGGTCGCATGAATTTGGGTGTTGTATCCTTAAATTTGCCGCGCATCGCGCTTGAAAGTCGCGATCGTGACGGGAAAGGAGATTTCGCGAAATTCTGGGATATTCTCGATGAGAAGCTCGGGATTATAGGAGATGCGCTGGTTTACAGAATACAGCGCGTTAAACAAGCCGTCCCCGCGAACGCGCCAATACTCTATCAAGAGGGCGCGTGGGGAAAACGATTGGAGAAGAGCGATTCGGTTGATGAACTCTTTAAAAACCGCCGGGCGACAATTTCGCTTGGCTACATTGGATTGTATGAAGTCGGGTCTGTTTTTTACGGACCTAACTGGGAAGATAATCCTGAAGCGAAGAATTTTACGCTTGATGTTATGGCTAAGTTAAAAGAAAAAACTGTGGAATTAAGTGATAAGTATGATTATCACTTCTCGGTTTATTCAACTCCAGCTGAAAGTTTGACTGACCGTTTCTGTCGTCTAGATAAAGAAAAATTTGGGATTGTGAAAGACATCACAGACAAGGAATACTATACAAATAGTTTCCACTATGATATTCGCAAAAATCCAACGCCGTTTGAGAAACTAGACTTTGAAAAAGATTACCCGATTTATTGCAGTGGCGGATTCATTCACTATTGTGAATATCCAATATTGCAACAAAATCCGAAAGCCTTGGAAGCTGTTTGGGATTACGCCTATGACCGTGTTGGCTATCTTGGTACAAATACACCGATTGACCACTGTTATGAATGTAATTTCGAGGGCGACTTTACACCAACTGAACGTGGTTTCCAATGTCCGAATTGCGGCAATAGCGACCCTGAAAAAGTTGACGTTGTTAAGCGCGTTTGTGGTTATCTCGGTAATCCTCAGGCTCGCCCAATGGTCAAAGGTCGCCACAAAGAAATTTCCGCTCGTGTTAAACACATGAACGGCTCAGTCGGGCACATGCCAGAATAATCCTCCAGAACATTTCATTTACCCGTCGCCATTGCGGCGGGTTTTTATTTTCGCGAAAAATGCTATCCTGGTGAAGTAAGATAAAGGAGGAAAATGGCCCAGCACACTGGTAAAAAATACGATGAAAAATTGAATGAAATAATTTTTAATATCAAGCATCAAAGGACGTTTGTTATGATCAAACCTGACGGTGTGATGCGAGGATTAACAGGGGAGATAATTTCGCGAATTGAGCGAGCCGGGCTGAAAATCGTTGCAATGAAGATGTTGGTTCCAGGCGAAGATTTGATTCGCAGACATTACCCGACTTCGGATGAGAAATGGATTAGCCGCCTGGGAAGCAAGGCTATCAGTGGTTTGGACGGAACTGGACTCAACCCGAAAGACATTTATGGAACCGAAGACGCGTCGGAACTCGGACATAATGCACTAAAAGGATTGATAAAATACATGCAATCTGGGCCGGTCGTGGCGATGATCGTCGAGGGTTTGGGTGCGGTTGAGCAGGTAAGAAAAATGGTTGGTTCAACATTGCCAAACAAATCTGCTGTCGGAACCATTCGTGGAGATTTTTCGGTTGACACGCCATTGGTTGCGAATGTTGAAGGCCGCAGTATTCACAATTTAATTCACGCTTCTGAAATTCCAGCGGAGGCTGAAACTGAGATCAAGTTGTGGTTTGGCGGGGAAACTATTTGCGACTATTCACTCGCCGCAGATGAAGTGATGTATTGCAAACATTATTAAATTGAACAAAAAATTTGTTCAGATTAAAATAATGTAAAACAAGAATTATTTGAGTAAAATTGATTCAAATAAAAAATTCGCGAAAGCATTTTTCGCGAATTTTTTTGGTAGCCCGCATAGGAGTCGAACCTACAACCTTATCCTTAGGACGGATCTGCTCTATCCAGTTGAGCTAGCGAGCCGTGTATTTATTTTATCAGATTTTCGCGAATAATCATGAAAATGCTATAATTTCAAATATGAATAATCATGAATTTGATGGCCAGCGCGAAGGCGAAAAACTTCTATTTACGTTTCGCCGTCATCCAATCGTGATGCGAAAAGGTTTCTACGGTTTCTTGATAATTTTCGCGATTTCGTCGCTCATTGGTCTTGGTGGTTTCGCGATTACAAACAACGCGGATTTTCAATGGGTGATATTGGCCGGAGTTTTTCTGGGATTATTATTTTTCTTTTACCAGTGGATTGGCTGGTTTTTCAGCATCTTTATTATCACTAATGATCGCGTTCGTCAGATAAAACAAAAAGGGCTTTTTAACCGCTCGGTGATTGATGTTTCTCTTGAAAATGTGCAAAATGTGAGCTATAACGTTCCGGGAGTTTCGGGCTCAATGTTTGGCTACGGAACGATCGTTTTACAGACGCAGGTCGGAGATCTCGTTTTGCGAATGGTTCCCAAAACCGCCAAGATTTATAATCAGATGAGCGACGCGGTTCATTCCGCCGTCAAAAATTCGCGAAAAATTCACGATGACGATAAAGAAAATCATGATGAAGTTCGCGAAAAATTGCCCGAAAATTCCGACAGTTATGATATAATATTTGATGATGAAAAAGATGACTAACGACGAGAAAATCGCGAAAAGCAATGCGAAGCAGGCGAAAAAGGCTGCGAAAATCGCGAAGAAATCAGTCGCGAAAAATGGTTCAAGCGCTAAAACTTTAACTGTTGTGGGTGAACCTGCGCCAAAAAAATCCATTCGCGAACGAGTCGCGAAAAAGCTCCCGAGCGCGCGAAAGAATCTCCCGAAACTCACCGATGATACAATTGACGAATATCGCGAAAAAATTTTGGCTGGAGGCAGAAAATTTAAGTACCCAATGCAAACCAGCAAACACAAAATTCTGTGGATTTCGCTGGGTGCAGTTGCGAGCGCGTTATTGGTTTTTGCCTTGTGGATTTACATGGCGCTTTATCACTGGCAATCAACAGACGATTTTTATTACGATGTCGCTCGCGTATTGCCGCTGCCAGTTGCCTCTGTTGACGGGCAGTCTGTGAGCTATGGCGATTATTTGCGCCGCGTCAGAGCAGATATTTATTATTACACAACTCAGGAAAACAAGGATTTTGCGGATAAACAGGGCCAAAATGAGTTGAATTACAACAAGCGCAAGGAATTGGATGCCGCCGTTAAATCCGCGTATGCAGAGAAAATTGCTCGCGAAAAGAACATTTCTATTACTGATAAAGATGTGGATAATGACATCAAAAATCAGTTGAAAAAGGGGAATATTGATGAAGCGGCGCTGGTTCGCACTTTGAAAACTTATTACAACTGGTCAATGGACGAATATCGCGAGGCTGTTCGCTCTGGTTTGCTTTTGAAAAAAGTCCAAAGTGAAGTTAAAAGTTTTGACTCTGATTTCGCGAAAATTCAAAAAGAAAACGGCGCAAAAGAGCTGATTAACGTCCCTAAAGACAATTCTTTTAAGAGCTGATTTCGCGAAAAAAAGTTGGATCTTTTCATATTTTCTGATAGAATGATATCAACCGTTTGATCTTGTCGGTTGCGGATTTTCGCGAAACAGGTCGTGCCACTTTAGCTCAGTTGGTAGAGCGCGGCTTTCGTAAAGCTGAGGTCTGCGGTTCAAGCCCGCAAAGTGGCTCCAAACGCGGGTGTCGTATAACGGCTAATATATAACCTTCCCAAGGTTGAGATCAGAGTTCGACTCTCTGCACCCGCACCAATTACTTAAATTTACAAAATGAAATTATCACAGTTAAAAACCGACTTTTTATCCGCCGTCAAATCGCGGATGTTTATTGGTCTCTGGATTTTACTATTTGTACAGACTTTAATAATTACAATTCTTGTTCTCACGCATCCTCATTCTGGTCTGACAATTCAGACGCATTGCGACATCGTGGGATCGGTTCCGGTCTGCACGTCTGCTGAAGCGAGCTGGACTTACATTTACTGTTTTGCAATTTTCGCGATATTCAGTTTCTTGTGCGAAATTCTGATTTCGCTCCGCCTGCTTGAAGCAAAAGGCCGTAAATTTGCTCTAACTTTTTTATGGATTTCAGTTGTTATGACAATTGTTTTAACTGCGCTGGTCATCGGCATACTTCACACGATGGGATATTAAATGGGGAAGAAAAATCGCGACAAAAAATCGCCGCAAAAAGCCTTAACTCAACCCGATATTGAAATCCCGCTTGGCCGCCGGACGCCAAAATACCGATTTTTTGAAATGTTGCCAGCTCTGCTCTCTGTTGGAGCAATAGTTTTGTTAATTGTTCTGAGCATATTTTTGCCAGTTCTTGCCGCGCTTTATGTCCTGCTTTTAGTTTTAATGACTTTTGTCCGCGCATTTGGTGTGGCATACCGCACCATTCAGGGGAATGTCATCCGCCACAAATTCGCGAAGCTTGATTACGGAAAAATGCTTGATGATCTGAAAAACCCAGGCTTGGCGGTCAAATCAATAAAAAGTGATTTCGCAAAAAATCCAAAAATCGCCCATAAATTTTACGCAAAAGATCATTTTTCAAATCTTGAAAAAATCTCGCAAAATCAAAGTAGCTTTCCAGTGGTGAAAAATATTTATCACGGGATAGTTATTGCTCTTTATAATGAAGGTTTTGAAATTATCAAGCCAACCTTGGACGCGATTCTCGCGAATAATTTTGACCCGAAAAAAATGTTTGTTGTGGCTGCTTATGAGCAGAGAGGTGGAGAAGCTGCGAAAGAAACCGTTTCAAAAGTCAGGGAGAATTTCGCGAATAAATTTGGTGCGCTTTTACTGGTTGAACACCCGGCTGATATCCCAGATGAAGTTGTTGGAAAAGGTGCAAATATTAGCTATGCTGGCCGCGTTTTGGCTGAATTTATTTCCGGGAAAGAGGTTCAAAGTCAGAAACTTGACCAAGCGATTGACTCAAAAGATGTAATAATTACAACTCTTGACTGTGATAACCGCCCAAGTGATCAGTTTTTCGCAAATTTGGCATACGAGTTTATCGTTCGCGAAAATCGCCAGCAGATTGCGCTTCAACCGCTTTGTTTGTTTAATAATAATATTTGGGATGTTCCTGCGCCAATTCGCGTGGTTGCAACAGGGAACACGTTTTTTAATATTATTGGAAGCATGCGTCCGCACACATTGCGAAATTTTGCCTCGCATTCGCAGGGGATGTGGGCGCTCGAACAAATGGATTTTTGGAGCGTGAGAACCGTGGTTGAAGACGGTCATCAATTTTGGAGGAGCTACTTTAAGTTTGATGGAAAATATGAAGTTGTTCCGTTTTTCTCAATGGTCGGTCAGGATGCTGTTTATGCCGGCGGTTATCGCAAATCATTGAAAGCTCAGTTTATTCAGCTCCGTCGGTGGGCGTATGGCGCCAGCGATGTTCCTTATGTTGCGAATCTTGGTTTTTCGCGAAAATTTCACCATAAATTAGATATTTTCGCTAAATTTTTCAGGCTGCTTGAAGGCCATGTTTCGC
The DNA here is from genome assembly GCA_964292495.1 of uncultured Candidatus Saccharibacteria bacterium. Classification (GTDB taxonomy): domain Bacteria; phylum Patescibacteriota; class Saccharimonadia; order Saccharimonadales; family Saccharimonadaceae; genus CAXYVX01. Next base: position 12,478 of record CAXYVX010000011.1, read on the forward strand.
TTGCGTCGGTTGCGCCAATCGTTGCTTTTGGGGCATTTGCGCCACTTTATTTGAATCCAAATGCGGCCCACACATCAATTGTTGTGAATGATTTGCCCCTGATTGTGTCGCGAATTCAGCAGATTGCTGTGTTTGGCTTGTTGATTACAGTTTTCTCCTCTATGTTTTTATTACCAAAACGGCCAAAAAATTATCGCCGCAGCAAGAATATTCTAATGATTTTCCAATGGGTTTTAATGCCTGTGACTTCCATATTGTATTGGTCTGCCGCAGCATATACCGCTCAGATTAGGCTTGCGACGGGGCATTATATGGGGAAATTTGACGTAACTGAGAAGAAAATTGTCCACAAAAAGAATCATAATAAAAAAGCAGCAAAGGCTTAAAAGTATGAAGAATAAATATGATATAACAGAGGCGGATATTCGCGAAAAATTGGATCAAATTTGTGTTGAATACGAGAAAAATCATCCAGTTGACCGCGCAAAAAGTTCGCGAAAATACATTATTCTTATTAGTGTCGCGCTGATGGTTATTGGCGCCGCTCTCGTTGTCCGTATGTTTATTAAATAGAAAAACCGTCCGGTTTTCACTCAATATAATTTGAGTGTTTTTTTAAATACAAAAAACCTGCCAGCTTCGTATTTCTACATTTGGTGGCAGGGAAGTGATTTTTCTACTTTTGCGTCGTTCCTGAGGTGGTGATGATTCTCGGCTTCTCGCAGCTAACGCGAATCATCTGCGGAGACTACTTAATTTCAATAGTCTCGTACCAAATGTGGAACTGTGATAGTGCGGATTTCTTCGCACTGATTTGCTTTGTTGCCATTGCACAATAATTATATCAAAATGCGTGTTTTATGTCAAGCATATTTTTCTCGCGCTTTATATCACCAAATGAATTTTTTATCCATTTTTTAACAAAAAAATCTGTGGAAAAGGCGTTGAATACAAAAAACAACAGAGGTGATGAATCAATTTGTTCTTCCAATCTATTTATAAAAAAACTGTGGAAAACTGCTATTGAAAATGTGGATAATTCGCTTATTTTTATTAAAATGCGCTAAAAATCGCGAAAAATATGCGATAAATTGAAGAGATTTGTGTTTTCTGAAATATTTGTTAAAATGAATAAGGTGATGGGTCGGTAGCTCAGTTGGCTAGAGCGCGTCCTTGACGTGGACGAGGTCAGGAGTTCGAGCCTCTTTCGACTCACCAGATTGCGTAGATTTCCGCCGAAGTCTGCGCAATCTTTTAGTTTTCGCGTAAAAACGTGAAACGTGGTATAATCTGAAATTATGAGAAAGAATTTCGGTTCGGCCGGAGCTATGACTTGCACGCCTTCGGGCAGGTAGTATTTATTTGGCTTTTGAGAAATTCGCGAACTGCGAAAATGAAAAATAATCGTTTAAGACGAAAAAGGAAGGAAAATATGGAAAATAATGAGAATTTAACAAAAATGCGACACTCGCTCGCTCATGTGATGGCTGCAGCAATTTCGCGAATTTACGGATACGATAATGTAAAATTTGGCGTTGGTCCGGCAGTATCTGATGGCTTTTATTACGACTTTATTAACACGAAGGAAAAAGTTGGTGAAGCGGACTTCGCGAAAATTGAAAAGGAAATGCGAAAAATTATTCGCGAAAAACAGCCATTTATTTCAAGTGTTAAAACAATCGCCGATGCTGAAACTTGGGCGAAAGAACACGGGCAAGATTTTAAATTGGAGCTAATAGAAGATTTGGCGAATCATGGAACAACGGTTGAAAAAGAGCTTGAAACTGGCGTTGAAGGGAATCAAGACGAAGCTGGTTTTATGACTAACGGCGAATACGTTGACTTGTGCCGCGGCGGGCATTTGGATAACACGGGCGATATCCCTGAAGATAGTTGGAAGCTTGACCGAATGGCTGGCGCATATTGGCGCGGCAGTGAAAAAAATCCGATGATGAGCCGAATTTATGGCGTTGCTTTTGAAACCAAAGATGATCTCAAAGAGTTTTTCGTTAAGCGTGAACAGGCAAAACTTCGCGATCATCGAAAAATTGGCCGTGATCTTGATTTGTTTGTTTTTTCGGAACTGGTTGGTCCAGGATTACCGCTGTTTACACCTCGCGGAACTGTGATTCGCGATGAACTTGCCAAATATTCCAATGAAATGAGACAGAGAATTGGCTTCCAGAAAGTGTTTTCTTCTCATATCACGAAGCTTGCATTATACGAGCGGTCGGGGCACTTGGCGAAATTTGGCGAGGGATTTGCTGTTGAGGGGCAAATAAGCAAGGAACATTTCATGATGAAGCCGATGAATTGCCCGCACCACGCGCAGATTTTTGCGAGCCAGCACCGAAGTTATCGCGATATGCCGGTTCGCTATCTTGAAACCACCACTGATTATCGCGATGAAAAAACTGGCGAATTGGGCGGATTAAATCGTGTGCGCGCGTTGACGCAGGACGATTCGCACCTGTTTGTGCGCCCAGACCAGATCGATTCTGAGGTTAAAAATCTCATGGACGCCGTGAATCAAATGTATGCAACATTCGGTTTGAAATTGCGTGTCCGCCTCAGTTATCGCGATGATTCCGACGCATACCTTGGTTCACGAGATTTATGGGAATCGGCTCAAAATCAGCTTAAAAATGCCGTGGTTCGTTCCGGATTGGAATTTTTTGAACAAAAAGGAGAAGCTGCGTTTTATGGTCCAAAAATCGATTTCATGGCGACAGACGCGCTTGGTCGCGAGCATCAGCTCAGCACTGTTCAACTTGATTTTGTTCAGCCGGAAAGATTTGAATTGGAGTATTCTGATGAAAACGGAAATCTAGCACGACCAGTAATGATCCATTGCGCGCTTCTGGGGTCAATTGAGAGATTTATGAGCGTTTACATTGAGCATACCGCTGGAAAATTCCCGGTTTGGGTTGCGCCTGAGCAGCTCAGAATTATTCAGGTTAATGACTCGGAAAAGGTTGTGGAGTTTGTTGATGATATTCGCGAAAGAGCGTTTGATCTTGGAATCCGCATATTTATTGACGACACAAACAACTCTGTAAGTAAGAAAATTCGCAATTCATCGATGTATAAAGTTCCATACACGATTGTTGTTGGGAATAAGGAGGCTGAAAGCCGGGAGGTTTCTCCGAGAATCGCCGAGTTTTGGAAAGCGACTGACAAGGAAGGTTCTTACTCCATTGACGGTTTCTTGAAGACAATTTCAAATGAAGCAAAAAGTCGCGTAAGCAGAAGTTCTCTTTAATCGCAAAATGATGATGAAAACAGCTACTGAAAAGGGGTTTCGCGAATACGTTTATGAGGCGGTTGCGCAAATCCCTTTTGGTAAATTGGCGACATATGGCGACATTGCGGCGATTGCTGGCAAGCCTTTCGCGGCGAGAATTGTTGGCGGAGTAGCTCATTTTGGGCCAAGCGATCTACCGTGGCACCGGGTCGTCAATCGTTTTGGCGGTCTCGCAAGCGGTTATCCTGGGGGAAGAACTCAGCAAAAAACAGATCTTGAATCTGAAGGATTAAAAATATCTGATGAATTCGTTGTGATTAATTTTGACGAGTTTAGATGGAATCCATATTTAAGGAAAAGTGATGGAGAATAACGCTAAACTGCCTCTGTTGGTTGTTGTTGGACCCACAGCAAGCGGTAAAACCAGTGCTTCGGTAAAAATCGCGAAAAACCTTGAAAAAAGGGGAATTGTTTCGGAAATAATTTGCGCAGATTCGCGAACGGTTTACCGAGGGATGGATATTGGGACAGCTAAAATTACTCCTGAAGAGATGGAAAATATCCCTCATTTTGGGATAAATATAGTTAATCCCGATCAGAGATTCACCGTAGCGGATTTCCAGAAATACGCAAAAGAAAAAATTTCTGAGATTTTGTCGAGGGATCATATGCCAATCATGGTCGGCGGATCTGGTCTTTATGTGGATTCTGTGATTTTTAATTATGATTTTACTAAAAATGATTCCCGCGAACAGGAAAGTGTTCGCGAAAAATTGAATAAAAAAAGTATTGGCGAATTACAGAATTTTATAATTGAACACAAAATTTACATGCCGGATAATAAGGAAAATAAGCGATATTTAATAAGGTCAATTGAAAAAAATGAAGTTAAAAACACAACATCCGACAGGAATAAAATACGTGAAAATACAATAATTGTTGGTATTACAACAGATAAAAGCGAATTAAGAAAAAGGATCATTTCACGGGCCGAAAAAATGTTAAGCAATGAAGATTTTGAGCTTGAAACAAAGAGTCTTTTCGCAAAATATCCTGATGATTCAGAGCCAATGAAAAGCAATATTTATCGTTTCGCGAAAAAATTTTTTGAAGGTGAGGTTGATTTTGATGTGGCTGTAAATGAAGCGAGCATCACTGATTGGCATTTAGCAAAAAAACAGCTAACTTGGTTTCGTCGGAATAAGAATATCGAGTGGCGTGAATTAAATGAAGTTGTTGATTTTTCAGAGGAACAAGTTTTGCGTATGACTAGGAAAAAGTGAACACAAAAATTATTTATTTTTTATTTATATATGATATAATTATTACAGAGAGGAGAAACTATGATTGATCAACTTTTTGGCTCAAAAACGCGGGTAAAACTGCTTGGACTTTTTTTGAATAATCCGTCCAGGGCGTTTTATGTTCGCGAAATTACACGGGAAGTCGAGGAGCAAATAAACAGCGTTCGCAGGGAACTTGCAAATCTTGTTACTGTTGGTGTTGTTAAAAGTTCAACGGAAGATAATAAGGTTTATTATGAAGTTGACCAGGGGTGGAAGTTTTATGAGCAGCTTCGCGAAATTTTTGCCGCTGATGACAAAATTGCAGATGACACGAAGGTGAGCGCAAAAACTTGGGCTAAAAAGTTCGCGAATTTGGGATATGTTCGTGTTGTTATTTTTGCTGGGAAATTAGTTTACGGAAGCGATTCTCCGCTTGATGTTTTGGTCGCTGGAGACGAAATATCAGAGATAAAATTTAAGAATCTTGCAAAATCTCTTGAAAAAGACGCAGGAGTTTCATTGCGGTATACGCACCTGACATTTAATGATTTTTACTATCGTTTAAGCGTCCATGATGCGTTCGTGATGAATGTTTTAAGGGCTAAAAATCAAATCATACTTGATCCAGAAAATATTATCAGTGAAGAGTTTAAAGAGGAGGAATAATGGAAATTGAATACAAAGGCGCAAATTGCGTAGTAATAAAGAATAAAAATGCACTTATTGTTGTTGACCCAACAACAAATGTATCTGTAAAATCAGCTGAAGACCCGAATGCTGTGGTTCTCGCCACTCAGGAAAAGTTCGCAAAAAGCGAGCGCGACGCAAAGAATTTTGTGATTGACATGCCAGGCGAATACGAACATAACGATGTTTCTGTTAGGGGAATTCAAACCCACGTTCACACTGATAAAGATGGTAAAAACGGAACCATGTATCGCATTGAGACGAAAGACGCGCGAATTGCTGTTATCGGCCACGCTGACGCGCCGCTCAATGATAATGACCTGGAAGATCTTGGTGTTATTGATATTCTTATTATCCCTGTTGGCGGCGGCGGTTATACGCTTGACGCGAAGGATGCAACGACAATCGCAAGACAGATTTCTCCGAAAGTTGTCATCCCGACGCATTTTTCGGATGATAAAATCAAATATGACGTGCCACAGGAATCTGTTGATAATTTTATTAAAGAAATCGGCGGTGCTCACGAAAAAATGAATTCGTTTAAAATCAAAAATATGCCGCTGGTCATGACGGTTATTGAGCTCGCGCGAACCATGTAATTCGCGAATTTTCCAATAAAACTCTGCTTTTTGGTGGAGTTTTATTTTTTGTTGAATTATCTTGTCAAATCTGTTAAAATAGTGAAGTAAAAATAATTTCTCGCACTCAGTTTTCGCGAAAAACCGCGGTTTGCCTGGGACGAGAGGAAGGAGCCAAAAATGGCAAGAGATCAAATCACTGGCAAAGGCGCAATGAGCGGAAATAATATCAGCTTTTCACAGCGCAAAACAAAGCGAGTTTTTAAACCAAATCTTCAAAAGAAGACCTTGATTGTGAACGGTAAAAAAGTTCGTTTGACCATCGCTGCAAGCACTATCCGCACCTTGAAGAAAAAAGGATTTGTGGTTAATGGCGCGCAGACATTTGCGAAAAAGTCTGATAAATAATACATATATTAAAACCAACCTCCGTTAAGTTAAAGGTTGGTTTTAATTTTGCTTAAAAAAGATGATAGAATTGAAATATGAATTTAGCTAATCTGTCCGATATCAATTGGGTTTACGTGGCTATTGTTTTGGCTGTCGTATTCGCTAGCATGGTTCTGCATGAGCTGATGCACGGAGTTATTGCGTATTGGCTTGGCGATTCAACAGCGAAAAATGACGGCCGCCTCACCTTGAATCCGATAGCGCATATTGACCCATTCATGACGATCATTTTGCCGTTTTTGCTCGCGATATTTGGCATGCCGATCTTCGGTGGCGCAAAACCTGTTCCGTTTCGTCCAGACAAAGTCAAAGGCGGGGATTGGGGCGCAGCTCTGGTGGGGATCGCTGGACCCCTGACAAATCTCCTCATTGCTTTTATCTGCTTTGCAATAATTGTTTTCGCGAAAATTTCTGGCGCTAATCTGCTTTCTCAGATTTTAGTTGTCGGAGTTATTGTGAACCTTGGATTTTTCGCTTTCAATATTTTGCCAATTCCACCTCTTGACGGCTCCCGCGTTTTATATGCGATTGCGCCAGATTGGTTTCGCAAGGGAATGGATGCGATTGAGCGCGCGGGTTTAGTCGTGATTTTCCTTATTGTGATGATCGCCAGCCCAATTTTGAGCACAATTCTTGGCAATATCGTCCAGTTTATTTTGCAAATTTTCGCGCATATCTTCGGTGTTTCAACGATCTAATCTGCCAATACGGTTATGAAAAATTCGCGAAACTTGATATAATGTAAGTGTTCCCGTAGAAAATGATTTCCTAATCGGAATTACGGAGCTTAATATTTTCGCGAACCGTGGTTTGCGAGTGAAAGCGCCACCTTGGTTTTCAAGGAAATTCCATTTCTATGGGGATAGAATTTATTTGGTGGGTTTGAAGAATGAGGCAAAAAATTGTAGTTAGAGCAATAGTTTCGCGAAGAAAGCGGGTATTGCTCTTGCGCCGCAGAGGTGGCCGAGCCACAATTGAAGGTAAATATGAACTTCCAGGCGGATCACTTCGCGATCGCGAGCAGCCTGTTGACACTTTGAAGCGAACATTGCAGGCTTTTTCGGGTATTGCGCCAGAAACTTTCAAACTACACGATGCCGTTTCGTTTATTGATCCAGATGACGCGGATCTGCAATATTTATTTATATTGTTTTTTGTTGAAATTGCCGATGACGCCCGAGTTAGTGTGGATATCAAATACGATCACTATGTTTGGCGCGAATTTCGCGAAATTGAACCAGATGCCATGACTAATTCGACGAAGGTTTTGCTTGATCTTGGCGGAGCGAATCTCGTGGACGATTTTTCGCGAAACCCATCGCCAAATAACACCAGGGGTTTTGTGCGCGATGTAAACAGATCTTCTGAGCTGGCAGAAAATAAAACAGTGGTCATCCACAGTGATGGCGGTTCTCGCGGAAATCCTGGCCCAACAGCGGCCGCATATATAATTGAAAGCGACCGCGGAGAAGTGATTGATCAGGGCGGAGAATACCTCGGCGACTATCTCACAAACGACATCGCGGAATATCACGGAGTTCTGCTGGGGTTGCGCTCGGCGGCAAAAATGGGCGCAAAAAATGTGAATTTCTACTCTGATTCGCTGATGGTTGTGGACCAGTTGAACGGGATGTTTAAGGTTAAAGATATTGATAAAAAGATTTACCAAGAAATTAAGCAATTGATGTTTAAGTTTGACAGGGTGAGGTTTCGCCACGTTCACAGGGAATATAACAGGAGTGCTGACGCTCTGGTGAATCAGATTTTGGATGAAAATGAGCCGCATATTAGAATGAGTTTGGCAAAATTCGCGAAAAAATCACGCGAAAAATTCTTTGAAAAATGATAGAATAGTAAAGCCAGATCGCTAAACGGCCGCTGGTGATGGGTCTCAAAAAGCCGCGTCACGAGAGGAAAGTCCGGGCAGCAAAGGGCAACGACAGTCGCTAACGGCGACCGCAAGTAATTGTAGGGAAAGTGCCACAGAAACGAAACTACCGGTGTAAATCGGAAAAGGTGAAACGAGTGCGGTAAAAGCGCACAGCGACTCACGGCGACGTGAGGAGGAGGTAAACCCTGTTGGCTGCAAGGCGGATCGAGCACAGGTACCCGCCTGCGATCCATAAAAACCGCTTGAACGTCAAAGCAATTTGACGTCTAGATAGATGGTCGTTGAACCTGGAAACAGGGGAACAAAACCCGGCTTATCGGCGGTCTGGCAGAAATTATTTCGCGAAAATCGGAGACGGTTTTCGCGATTTTTT
>CAXYVX010000012.1:0-19664 GCA_964292495.1 uncultured Candidatus Saccharibacteria bacterium
CCAGGGACCTTAGGCTTATGAGTCCTACGCTCTAACCAGCTGAGCTATGGTGCCACAAAATCTCTAATATTCTAACAAAGTTTCGCGAAAAATCCAAATTCTCAAATTTACCGCGCTCAACTTAAATTTTCAGGAATTTTTACAGTTTAATTGAAAGTTATTTTGCGTATTCAATCGCGCGAGTTTCGCGGATCACATTCACTTTAATTGTTCCCGGATATTGCATGGTCGCTTCAATTTTATCAGCAATATTTCGCGAAAGTTTCAGCGCACTCAAATCGTCGATTTTTTCTGGTCGCACAATCACTCTGACCTCACGACCAGCACTCAAAGCATATGCTTTTTCAATCCCACCAAAACTCTTTGCGATATTTTCGAGATCTTTCATTTTTTCAATAAAATTCTCGGCAGAAATATTTCTCGCGCCCGGACGAGCTGCGCTCAAAGAATCGCAAATTCTCACTACAATCGCCTCTGGTGAAGTGGCCTCAATGTCTTCGTGGTGCGCAGCAATCGCGTTAACAATCCGCTCATCCATTCCGTATTTTCGCGCCAATTCCGCACCAATATCCGCATGTTTCCCTTCAATGCGGTGCGTGACGGCTTTTCCGATGTCGTGCAAGAGCGTCGCAATTTTCGCGATTCTCACGTCAGCACCAATTTCCGATGCAATCACTCCGGCAATTTGCGCCATTTCTTTGCTGTGCATCAAAACATTTTGTCCGTAAGAAGTACGGAATTTCAATTCACCGAGGAGTTTCACCATTTCCGGCGGTATAAAGCCAGCCAATCCAACTTCGCGAACGGCGTCTTCCCCAGCTTTCTGAGTCTCGTGCTCAATCCGATTTTGCGCTTTACTGACGACTTCCTCAATTCGCGCCGGATGAATTCGCCCGTCTTTCATCAGCATTTCAACTGTCATTCGCGCAACTTGTCTACGAACGGGGTCAAAGCTCGAAAGGACAATCATGCCCGGCGTGTCATCAACCAAAATATCGACGCCTGTAGCCATTTGAAGCGCCTGAATGTTTCGACCTTCTTTACCAATCAAACGGCCTTTCATCTGTTCATCGGTCAGCGGAACAGCGGTGATTGTTCGCTCAGAGACAACTTCCGAACTCATCCGCTCCATCGCTGTCACCAAAATATTCTCGGCTTGAGTTTCAGCGGTCGATTCTGCATCGCGCTGCAATTTTGAAACAAGCCCCAAAAGATCTTTCTTCGCGTCTTTCTCAGTCATTTTCAGAAGATGCTCTTTCGCATCTTCTCTGCTGAGTTTCGCGATTTTTTCAAGTTTTTCCTGTTGCTTCTCGCGAATTTCCTTGACCTCATTTTTCAAAGTTTCAAGCTCGCTCTCATTTTCGCGAATTTTTTCCGCTCGCTTATCCAATTCTTCAAGTTTTTTTAGGACACCATTTTCGCGCCCCGAAACTTTTTCTTCGCTAATTTTTATCTCTCGGCGCATCTCATCAGTTTCTTTTTTTGCAGAATTCGTCGCGTTCATCACGATCTCCGAAGCCTCTTTTTGTGCTTTCGCAATCATTTCAGCCGCTTTTTTTGTGGAGCCGTTTTCGCGAACTTTTTGAGCTGCAAAGACCCCACCGCCACCGACAATCAGTCCAATGATAGCCAATATTATTTCCATTTTTCCTCCAAACTTTTCGCAGAAATTTCGCGAAATTTTAATGATCAAACATCTATATTTTATCACGTTTCTAGCAAATATGCTCTATTTTTTCGGCGCGGTAATATGCGCTTGTCCGCCATATTTTGGCATCACAATTTTCAACTTTGCGCTCTCTTCCAAATCAGTTTTTTTAGAAAAAATCACGCCATTTTCATCGGTTTCTTTTTTGAGATTTTCTTCCATTTTTTGAGTCAAAGCTTCCTCATTTTCGTTTGAAAATTCCGATTTTTCACGAATTTTTCGAACGCCATCAAGCAGCCAATTATCACCAGAAACGCCCACAATTTTAATATTTTCCGCATAAGCAATCGCGTTCGCGGCGGTTATTCCAATCCTAAGCCCAGTAAAACTTCCCGGCCCTTCATACACAATTACACCTTTAATTTGAGAAAAAATATCATTTTCATCGTCAGCCAATTCACCAATCAAACCCTTAATTTCAGCCAACAAATCCCGAGCCAAAGTCCTGCGCGCGCTCCAAATTTTTTCGCAAATTTTCTTCCCGCTCTCATCAAGGAGGAAAATTTCAGTCGGATCGCCATCAGTTTTTATCGCCAATAAATTCATTTTTTAAACTCCGCAATCACCTTTTTAATTTTTGGAAAATTTTCTTGTCCAAAAAAGCTAACTTCGCGCCCATCTTCCGGCAAATAATCAATTTTCACGGTTATTTTTCGAGGCAAAAAATCGCGGATATTTTCCCCCCATTCAACGAGCGTGATATTTTTTAAGTCGGAAGAACTTTCGCGAATTTCGTCGGCCATTATTCCTGGTTCGTCGAGGCGATAAAAATCGTAATGATTCATTTCCAAACCATTTCTGGCCGGATAATTCAGCGTGATATTGAAAGTTGGAGAATGAATTTCGTCTTCTATTTCCAGACCGTTTGCGAGCCCTTTCGCGAAAGTAGTTTTTCCCGCGCCCAAGTCTCCGATCAACTCAAAAACTTCGCCACCTTCAAGAGCCCGGCCAATCTCAAACCCAAGTTTTTTCATCTCATTCTCATCTGCGATTTTCATGGCTTTCATTATACATTTTTCGAGCCAAGTTTGCGAATTTTCACTGAAAAATATATAATGAGCTCATGCTTATAACAATAAAAAATCTCATCAACGCGCCGGTCATGTCGCTTCAAACTGGGCAACCTCTCGCGCACATTGACTCAGCAATTGTTGATCCGCGAAATCTCAAAATTGTTGCTTTTTACGTTTCTGGACCTCTGGTGGATTTCTCGCCGGCGGTTCTTTTTGCCACTGATATTCGCGAATTCGGTTATCTCGGCGCGATCATTGACTCCACCGACAAAATTCTCCCGATTGATGATTTGGTGCGCCTACAAGAAGTTATTGATTTTGGTTTCAGCATGGACGGGCTGCGCGTGATTGATGAGCATAAAACGAAGCTTGGCCGCGTTGAAAACTATACGCTTGACCCTGAGAGTTTTTTCATACAGCAGATTTACGCTGCGCCAACATTTTTGAAAAGTTTCGGAATTACAAATCTGACAATTTCGCGAAATCAAATCATTTCCGTCGACAATTCAAGCATCATCGTGAAAGGTTCTGGCGTCAAATCCAAAACCGCAACCGCAGGAAAACCCAGCGTGAAAATTGCACCAGTTGAAAATCCGTTCAGAAAACCAAGCGCGGCGCCGAACGCATCTGACGCTGATGAATAGAACAAATCATCATTTTTAATGATAAAATCAGCGATTAAAAAGACCTAAAAACCATGAAAATGCCCGTAAAATCTCGCGAGCGTTTTTCATTTAGTACTGCCAAATCCGCCGTTTCGCGAATTTTTTTCCGCGTTTTCATCGCCATCCGCTAATAAAATTTTTGCGAAAACTGCCTGCGCGATCCGTTCGCCTTTGCCAATTTTAACTTCATCTTCAAAAATATTTTTCATCTGAACAAAAATATGACCTTCGTTATCAGAATTGTTATAGTAATCCGCGTCAATCACGCCCACCGCGTTCAGCAAAATTAAGCCGCGTTTTTTGGGAAAACTTGAACGATTGTATAAATACAAAACTTCGTCGTCCTGCATATATGATTTCAAACCAGTCGGAACCAAAACAATTTCTCCGGGCGCAAAATGCGTATCCTCGGCCGCTTCAATATCATACCCAGCGGCATTTTTCGTCATTCTTTTTGGGAGATTTATTTCATGGTTTTCGTATTTTTTTACCACCTCAAATCCGCGATTTTTAATCATTTTTTACTCCATATCTCAATAAGTATTCCATGCATCAATTTTATCATTCATTAGCATTTTCTTCGCGAAATTCTTTGATTGCATTTTTTATGTCATCAAAATTAAATCCCTGCCGTGCCAGATATGCAATTAATTTTTGATCATTTTCATAGCGATTCCATTTTTTCGCAACCATATTTTTCAGACTTTCTGATTCGTCAAAATTTTCATTTTCGCGCAAGATTTGTTCGCGAATTTCCTTTTCAATCCCTTTTTTTATCAGTTCAATTTCAATTTTTCGTTTACTGAAATTCCTGAGATTTGCGCGCGCATCCACAAAGCTCTCCGCGAATTTTTCGTCATTCAAATAGCCGCGTTCGTAAAGTCTTTCAATAACTTTTTCCGTTGCATTTTCACTCCATTTTTTCTTAAATCCATAATCGCGAATTTCTTTTTCACTCCTGATTCTTCGCGAAATTAAATCCAGAGCGCGCACATAATTTTTTCCAAAATCCGAATCGTTTTTTTGGCTTAAATATTCTTCACTCGACAAAACCTTGCCTTTTTTCAATCCGGAATTTACCAACTGAACTTCATCTAAAGAAAACGAAAATTTGTCATTAACAAAAACGTTGTAGCGTCCAGCAGTTTTCGCAGCTGGCGAAATTTTTGTGATCAAAAATTCTTCATTTTCAAGATTTCCGTTTGCCAGATTTTCGCGCAAAATTTTTTCATCCGCAAGTTTTTTCACAAGTTTTTCGCGACGAATTTTTTGCTTTTCATAATATTCTTTCGGACTTAAATTTGTTGATTTTTTTCGCGAAAAACTCGAATTCCCAAACGGCAAATCTCGACCGTTTTTTTCATAAAAATCATCGTATGAAATGAATTTTTCTTCGTTATTTTCACTTTTCTTGTTCTGAAAGTCATTCTCTTTTTGGGCAAATTTTTGATATGAATTTAACTGATTTTTTTGTCCATTTTTTCGTTGAAAGCTTGAAAATTTTCGCGAATTTTCATCCCCGATTTGATCAGAACTTTTATAAATTTTTAGCGCCATTTCAGAACCATTTTACAACCGATTCATCAATGTTCCAACTCAATGTTTCTTCGTCCCAAGCGACCGCGAAAAACGAAATTTCAGCCCGTGGATTTTTCTTATCAACACCCCCACTTTTCGCAAAAACGAACGGTAGTTTTTTCACATTATCATCTACCAAAACATCGGCGGAAACCAGAGCATCTTGAGCGCTCGCAAGCATGTTATCCAAATCTCTCGGCCGATTATCTTCGCAGAAAAAAGTTGCCGCAACCCCAATCGGTCCAACGATTTTGACGCGAGAATTTTTCAGGTTCACAACAGCCAAATCTTTCCACGCAAGATATTTGTCATTATTTGCCGGGAAAATTTTTCCAGTTTTTTTACTGGCAAACATTCGTTTTGAGTTTTTATGGCTCGGGGTTTGCCCTGGAATAATTATCGTATTATTTATCATTTTTCAAAATTTCCTTCATTTCATTATAATATTTTTTCGCAAGTAGTCTAATCCTGATTTTAGCAAATAGTTTCGCGAGATCTTCCCTAAACTGCCAAAATATCACGAGAGTCATTCCGAAAATGATCAAAAATCCCGCAATCAACCATGTTTCACTAGTTTTTGATTGTTGAGAATTCCTGACTGGAAAGTTTGCGTCCGCTGAGGAAACGATTTTTCTACACCTATTTGTTTCTGGGTTTCGCTCCCAGCCTTCTTCGCACGGATTTAATTCATTTTCAGAAGCGATCTTTTTGCATCTTCCGGTTTCCGGATTTCTGAGTGAACCTTCGTCGCAAGGAGCTAAAACATTTGCGGTCGGATTTTTATTGCAGCGATTGGTTTCCACGTTCAAAAAATAGCCTTCCGCGCAAATTTTAATTTCATCTGGTTCTGGATTTTTATTACATCTTCCCGTTTCCAAATTTCTAAAATAACCGGTTTGACATGGCGGATATTGCGCAAAAATATTCACTTCATTTGGTGTTTGCAAATAGGTTTGTTTCCAGCCGTCAGAAAAATTTGCGAAACTTGTATTTGAAGACATATTCTCATAAAAAACCGCATCGTTTTCAGTTTTTCCATCGCTCGACAGCAAATAAACCGTGCCACTTGTTGTTTTTGTCAGTTGAAGATTTGTCTCGGAAATGCTGATTGCCATAAATTTTCCGGGATAAATTTCAGATCCTTCGGGAAATTCAAAATACTTATTTACACTGCGGTTCGTCATGATTCTGCAACCCGAAATATCTTGCACCAAACCCGAAACGTTTGCAATTTCAATGAATTGATTATCGCTGTTCGCGGAAATTTCGTTCAATTTTATTTGATTACATAAATTTTTTGTGTTCGGATCAACTGTGGGCGGACTTCCTTTATCTATATTTTCATCTCTGGTAAAACCACCGTTATTCAAATATTTCGCTGGCCCCGCAAATAAAAACCTATCATTCCCCGGCAAAATAACCGTGTTTTCCTGGTCATCATCAATCTCTAAATCTTGGATGATCATGTTGGCTGGGATTGATGGCAAATTTTTCGTAAGGTTCGCGCACAGAGACGACGATCCCCAACAAACTTCGTCCACCATTTCGCCGTTCAAAAATAATTTTACCGCTCCAGAATTATTCGGCAAAGTTTTGTCAGGCAAATTTTTCACGAAATCATCTCCGCTGCTTGCCAACAAAACAAAAGAGTTTTTCGCAAAAATTCCGGAATCTAAATTAAAATCACCAACCACAGAAGCCGTGCTATTGAATAATTTCAGACCAACAGAATCTAGGTGGATGTCATTTTGAGAAAAATTCGCGATCTGAATATATTCATCTCCATTCGTGGTAGAAATTCGCGAAATCCTGATTTCTGGCAACAATTTTTCGGTCGGCGGATCCGTAATTTCAGGATTTTCGGCGTCGTTATTTTCTTCAATGTTTTCCATTTCAGAACTAAATTGAAATGCAGAATTTTCTGAATCCGCAGCAAAAACCTGAGCAAATTTTTCCAAAAAAATAGTGGTGATTAAAACAAAAATCAACAAAAGATACACTACGATTTTTATTTTATTTTTCATATTATTATTTTAACACAACATTTTTTATAACAAAAACCGGCCGGAGCCGGATTCTTGCTTTTCATTTTTCGCTATTTTTCCGCGTCGTTTTCTACATCAGCGTCTTCGCCAGCGTCGATGTCAAATTCATCTGTGGCTGGCTTCAAAATTTCGCGAACTTTCGCACCAATTTCTGCCAATTTTTCCGGATTATCATGGAGATGTTTTTTGGCTTTGTCGCGGCCTTGACCTATGGTTTCACCGTCGTATTTATAGAACGCGCCAGATTTCTGGACAATATCGTGTTCCGCAGCCAAATCCAAAACGTCGCCGGTCGTGGAAATTCCCTCGTTGAACATGATGTCAAATTCGGCTTGGCGGAACGGAGGCGCGATCTTGTTTTTCACTACTTTTACGCGAACTCGGTTTCCCACCACCTCATCGCCGACTTTGATCTGTCCGATGCGGCGGATATCAATGCGCTGTGTCGCATAAAATTTCAAGGCATTTCCACCGGTCGTGGTTTCTGGGTTTCCAAACATAACGCCAATTTTCATGCGGATTTGGTTGATGAAAATCACCGTGGCTTTGCTTCGCGAAATGATACTGGTCAATTTTCGCAACGCCTGGCTCATCAATCGTGCTTGAAGTCCTGGCAACGAATCACCCATATCGCCATCAATTTCAGCTTGAGGAACAAGCGCCGCCACCGAGTCCAACACGATCAAATCAACAGCGTTTGAACGCACCAAAGTCTCAACAATTTCCAGCGCCTGCTCGCCATTATCCGGCTGCGAAACCAAAAGTTCCGCCGTATTTACACCGAGTTTTTTCGCGTAAACCGGATCAAGCGCATGCTCAGCATCAATAAATGCTGCGGTGCCACCGTTTTTCTGAACTTCAGCAACAGCATGCAAAGTCAATGTGGTTTTACCGGAGCTTTCCGGACCGTAAATCTCCACAATGCGCCCCTTTGGATATCCGCCGCCCAGAGCAAGATCCAAAGATAAAGTTCCCGCAGGCCACGTCTCAACGTCAATTTTATAAGCTTCACCGAGCTTCATAATTGATCCTTCGCCAAAATTTTTACTGATCTGGCTCAGCGCCAAATCCAACGCGGCTTTCTTGCCAGCATCGTCTTTCGCGTCGCTCATAGTTTTTGTTACTTTATTTCGCGCCATCATCCCCTCACTTCCTGGTTAATTTATAAGATTATTTTAACATTTTTCACAAAATTTTTCTAGTGTTTTCGCGAATTATTTTCGCTTCAAAGCTTCGCGAACTCTCTGTTCTGTTGACAAAGTTTTAGAAATATTTTCAAGCATTTTCGTGCCGTCCGCAAGTGTAAATCCAAGCGCCATCAGCGCATCCAAAGCTTCGTCTTCTTCGTGATTTTTCAGGGAGTTTACGCCAGATTTTTCGTAGATTTTTGACGGAATGCCAACTTTTTCGCGAAGATCCAAAACTACGCGCTCGGCCGTTTTTTTACCCACGCCAGAAGCCCCCGAAACAAATTTTGCATCATCATTCGCGATTGCATTGCGAACATTTTCTGGATCGTCGAGAGATAAAATCGCGAGCGCAGCTTTCGGGCCGACTCCTTGAACTGAAATCAAAAGTTCAAAAATCCGCTTCGCCATCAGAGATGAAAAACCATAAAGCTCTTCCGCATTTTCGCGAACCGAATGGTAAACGTAAAATTTTGCAGTTTCTTCAAGTTGAAATTTCGCGAAATCCGCCGCGCTCACAAAAATTTCATACCCAACGCCAGAATCCGCATTTCCGACTTCAACCACCAAACTAACCCCAATTTTTTCTACAATTTTTCCTCTGATCAAACTTATCATTCTCCGATTATAACATGGGCAAAAATTCGCGAAAATGTTATGCTTGTGGTATGAATAATGAAAATTTGCCAAAACCAACTCCGTTGCAAACCGACGGCGACGAAAAGCCGGTCGCTTACACCGTGGACGGCCAACCGCTTTACGCTCGACCGCAAGATTCCGAGCCCACGCCAACCGCTGAGATTCGCGAAAATGCGCCAACCGAACAGGAACAAACGCGAACTGAAACTCCGCGAAATATTGAGATTGAGCAGAATTCAATAGATCCGGATCATCCTGAGCAAATTTTGAGCAAAGAGCAAATCGCTCAAAAACACGACGAAAGCGTGGCGAAATATTCGCTGATCAGGTTTTTGGCGGACGAATATGTGGTGATTGACGTCAAACGCACAAGTCTCGGTGTGCTGAAAAATTGGCTCGGCGTCGTGATGATACCTCTGTTGCTTGCGGCTGTAATCATCGCCCTGAATTTCGCGAAAATTCTGACCCCACAAATATTTTTCCTTTCGCTCGGCATCGGCGCGCTCGTATTTTTTGTCGCATTTATATTGGCGCTGGTCGCAAATTATGTTTTCAGACAGAACAGATTAATCATCACAAACGAGCGCGTTTTTCGTCGCCTGCAATTGACGCCTTTCTCTTATACAGATGAAAATATTGAACTCAGCAAGATTGAAAATTGCTCTTTTTCACAAGAAAATTTATTGGAAATGATGTTTAATTACGGCGGAATTCGTCTTTCAACCGTCGGAAATGAAAAAACCTATGAATTTGATTACGCAAGCGATCCGCGCGACCAATTTCACATCATCAATTTAATGGTCCAGGAAACAGACGAGGGCGGAAAATAATTCGCTAATCAAAATTAGTAGGAAGACTTTGAGTATTCGGATTCAGTTTCCATATCAGCGGTGATCTTGAAGTTTTTACACTTTCCCTCAGAATCGCAATCTGAAGGCTGATAGTGATAATTACAGAAACTTTGGCTGAGCTCAGCGCCGTTTTTATACGAGCATTTTTCTCCGTTTAAAATACCGCCGTTCGGATCCGTGAACAAATCTGGATCAATCGCGGTTAAATTATCGCGAGAAATCGTCTTTGGATATGATTTGTTTTTCGCGAAATAAACTTCTTTGAGGTCGTAATACATCGCGTTTACCGCAGTTTTCCTCTGTTGGTCGCGCTTTCCAGCTTCAATAGAATTTCGCTGAACCACAAAAAATCCCGCCAAAATCGCGAGAACAAGAATCGCAAATACGATCTCAACAACCGTAAAACCTTTTTCATTCTTCCTTGAAAAAATCATACTCAAATTATATCATTCGCACGAAATTTCGCGAAATTTAACGACTTCCAAACAAAAAATCGGTCCACTGGCTCAAATTTGATTTATCTGTAATTTTTGCTTGCGGCTGGCCACTTGGCGCTGTTGAGGACCTAACCGTTAAACTCGTGGATTGAGGCAAAAGCACCAAATTTTCGCCAGGATTCGCCTTCCCCAGAAGTGCACGCGCTTGCAGACCGAGAAATTCATCTGTTTTGTAATAAGCTTGTTGAAGTTTCAAGTTTTTGTTTTGCAGAGAAATAATTTGATTGTCCAAACTAGCTTGATCTACCTGTTGTTGAAGCGCGTAATTCTGGTTCAAAACACCGATGGATCCGAACGACCAAACCAAAGCCAAGCCGGCAATCATTATTAGCGCAATATTATCCATCTGAAACAGATCTTTCAAAAAAGTTTTTGCGTGGCTAAAACCACTGTTCGCAGATTTTTTTATTTCTTCTATCACAAAAACGATTTTAGCAGATTTTAGGCGTCCAGCAAAGTAAACTTATATTTTGCACCGTCCAATAAAAATGCTAAAATGAAAATGTCAATATTTCGCGGATAAACCGCATTTTCGCGAAAATAAAACATTGGCGGCAGACAACTTTTTACGGGGGATTAGCGCAGCGGTTAGCGCAGTTGTCTTATACACAATTGGTCCCAGGTTCGATTCCTGGATCCCCTACCAGATATTTTTCGCGTCGGTTTCGGCGCGATTTTTAGTCTTCGTTTTTTGACCAAGTTCGCGGATCATCTTGCTCTTCAAAACTGTAATCGCTAGAAACTTTCACAATTTCGCCAAATTCTTCTCCTTTAATATCTGGGGCAGATTTTTTCGCGAATTTGTCATTTTTTATGTCTAAATCAAACTGCGCTCTCGCAATATTATCGCGATTTATCAAACTCTTACGAAATTGCTCTGTGGTGGCGCCTATATTTTTGGTCGGATTAGATCCACTAGTTTTTGACCCATAAATATCTTGCGCAGTTTTTTTAGCAAGAACTTCAAGTTCCCTGTTTTCTTCAAGGCCAAAACCAACCAAAGCTTCCAAAATCATTTTTGTTGCTTTTTTAAGTAAATCATTTGACTTTTTCTCTAAAGCTTGTCGGTTAACAACTCGTTCTGGATGGTTTTCCAATAGTGAATCATCCTTGCGAGATTCTTTCGCGAAATACGTAGCTTCATACAGCTTTCCATAGTTCTCGTCAAAAAATTCATATTCGTGCTTCTTCATGCTTTTATTATAGCATATTTTCAAATAAAAGCAATTAGAAAACACCTCGTTTCTGAGGTGTTTTCTAATCTAGATTGAACTAAATTATTTGTTCTTTTTGATGGTCAAGAAACCATTTCGTGGGTTCTCAACAACAGTTCGGTCTTCCGGCAAATCAGTCGGGACACGACCGTTCTCTGTGGATTCTTCTTTGGCGAAGAAATAAATGCGCTGTTCGCGACCGCCGCGCAGGATCACGTCTTTATAATGCAGAATGTATTCGACACCTTTCGAGTTAGTGTGCTTGTATGCCATAAACTTTTCCTCCTTATAGTTAGCTTACGCTAATAGACTATCACGGTGTTATTCACTAGTCAATAGCTTTTTTCAAAAAACATTAAATTCTCTCTGTTTTTCGCGTTTTATAAACTAAAATAAACCGTAAAATCAAAAAGAAAAACACCTTAAAAACTATCAATAAACCAATTATTGCTGATATTAACAGAGAAAATCCCGCCAAATCCGGGCTCCATCTCGCGCTCGCGAAATCCACATAAAATGCATCTGGATCTGGCGGCGGCAAATTATTCTGATCAAGAGAATTGATGTCGCTGAGCCCAACCGCCCCTGCAACGCACTGCGCCCAAGACGCATATCCGTAGCTTTTCAGATTCGGCATGCATGAATTTTGCGCTTCAGCATACGCGGCAGAATTTATTTCAGGTGGCCTACTGGCATCAATCGCCTGCTGTGCGGCCTGATTATACAGCGTTTGCAGAGGTATTTTCCCAGCAGATGTATTCATATGATTTGCCGTAAAATCGCGAAGTTTCACCGCCGCATCGTTCACGCTTTGTAAATTTCCGGTTTCATCAGCTTTTACCAAATTTTCGCGAAGATCAATCATCCCAAGATTATTCATCCTTAAAAACATCGCCGTTAAAACGGTCAAAATCGCAAGCACAACGACCAATTGCCATGTTTTGAGCTTCCCAAGAGACCGCAAAACTCGCTTGTCGTAGCGGACTCGCTGATTTTCCCGCGTAATTTTAGATATTTTTGACCACCCACTCATCTGTCACGATTATAGCATATCCGCATTATCCACCGAAACAAACAAAGTTTTCCACATAAAAAATATTTTTCCACAGATTTTTATCAACTATTTATGCGTCTCATGATATACATTTTTCGCGAAATTCGCCCCAAGTGATAAAATAGTTATATGAAAATTTTTATCTCAGGAATTGGTGGGACTGGCCTTGGTCCACTTGCAGAGCTTGCGCTTGATGCCGGAATTGAAGTGGTTGGATCGGACATGAAGCACTCGCCAAACACAGATGAGCTTGAACAGAGAGGCGTAAAAATATCTTACGCGCAAAATTATTTGCAAATCCAAGAAACCTACGCGCGCGAAAAATTTGACTGGTTCGTTCACAGCTCCGCCATCCCAGAGGATTCCGAGGAGTTGCGCTTTTGCAGAGAAAATAACATCAAATCAACCAAGCGCGACGAGTTTTTGGCGGAATTTATTCGCGAAAAAAACCTAAACATGGTCGCCATAGCTGGTACACACGGCAAAACCACAACCACCAGCATGCTGATCTGGGTGTTTCGCGAACTCGGAATCCCCGTTTCATACTCCGTCGGTTCAACTTTGAGTTTCGGCCCAGCAGCACATTTTTCGGAAAATTCGCGGTTTTTCATTTATGAAGCCGACGAATACGACCGCAATTTTTTAGCCTACAACCCGGCCGTATCTGCAATAGTTTCGCTGGATTACGACCACGCAGACATTTACCCAACAATTGAAAATTACAGGACTGCGTTTCGCGAATTCATTGAAAATTCCGACAAAACTTTCATGTGGGACAATGTTTACAACCAGCTTTTCACGGAGGCCTCACCAAGCGAAAACTTGGCGGTTTTAAGTCATGGATCTTTGCATTTTACAGAGATGAATCCGATCGAACTTCCCGGCGAAAAAGTTCGCGAAAACGCCTGGCTTGCACTTGAAATTTGCCGCGAAATTATGGACGATTTTAACAGCGGAAAAATTCGCGAAATCCTGAAAAAATTCCCTAGCGCGAGCCGCCGTTTTGAGAAAATAACAACTGCAAATCCCGAAGACCAGCTTTTTTCAGACTACGCGCACGCGCCGGCCGAAATCGCTGCAACTTTGCAAAAAGCAAGTGAAATTTCAGCGAAAACTGGTGCAAAAATTCTGGCAGTTTACCAGCCGCACCAAAACGCGCGGCAAATCGAGGTGGTCAAAGAGGGCGGTTATCGGGATTATTTCAAACACGCGGACGAGATTATTTTTCTGCCAACATATTTAAACCGAATGGATTTACTTCCGGATGCGCCAGCTGTTTTAACCTCTGAAAAACTAATTTCAACGCTTGATGATCGCGAAAAAAATCTCGCCAGCGCCGCAGCTTTTGGTGAAAAATTAGCAGCAGAAATTCGCGAAAAATTAAACGCGGGCTACATGGTGATCGCTCTCGGAGCAGGTCCAATTGATGGCTGGATTCGCGAAAATTTTGAAATTAAATCTTAATCTTTTTTAGCGGCGCAAACAAAAGAAATCGGCAAAAGCTCTTTCGCGAACCGCTCTTCGTAGCTCGTCATTATTTGCGCATCCTCAAAATCAGTGGAATTTTCACAATGCAAGTTCCGTGTAAGAATCACAGAAGACCAATCGTTTTCACGAAAACTTTTCATTGACCATTCAAACAGAGGTGAATTATCAGTTTTGAAATTCATTTTTCCACCGTTTTTGATAATCTTTTCGTATTCATCTAAAAATCGCTTCTCCGTCAAGCGCCCGCGTCCGTTTTTCTGCAAATATTCATCAAAGTTTTTTCTCGATTTTTCATCAAATTCGTGAATTTCGCTAATATATTTTCGCAGATTTTCTTCGTAATTTTTTGCATCAGAAAAACGTAAATTGTCATGGAAAAATCGCGAAAAATCAGCTCTTTTACTCTGATATTCATCTCTCGCGAAAGGATCTGAAAATGTCACCCAAATTTCATCAACCGTTTTTTCGCGAAAAATTTGGCTAATTCCCGAAACGTCCGCCCAAATATAGAAAATATTTTTGAGGTTTAGTTTTTTCGCCAAATTTGCACCTTGCAGCAAACGATCTGACTTTTTATCAACAGCAACAAAAAATTTCTCTGGATATTTTTCAGCTAATTTCGTGATGAAAATCGCGCTTCCAGCCCCAATTTCTGCAACAATTTTTCCATCTCCGAGAACATTTTTAAAACCATCTTCTCTGAAATTCGTCCACTTTTTCAAATCAAAGCAGTTTTCACTTTCAAGAAATTTCGCGAATTTATATAGCTTTCGTTTTCGCGAAATAATCAAATCTTCAGGGTGATTTTTGTCATCAGAACGGATCTCAACCACGCGAAAATCGCCGTCGAATTTGTCCTTTTCAGCGATTTCATTTTTTCGCGAAAATTTTATAATTCTGGAATTCACGAGTTCTTTTTCAAAAAAATCGTCTGAAAATTTGGTAATATTTTTTGATTTCTCAGCTGAATCAATTTCCGTAATAGTTATTGGGGAATCAATTTTTTCAGATATTTCAATAAGTTCCTGACTTTTTGGCGACAAAAATCTTACGTTTTCGTTTTCACTAAAATTTAACTGAACTTGCGTGGAACAATCCGCGCGCCAGATATTCGTCAGTCTTTCGCGAATTTCCCGCTCAATTTTCCCAAAATATTCTTCAATTTCCGCCACGGATCGAACAATAATCAGAGAGTTTTCGGCGTCATAAGATTTCGCGAAATTCTCCTTTTT
Organism: uncultured Candidatus Saccharibacteria bacterium; assembly: GCA_964292495.1. Taxonomy (GTDB): domain Bacteria; phylum Patescibacteriota; class Saccharimonadia; order Saccharimonadales; family Saccharimonadaceae; genus CAXYVX01. The sequence goes on from CAXYVX010000012.1 coordinate 15,172, forward strand.
TTTCGTGAGTCTTTGTAAAATAAAGCTTTTTTCGCCCAACTGAATAAACTGACTTTCGCCATTTTTCAGATTTTCGCAAAGATTTTTTAGTGAAAAATCAGGCATTTACACCGTTTCGATCGTGTTAATTTTCTCTTTTTGCATCACTTCGAGCAGGCGCTTGCGGAATTCAGAACTAACATCCCACTGATCGGCCGGCTCGGTTGTACCGTTGATCGTGATATTAAATCCATCTGCGCCGATTTTTCCAACTTCCGAAAAGTGTGGCGGATCAATAATTTTGTTCTTCCATTTCGGTTCTTTCAACATGGCAAGTCCAGCTTCGTTGATGATTGAGATCAGTTTATCCATGTCGGTATCAGAGGCCACGCCAAACACAAAATGAACTTTGCTAAATCCCATGGTTTTGTTCGTCACCTGGACAATTGCGCCATTTGGAATGAAATGTTTATTGCCGAGCCGGTCGCGCAAAACGGTCGTGCGTAGCGTGATTTTTTCAACCGTTCCGCCGTTCGCGATTGGTCCGTCAGTTTGCGGGATTCCAAGCCCAGAAACATCAATGAAATCACCAACTCTATACTGGTTTTCAAGAATGAAGAAAAATCCGGCCAAAAGATCTTTGATGATGTTTTGAGCGCCAAAACCAAGCGCAACTCCAGCCACGCCAGCGCTCGCGAACAAAGGCACGAGATTTACGTGAAAATGATCTAGCACCGTGAAGACAACCGTCAAAACAACAATGACTTTTATCACCGTAGCGGACATGTCCGAAAGTGTTTTCAAGCGTTTCCGGCGCTCTTTCGTGTTGATTTTTCGCGAACCTCGGACGCGAACCATAGCCGCAACAAGCATTCGCGCGAGAAATGGCGCAAATTTGTAGATGATCGCGCCAATAACAATACAGATCAAAATTCCGGGAAAATTTACATATTTTGACCACGCCGCAAAGGTTTCAAAAAAGACTTTCATGTAAGCATTTTATCACAACGCTGCAAACCGCGCTATAGTTTTTCCCTGTTAATTGTCAGATGCAAAACTAATTATTCGCGAAAGAATTTGCCAGGTTTGGACCAACAATCACCACAAAACTTGCGTTATCTGTTGAAGAAAATCCGCCCAATGAGCCAGAAGCATTGGCTTTAACACCGTATTTTTTCTCCAAAGCAGCGAGAGTTCCGGGCATTTTTCCGCCGCTGAGGTCATGGATTTCAACTTTCGAGGTAATTTCGGATGGAGCGTTTCCAGTCGCACCCACCGTGAAATTCGCGCTTTTCAAATCAGACGCCACCGATTTTGCCGCTCCCGAAACACCAGAACCGTTCAAAACATCAACAACCGCTCCCTCTTTCACCATCGGATCGCTTGAAACATTTTTCGCGATATACGCTTGAATGTCGCCGTAATCAAATGTTCCAGCTGTCGGAATTACAACACTTTGGCCGTTTACCATCCCTGTTGTTAGAACCGCCGGATCAGCACTCATCAAGTTGATCGATTTCAAGCTCGTTGGAGAGAAATCCTTCATGATTGACATCAAGGTTTTGATTTCACCAAGAGAGAAAGTTGTGCGAACATTATCGCCGAAACTGCTCAGCGCAGATTCCATCCCACCGATGTTCGTGATCAAATTTGCAGTTTTCGCCTGGTTCATTATTCCAACCAAAATTCTCTGTTGATTCTGTTCGCGGTCAAAGTTGCTGTTTGCAAGACCATATGTCGGAGCTCTGTCTCCTCTGGCTTTCGCGAGAGCAAGCGCTTGCTGAGCGTTAATTGTATTTGGTCCATTGCTCAGTTTAATGCCTGTGTTGTAGTCATAAATTCCACCAGCGCTGATTGGATCAGACTGAATATCAACGGTAATTTTCCCGCCAACCGCATTCACAAGCCCTTCAAGCACCGAGTAATTGACATTAACACCATATTGCAGGCTCAAACCGCTAATTTTCGAGAAGAATGGGAGTGCCGTTTCCAGAGCTTTTTGATCACCACTCACGCCGCCCTGACCGCCACCAGCACACTGGTAAAATGCGTTGATTTTACCTTGATTCCCAACGTCGCAAGAAATCCCGTATTTCACCCACAAATCGCGAGGAACCGACACCATATATGCATCGTGTTTCTCCTGATCAATCGACAAAATCATAATCGAATCTGTCAGCCAGCCGCCGTTATCCGAAGCGTCATGGCGGTCATCACTCGTCCCCAAAATCAAAATGTTCGTCCTGCCGTTTGAATCTTTTTTCAGGGGTGTATTCACAGTAACCGCGCCAATAACATTCGCGATTCCACAACTTTTTTCACCAGAAAACTTACAAGCTTCGTTCGCCAAATTGATGACCGAATAAACCGCATAAGAAATAGCAGCCAAAACCAAAATTATCACCGCCCATTTTAGATTTCGCTTCAATTTCCAATGTTTTTTTGACCGCTTTTCCGCTTTTTTCGCGGCGCGCTTCTCTTTTCGCGAAAGTTCCCCGTTCGCGCGATTTCCGCCTCTTTTAACTCTTGACGATTCTTCTTCATCGGCTGGAATCTGAGCAAGTTTTTTGTCATCTCCGCCATCAAGACCTTCAAGAGAACTCTCAATATCTTCATCTAAATCAGAAGTTTCAGGACTAATAATTTTTCGCGGTTGACTCTGATCATCAAGAGAAATATTTCTCCTCTCGCCTTCATTTCTTAGAGGTTTTCGCGGCTCTTCATGTCGGCGGAGAACAAAACCGTCGATGGACTTTGGTCGTTTATTCATGAGCACTATTTTATCATGAATCTCGCATTCACGAAAACTATTTTCGCGAATTTTACCAACGAAAACACTTAATTATGCTATATTATTAGTGTTATGAAAAATCGTAAATCTTTTATTTTCACCGTTCTACTCATCGCCGCAGACGCAATCGCGATTCTGGCCGCATATTCCGTCTCATATATCTTGCGCACGCGTTTTTGGAATTCCGCTCCAATAACGAACTTCATTTCCGCCCGAGATTATTTCATGAACCTGATTTTTCTCGTGCCTTTTATTTTGATTCTTTTCTCTGTTATTGGCACATATTCATCCGGGCGACAATCATTCTTTGCGAAAACTTGGCGCGTTGTTTTTGGAAGTTTGGGCGCGATGTTTTTCATGATTGCAGTTTCATTTTTCTCCGTTGAACCAATTTTCCCAGGCAAAATTGTTCCAATTTACGGGTTGGCTTTTTCTCTGTTATTTCTCGCAACAGAGCGCTCAATCCTCTATTTCGCGAAATATTTACGCTACCGCCGCAACATCGGTTCCGAGAAAATCCTCATCGTTGGAATCACCAAAAAAAATCGCAAAATCGCAATGAATCTCACCGAAAGCATTTCACGAAAATCGTCCGGATATGAACTTATTGCATCTGTTGGAGAGGAAAAATTCGCGAAAAACTCATATAAAACTTTCGCGAATTTCGTCAGGACTGGACGATATGCACCAAATTTGATCATTCAAATTGCAAACAAAAACCAGCCAGAGATTGATAAGGAAATTTTGTTTTTCGCGCAAAAAAATTACATTGACTATAAATTTATTCCGCGCGAATTTTCCGAATTGCCAGAGAGAATCCAACCAGAATTTTTCGCGGGTCAACAAGTTTTCGCGATTTTACCAACTCCTCTGCTTGGCTGGGGACGCGTCGCAAAACGCCTGTTGGATTTGGTAGTTTCCGGAATTTTCTTGATCATTTTTTCATGGCTTTATTTGATCATTTGGCTGCTCGTGAAAATATTTTCCGGCGGTGGAAGTGCATTTTTCCATCAAGTTCGCCTAACGCGCGGAGACAAGAAATTCAACGTTTACAAATTCCGCACACAATTCGCGAAATTTGACGGAACCACGCCGGAAGAAGCGTTCAAAATGATCGGCAAGCCTGAACTGAGCAAAATTTATCGCGAAAACGGAGATTCTCTGGAAAATGATCCGCGAATTACACCAATCGGCAAATTCCTAAGAAAAACATCTTTAGATGAATTGCCTCAGTTGTGGAACGTTTTTCGCGGAGATATTTCTTTGGTCGGCCCGCGCGCACTAATTCCACAAGAGCTAGACAAATTTGCGAAAAAACACCAAATTTTGAACGTTAAAAGTGGAATTACCGGGCTTGCGGTAGTTTCTGGACGGCGAGATATTTCGTTTGAAGAGCGCCGAAAACTCGACATTTACTATGTCCAAAATTGGTCTTTCGCGATGGACATACAAATTCTTGCGAAAACTTTCTGGTCAGTTCTGACGCAAAGAGGCGCTAAATAAAATTATTTCGCTTTTTTGCTCTGAATAAAGATGCAAATCAAGATTAAATACACGTGAATCGCGCTTGGATATCCGCTGAAAAACATCCATTGCACGACAAATGCAGCAAAAATTCCCAGCATCCAGCGCGCGTCTTTTGAGCGCAAAATTTCTCGCGTAAATCCAATTAAAACTAGCAAAAACAACGCCAAACCAACCACTCCGAGTTCCAGAAGTTTTT
>CAXYVX010000013.1:0-19576 GCA_964292495.1 uncultured Candidatus Saccharibacteria bacterium
ACCCGTCTACGCGGTTTTGCAGACCGCTACGTAACCGCTCCGCCAAGGCGCCGTCCCAACAATTTTAACATAAATTTTTAGCGAAAAGAAAAACGCCCGAACTTCGGGCGCTTTATCTGGTGCGGGTTAAGAGACTCTAACTCTCGACCTCGTCCTTGGCAAGGACGCGCTCTAAACAACTGAGCTAAACCCGCAAATTGTTAACTTAATGATTCTAACAAATCTCTCAAGAATCATCAAATGGTGGCTCCTCCCAGACTTGAACTGGGGACACAAGGCTCTTCAGGCCTCTGCTCTACCAACTGAGCTAAAGAGCCACACATGTTCTTTTCGCGAAATCACATAAAAGAACTTTATTATTTTACCAAACTTTTTCAAAAACACAAAAAAATTATTTTACTGGGGCGAAAATGAAAATCACTTGATTTTTTTTGCGAAAAATATATAATCGTAATCACAAAGTAATTAAGGAGGATATATGCCTATTTGGGTTTGGATAATTATAGCAATAGTGGCGATTTTACTGATTGCAGTAATCGCGATTTACAACGGTTTGGTGCGTTTGAAGATTCGCGTTGATGAAGCTTGGAGCGATATTACGGTTCAGCTAAAAAGGCGCGCAGATTTGATCCCGAACTTGGTTGAGAGTGTCAAAGGTTATGCAAAACACGAATCCACGATTTTTGAAAATGTCGCGGCGGCTCGCAGTTCTATGATGAGCGCGAAAGGTGTTAAAGAAACCGCAAAAGCCGAAGGCGAATTTGAGGGCGCGCTAAAATCTCTGTTCGCTGTTGCTGAAGCTTACCCGCAATTACAGGCCAGCCAGAACTTTCAGCAGTTGAGCGCTGAATTGACGGATACAGAAGACAAAATTCAGGCTTCTCGTCGCTTTTACAACGGCGGTGTGCGAGATTTGAACACGAAGATTCAGGTTTTCCCGAGTAATGTGTTTGCTGGCATGATGGGCTTCAAACAACGTGATTTTTACGAAGTTTCCGATGATGAATCTGCAAAAATCCAAAATGCGCCAGAAGTGAAACTTTAAGTCTTACGGTCGTAAAAATGTATAAATCAATTTCGCGAAATAAACGCAACACAGTTTTGATTATGGCTGTGTTTTTCGCGATAATTGGCGGTCTTGGCTGGCTGGCTGGCTATATCTACCAGTCGCCGCAAATCACGATTATGGTCGTTATCATCGCTGCGCTTTATGCTTTTATACAATTTTTTACAGCTGGGCGGGTTGCGATGGCCGTCAACGGCGGACGAGAAATTTCAAAGCGCGATTTTCCGGAGCTTTATAATATTGTTGAGAATTTAGCGATCACCGCTGGCCTTCCGACGCCGCGCGTTTTTGTGATTGATGATCCAGCTCCAAATGCTTTTGCGACCGGGCGAAATCCAAAAAACAGCTTGGTTGGTGTCACGACGGGTTTGCTGGAAATAATGAATAAACGCGAACTTCAAGCGGTTCTCGCGCACGAAATGTCTCATGTTCAGAACTACGATATTTTGGTCAGTATGATTGTTTTTGGACTGGTAAGCGCCATCGGAATGCTGTGCGATTTGTTTATCAGGATGACGTTTTTTTCAAAAAATGATCGCGAAAGTAATAACTCGCCTATGATGATTGTTGGTTTGATTGCGGCAGTTATTTCCCCATTTATAGCGTTTGTCGTTCAGATGGCAGTGAATCGTCAGCGGGAATATCTCGCCGATGCAAGCGGAACTTTGCTTGACCGCGATCCTGACGCGATGATTTCTGCCCTGGAAAAACTAAAAGGCGCGGAACGGCCGATGAAAAGGCAGAATTCTTCAACCGCACACATGTTTTTCGCGAATCCGCTCAAAGCTGGATTCTTGACGAAACTTTTCTCTACGCACCCACCGCTTGACGACAGAATTAAACGAATCAAGGATAACGCTGCTAAAATGTAGTTTTAAGGGAAAATATGGCTGAAAAACAAGTGAAAAAATCAAGAAAATCTCGCGTTAAGTCTGAATTTTTGGCACGAGAAATTTCTTCAAGAGAAGAAAATTTAGCTTTGAAAATTGCAAATATTCGCGAAAATAAAAACGATTTGGAAGCGCAAGCTCGCGAAAAAATCGAGAGGCGAATTAAAAAACTTGAAAAGCGAAATGCTCGCATTAAATTGGATCAAGACATGAAGTTTTCAGATCAAAATTCGAGCCAATTCGCGAAAAAACATCCGAAAATATATTCTCTCTTAATACCATTTTTATTTATTAAGCGAAAAATTTCGCGAAAAATCAAAAAATATCGCTCCGTGCGCCCGCATCGTTCGTTTAAATTGACGCCTCGTTCTCAAACAAAACGCGGCATTGAAGGGATTGGCGGATACCTTAGTTTTAGCGGAAATGTTTGGCGGTTTATCTCTGTAAATCGTTGGATGTACATAAAATTTTTCTTGGTTTTTCTATTATTCGCGACCCTGATTATTGGTTTTTTGAGCCAAGATAACTTCAATGCGCTGAGGGAATCGCTAAATAGTTCTCACGAAGGCGCATTTTATTCGTTCGTTGCGCTGTTTTCTGGCGCGTTGACAGGGACGAGTGGGGCAGGGTCATATCTCGGAGCAAGCGCGCCAATCGCGATGGTTTTGCTTTTTTCGTATGGCTGGCTGGCTTTGGTGTTTATCGTTCGCGAAATAAAAAACGGCAATCGCAAGGGTTTGAAATTGCGCGACGGAATTTACGGCGGCGGGTCGAGTGTTTTATCGATGATTTGCTTGATGTTCACGATTGTCGTTCAAGCGATTCCGTTTTCAATTGTGATGATGATTTACAGCTCTTTGTCATCTGTCGGCGTGATTAACGGCGATGTCGCGATTGAAAATATGGCGGCGTGGTGTGTTTTGGCGACCACCGCGGTGCTGACGCTTTATTGGATGGTGCCGACATTTTTGGCGATGGTTGTCGTAAGCCTCCCGGGCGTATATCCTTTCGTTGCGCTGAAAATCGCCGGCAACATGGCAGTTTCGCGGCGCCTGAAAATCCTCTACCGATTGTTTGCGATGGCGGTCCCGGTGGCGCTGATGTGGATTTTGATCCTCGGTGCGGCGATTGGTTTTGACACTGTTCTTGTCGCATGGAAAATCACATGGTTCCCGCTTGTGCCGATCGCCGTGCTTTTACTGATTTCGCTTTCCGTGATTTGGTGTGCAACATATATTTATTTACTGGTTGATAAAATCATCTCTGATCAATCGCCCGAAGTTCCGCAAAAACTGCCAAAACGCAATGTTAAAAAATAACTCCAACCGAATGATATAATATTTCTATGACAACAAGTCTTTTATTTCAACAAAAATATTTCGCGAAAGGTGCGAAAAATGCACGATAGTGGAAAACGCGCGCGCGAACTTCGCGATGTTTTGACGAAATATCAGCGCGAATATTATATTGAGAGCCAGCCGAGCGTGGAAGATTCCATCTACGATTCTCTGATGAACGAGCTTCGTGAAATTGAAAAAAATCACCCAGAACTCAAAACCCTGGATTCTCCAACTCAGCGAATCGGCGACAAACCGCTTGAAAAATTTGAGAAATACACTCACAAAAACCGCATGATTTCCATTCAGGACACTTTTTCTGCGGAGGAAGCTAATGCTTGGTATGAGAGGATTTCGGATTTCGCTCGGAAAAATTTCGCCACAAATCGGCTTGAAGAATTTTACGAAAGCGAGTTTTGGACCGACACGAAAAAAGACGGTCTTGCATGCTCGCTTCATTACCAAGACGGAATTTTAGATTTTGCGGTAACGCGCGGCGACGGTTTTGTCGGTGAAATTATCACGGAAAATGTGCGGACAATCCCGACCGTTCCACTGAGATTAAAAGAAGATAGTTTTGCGCACGGGCATACGGAAATCAGGGGTGAAATCATCATGTGGAAAGACGATTTCGCGAAATTAAACGCGTCTCAAAGGGCAAAAGGTGAATCAGAATTCGCGAATCCGCGCAATCTCGCAGCTGGAACTGTCCGCCAGCTCGACTCAAAAATTGCTGCCGGCAGAAAGTTGCATTTTATGCCGTATGATTTAATTCGCGATGATTCATCAGAGGTGCCGACGAACGAATTTGCCTATAAAAAATTCGCGAAACTTGGCTTCCAGTTGCGAACGGATGACCAGAAAAAGTTTAAGAAATTTTCCGACGTGGTGGATTTCGCAAAAAATGTTTATCCAGACGAGCGCGAAAAACTGCCTTATAATGTTGACGGATTGGTGATAAAAATCAATTCGCGAAACGTTTTTGACGCGCTCGGAATTGTCGGAAAATTCCCGCGCGGCTGCATCGCCTACAAATATCCAGCGGAGACAGCCGCCACAAAAGTTCGCGATATTGTCATCTCAATTGGGCGAACCGGCGCGGCCACACCGGTGGCGGTTTTTGATCCGGTTGTTGTTGCTGGCACAACAGTTCAGCATGCTAGCTTGCACAACGCTGACGAAATCGCGCGGCTTGACGTGAGAATTGGCGACACGGTCGTCATTTACAAGGCCGGGGAAATCATCCCGCAGGTTCAATCGGTTTTAATGGAATTTCGCGAAAATTCAGATAATGAGTCGGATGAATCTTCGCAACCGACCAATTTTAAGAACTTATTGGCCGAACAATATCCAGAATTGCAATTTGAGCGCGCCAGCGGCGAGGCGGTTTATCGCGTGAAAAATTTTGGCGATTCTTCGGAAGTTTTGTCGCGAAATATTGAACATTTTGCGAGCCGCGGCGCGCTTGATATTGAAAATCTCGGCAAAAAATCCGTCAAGTTTTTGGTCAAAGAAAAACTTGTTTTGGATTTGGCGGATATTTACAAGTTGCGAAAATCAGATCTTGAAAATCGCGAAAATTGGGGAGAAATTTCTGCGCGGAATTTGGTGGAAGCGGTTCAAAACAAGAAAAATCCGGATTTCGCGAAGTTTTTGTATGGTGTCGGAATCCGGCATATTGGGCAAAAAACTGCGCAGGATCTTGCGAAAAATTTTGTGGACATGACGCATCTCGGGCTTGCAGATGAAGATAAATTGCTGGCGATTGACGGGATTGGCGGAATTGTCGCAAAGTCGATCTTGGCGTGGTTTTCAGATGAAGAAAACGTGAAATTGCTTGAAAAATTCGCGAATCTTGGCGTTGAAACCACGAACGAGTATTTTGTGAAAAATGACAACGGGGAATTCACGAAAAATGAAAATGATGGGAAATTGAGCGGGAAAAACTTCGCGATTACAGGGAGTTTAATCTCAATGTCGCGAGACGAAGCTGCGGATAAAATTCGCGAACAAGGCGGAAATTTTCAGACTTCTGTCGGTGCTAAAACAGATTTTCTTGTGGCTGGCGATCCTTCAAAACTCGGAAATTCCAAACGAGAAAAAGCCGCGAAATTCGGTACGGAAATTATCAGCGAAGACGAGTTTTTGGTGATGGTAAACCGTTGATTTTTTTTGGAAAAATATTCTTAATAAAAAAATTCGCGAATATTCGCGAATTTTTATTTTTTGGTATAAATTACCAGTTGCGCTGTCGGAAGCTGTTGCCACGGTTGTCGTCGCCGCCGAAGCTGCGTCGCTGTCCGCCGCCGTTGCCGCCACGGTAGCCACCGCCACGGTTGTCGTCGCGTCGTGGGCGGAAACCACCTTCGCGTCGTCCGCCTTCTTTTGGTCCTGCGCTCTGAGCAACAGAAACGTTGATTTGGCGGCCGTCGAGATCTTTTCCGTCGGCACCAGCAACTGCTTTGTCGGCATCTTCGTCATTCGCGAATTCGACGAATCCAAATCCGCGTGAGCGGTGGCTTTCGCGGTCAGTCACGACTGAAGCGCTAGAAACTTCTCCAAACTGAGAGAAGAATTCTTTAAGGCTGTCATCATTTGTCGCCCATGCGAGCGATCCAATAAAAAGTTTTTTCACTTTTTTCCTTTCATGTCCATCTGTCTGGACAATTAATTTATACTTGCCGTGCCGCGCCCCAAAGTTCTTTTAAAGGAAAATCGTGAATCGTACTGCGACGCTATCATAACATTTTTCGCAAAAAAATAAAAGCGCTTGCATTGTGAAAAAACTTATGTTAAACTGTCCTTGTTGATACGTATGGGGTGGCAAAAAGTTGCTCCATTCGGAAAATAAAAACGAAAAAGCCCCTGGGTGGGCGCGTAGCAACGAAAGTTTCACAGAATTTGTTTTGTGAGGCGCTTGGAAAACCGAAATTTTCGGACGATCGGAAACCTGAAATAAAAATCGGGCGCTATAAAAATAAAACTCCGCAACTTCTCCGTCGGAGTTTTTATTTTTTACTGTTTTCAAACTTTTTGTTATTATATAAGAATGAAATTAAATGGATTGTCAGAAGCTGAAGTTCGCGAAAAAACTGAGCGAGGGGAAGTTAACGACGTTCCTGACGACAAATCGCGCAAGTATTCTGAGATTTTCGCGGAGAATATTTTTACGCCTTTTAACGCGTTGCTCACGGTTTTGATGTTGTCGGTTTTTGCGGTCGGTGGCGGCGTTGTAAATGTTTTGTTTTTTGGGATTTTGATCGCGAATATGGCGATCGGAATTTTTCAGGAAATTCGCGCGAAGCTCACGCTTGATAAAGTTGCGATTTTGTCGGCACCAAAAGCAAAAGTCTTGCGTGATGGGAAAATTCGCGAAATCCCTATCCGCGAAATTGTGCTTGGTGAGAATATTATTTTGGGACTTGGAGATCAAATTGTGGCGGATGGGTCGGTTTTGCGATCGGAAGATTTGGAGATTGACGAAAGTCTTTTGACCGGAGAAAGCGATCCGATTTTGAAAAAAGCGGGCGAAAAAGTTTTGAGTGGATCAATTGTTGTGGCGGGAAGTGGCGTGATGGCTGCGGAGAAAATTGGTGCGGATTCATATTCCGCGAAATTGGTCAAAGAAGCGAAGAAATTCAGTGGCGAAAGCTCGGAAGTCCAGCGCTCGATCAACCGTTTGTTGAAATGGATTTCGTGGAGTTTGATCATTATTGTTCCGATTCTTTTGATTGGGCAGCTGCGAATTCGCGGCGATTGGCACATGTCCGCGCTGCGCTCAATTGCGGCGATTGTGGGGATGATTCCGAACGGTTTGGTTATGCTCGCGAGCGTTGCATTCATGCTGGCTGCGGTGAAACTCGCGAAAAAAAGCGTTCTGGTTCAGCGCATGCCGGCCGTTGAAACTTTGGCGCGCGTGGATACGCTTTTGCTTGATAAAACTGGGACTTTAACAGAAGGAAATATTCGGCTTGAAGCGACAATTTTGGAAAATCAGGAGCAAAAAGATCAGATTCAAACTGCGCTTGCAACCATTGCTTCGCGAAATACTGCGCCGACAAACTTGGCGATCGCTGAGCAGTTGCGCGGAATTGCGCCGGCGGATTTTACGCGGGAAATTGCTTTTAGTTCGGCGAGAAAATTCAGCGCGATTGAAATCGGAAAGTTCAATTACGTTTTTGGTGCTCCGGAAATTTTGCTCGCGGACAAAAAATTCGTGAAAAATCTAAAAGAAATTCAGAAGATTGCGGCGAGCGGGAAAAGAGTTCTTGTTTTATGTGAAAACAGCGATGTATTTTCGGAGAAAAGCGGAGATTTTGAGCAGGTGTTTAAGAAAAATACGCCGGTTGCTACCGTGATTCTCAGTGAAAAAATTCGCGAAAACGCGGCGGAAACACTGGGATATTTCAGGGATCAGGGCGTGGATATTAAAGTGATTTCTGGCGATTCGCCGGCGACCGTCGCTGCGATTGCGCGGTCTGTTCAGATGGAAAATGTTAGGGAATTTGACGCGAGAAATTTGCCGAAAACGCAGAATAAAAAATTCGCGGAAATTGTGGAAGCGCACAATGTTTTTGGCCGCGTGAAGCCGGAGCAAAAGCGCCAAATCGCAGAATTTTTGCAGTCGCAAAAGCACGTTGTGGCGATGACAGGCGATGGTGTTAATGATGCTTTGGCGCTCAAAAAAGCGGATCTTGGGATCGCGATGGAGAGCGGAAGTTCGGCTACAAAATCTGTCGCCGAGATCGTGCTTTTGGATAACGATTTCGCGCATTTGCCGGAAGTTCTCGCGGAAGGTAGGCGTGTGATCGCGAATGTTGAGCGTGTGGCGAATCTGTTTATTGTCAAAAATGTTTTTATCGCGGCGCTCGCGATCATGACGACTGTGATCGGTTTGCGCTATCCGTATCTGCCGATTCAAATGAGTTTGATTGACTTTTTCGCGATTGGTTTTCCGGCGTTTTTCCTAGCTCTTGCTCCAAATAAACAACTTTATAAACCAGGATTTTTGGCTCGCGTTCTGAAATTTGTGATCCCGGTTGGCGTGGTTGTCGCGGTCATTATGCTTGTTGATTATTACTTGATTTACAGAAAAGGGATGTCGATTGAGGTGGTTGGAACGTCTGTTTCAATTGTCACAATGGTCGCATTTTTGTCGGTTCTGACCATGCTTGCACGGCCGTTTAACCTTTGGAAAGTTCTATTGGTTTTGTTTAGTGCGACGGGATTTTTTGTGGTCATTGCGACGCCGCTGCGGCAAATATTTAAATATGAGTTTGACCAAAGAATGATTTTCGCGACAGTTTTCATGAGCCTGATAACCATCGCGGCGATAATATTGATCAGCCAGATCAACAAAAAAATAAATGCTGACAAAAGAGGTGGTATAATAAAATAGTTATGTTTAAAAATCACATCCGTAGAAAACTCGAACGCTATGTAAAAAAATATTTTAAGAAGCACTCACCAAAACTAATCGTGGTGGTTGGTGCTGTTGGAAAAACAACAACAAAAACCTCTATTGCAACGGTTCTCGCGAAAAAATATCGCATTCAAATGGAGCCGGAAAATCACAATTCAGAACTTTCGGTGCCGCTCGCGATTTTGGGCGTGAAATTTCCGCCAGCGGATCAACTCAGATCAATTTCAACCTGGCGCAAAGTTTTTAAAGCTTGTCGCACGAGGATTCATTCTGAGCAGGGCGTGGATGTGATTGTGCAGGAGCTGGGGACGGATCATCCAGGAGATCTCGCCAAATTCGCGAAATATTTGCACGCGGATATCGCCGTGATTACTTCAGTCAGCGCAGAGCATCTTGAAAACTTTACTGGCGGAATTGATGATGTTGCTCGCGAAGAATTGAGTGTCGGCGCGTTTTCGGATTTTGTTATCGTCAACCACGACGATGTTGACCCGAAATATGCAAACTTTTTGAACAGTTCCAACGTCTCAGATTATGGTTTGAACGGAGGCGAATATCGTTTCCAGCTGGATGGCGGCAATCCTTTGAGTGGCTACAAGGCGCGATTTTTTGCACCGGAATTTGGTGGAGCTTCCGCGGAAAATGTTGATTTCAGCAAAAATATTTCAGATGTCCCGGAGATGGAAATTCATCTTGCCGGCGAACATTTGATTCGCTCGGCGGTTGCAGCGGCGGCGGTTGGCGCAAAATTAGACATGAGCGCAGAGGAAATTTCATCTACGGTCAAGGAAATCCGCCCAGTTCCAGGACGCATGAACATTTTGCGCGGGAGAAAGGGCTCTATTTTGATTGATGACACCTACAATTCTTCTACTAGTGCGGCGCTAGCGGCCATCAGCACTTTGTGTGACATCGGAGATGTTTCCACGCAGCGAATCGCGATCCTTGGCTCCATGAACGAGCTGGGAAATTTCGCGAAAACCGAACATGAAAAAGTCGGCGCGGCTTGCTCGCCGGAATGGCTGGACGTGGTGATCACCATTGGCGACGACGCAAAAAATTATTTGGCTCCTGTGGCTGAGAAAAACGGTTGCGTGGTCAAAAGCTTTGAAAGTGCGATTGATGCGGGAACTTTTGCGGCTGGGATAATTCGCGAGAACCAAGATTCAGCGCCGGTAATTTTGATCAAAGGCTCGCAAAACGGCGTATTTGCAGAGGAAGCGACAAAGATTTTACTGGCAACTCAGGACGACGCGAGCCAACTTGTCCGCCAGTCGCCAGAATGGATTTCGCGAAAAAACGCGTTTTTCTCTGAAATTGAAAATATTGCGCTGGACGACTAAAAATAGCATTGACAACTGGGCATTTTCATCAGACAGTGTCTCCGGCGATCTGTTATCGGGCATGCCTGGTGGAGGAAGTTTTGACGACAACCTAATAATTTCAGCACCCGCAATTTTACCAAAAGTCCCAAATGAGGGATTTGAGATTAGCAAACCGGCGGCGTATATTGGGTTTGGCGCCGCAGCGGCCTTGTTTATCTCCGTATTGGTTTTCGCCAAGGCCACTAAACGAAAATCGCGCCACTAGAAAAGTCCTTAAAATTCGCGAAAAAAATGATATAATCTTATCAGCAATTCGCGAATTTTTGACTTTCGCGAAAAATTTTTATGAGAGGAGTGAAATGAGCAGATACAATCCAGCGGATTTTGAAAAAAAGTGGCAGAAAAAATGGGCCGAGGCGCAAGTTTTTGCGGCCGAAGATTTTTCAAAAAAGAAGAAATTCACAATGTTGACCGAATTTCCGTATCCGTCTGGTGCCGGCCTGCATATGGGGCACTTGCGAGAATACACGCTGGGCGACATTCTTGCGCGCTGGCATCGCCAAAACGGCGAAAATGTGCTTTTTCCAATGGGTTTTGACGCGTTTGGTTTGCCAACAGAAAATTTCGCGATTAAAAATCACATTTCTCCTCAAAGTGCGACCGAAACCAACACCGCTAATTTCCGCAAGCAGCTTGACATGATGGGCTATTCTTTTGATTGGAATCGCAGTTTTGCGACGAGCGATCCGGAATATTATCGCTGGACGCAGTGGATGTTTCTGCAATTTTTCAAAGCCGGCATGGCATATCGCGCAAAAACTACCGTGAATTGGTGCCCGTTTTGTAAGACTGGCGTCGCAAATGAAGAAGTTGCGAATGGTCGACATGAGCGCTGCGACACTTTGGTCGAGAAAAAAGAAATGACACAGTGGATGCTCAGAATAACAGATTACGCGGACCAGTTGATTGACGGACTGAAAGGGCTTGATTTCCCGGACAGGATCGCGAATCAGCAGATAAATTGGATTGGACGAAGCAGCGGCGCCGAAGTGGATTTTGATCTGACGAATGGCGAAAAACTCACCGTCTTCACCACTCGCCCGGACACGATTTATGGCGCGACGTTTTTGGTGGTGGCGCCAGAGAGCGAAATCGCGAAAAGCTCTAAAAAATTCGCGAATAACTGGGAAGATATTTCGCAATATATTAAGACGGCCACTGCGAAAACCGATATTGAGCGGCAGGAAAATTCTCGCGAAAAAACCGGCGTGAAAATGGGTGGAATTTATGCAAAGAATCCATTGACGGGCGAAAATTTGCCGATTTTCGTGGCAGATTATGTTTTGGGTGGCTATGGAACTGGCGCGATTATGGCGGTGCCAGCGCATGATGAGCGTGATTTTGCTTTCGCGAAAAAGTTTGGGTTGGAAATTAAACAGGTTGTGGGCGCGAAAAATCAGGACGATGCTGAACTTCCGTTTGTTGCAAAGAATGGGATTTTGATGAATTCGGGCGATTTGGACGGAATGGATTTTGTGGAGGCGAAAAACGCACTTTTCGCGAAAAATCTGCCGGAAATTCGTGAAAAAACGCAGTATAAATTGCGCGATTGGGTTTACAGCCGGCAGCATTACTGGGGTGAGCCAATACCGATCATTTACTGCGATGAGCACGGAGCGGTTCCGGTGCCAGAGAAGGATTTGCCGGTGGAACTGCCAGCGGTTGAAAGCTATGAGCCAACAGATGACGGCACTTCGCCTCTGTCGCGAATCCCAGAATTTGTTAACGCGGTCTGTCCGATTTGCGGAAAACCAGCCAAACGCGAGACTGACACCATGCCGAACTGGGCGGGTTCAAACTGGTATTACCTCCGTTATTACGATGCGCACAACAATGCGGAATTTGCGTCTCGCGAAAAACTGGATTATTGGCGCGATGTGGATTTGTATTTGGGCGGCATGGAGCACACCACGCTCCATCTGTTATATTCGCGATTTCACCACCAATTCTTGTATAATCAAGGCCTAGTTCCGACACCTGAGCCGTATCACGCGCGCCGGGGGCAGGGAATTGTTCTGGCTTCTGATGGGCGCAAAATGAGTAAATCGCTCGGAAATGTGGTTGATCCGACGGAGATTGTTGACGCTGGATATGGTGCTGATGCCGCGCGCGTCGCGATTGCGTTCATCGCGCCGTATGAAATGACAACGCCGTGGTCTCCGGAAGGCGTGGCTGGCGCGTATCGTTTTTTGGGCAGAATTTGGAAATTAGCAGAGGAAATCTCGGGAAATAAAGCCGAAAAAAGTGATATTGACGCGCAAAAATCTATCGCGAAAGCTGTTAAAAAAGTTGGCGACGACCTGAAAAATATGTCGTTTAACACTTCGGTGGCAGCTTTGATGGAAACGCTCAATGTTTTGGTCAAGCTTGGCGCGGAGAAAATCGCCAAAGAAGATTTCGCGAATTATGTTGCGATTTTGAGCCCGTTTGCGCCACATATTGCGAGCGAAATTTTCGAGAAATTTGGTTTTGACACTGTTAATTTACAGACTGATAATTGGCCGAAATACGACGAAAAATTATTGGTTCAGGATTTCGCGAAAATCGCCGTTCAGGTGAATGGAAAGGTCCGGGCAGTTTTGGAAATGTCGCCAAGCGCTGACAAAAATGAGGTTGAGCAAGCTGCAAAAACCAATGAAAATGTCGCGAAATTCATTGATGGCAAAGAGATCGTGAAGATGATTTACGTTCCAGGGAAAATCTTGAACATCGTTGCAAAATAAATTCACTTGTAATAAAAATCCGCGCCGATTGGAGCGGATTCGCGAAACGTCTATTTGCTTTTCGGATTAAAATCAATGTTTTGGCCGTTAATGTAAACAACTTTGCTTTTTTCAGCGCCAGTTCCGCCGAGATCTTTGCCTGGAACTTCGTACCACTTGCCGTTCACGTCGGTTTTGACGTAGTGAATGTCTTCTTTTGGCACGTAAAGTGTGCGATTTAAGGAATCTTTAGTGTTGGTTGATCCGTCCGATGAATCCATAACCGACGGATCTGAGCGGAGATTCGCATTTTTTATGATTCCTGCGTCGCCTGGCTCGAAAGTCCAGTTGCTCTCATTGCCATCTGTGAATTTGTCGACTAAGCTCGTCTTAATGCCGTCAGCCGTGTCTTTTACGGTGTTAATTAATTTTTGACCAGCTGGGGAAGTTGTGAAAGTTGTCGCCGCGGCGATCAATGCGATTTTCGCACCAAACTTTCGTTTCCGCACTAGTTTATTGCGTTCATGCCGTCTTTTACTTTCTTGCTCTTGATAAAATTCATTAGCGAATTGCTCTCTGGCAACTTGAGCTGCATCGGCCCGCTCTATTTCAATGAGATTATTTAATTGAGGCGTTCTGTATTGCGAGGGTAATGTGTTATTTTTCATTTTATTATTCCTTTCTTTAAGAAATTATGTTTGTATAATAGCATAAATGCAATTCAAAGTCAATGGTTATTTGCATAATCGCTTGATTTCTGCCGAAAATCTTGATAAAATGATGTCAAGTATTAAAGAAAGGATTAAGAAATGGGAAAGCCAAAAAAACAGACTTCACCACGAAAGACCGGTTTGCGCCGCTCACACATCGTGTTGGATCTCGCTCGAAAAGTGAATAGCAAATCGCCGGTGAAGGCATTTACCACAAAAAAAGAATTTGGTAAAAAAAGCGAAAAATAATTCGTTTCGCGAAGCTTGTTGATCCTGCGAGTTTTGCGAAAATATTTACGGGGTCCAGAACATTTAACAGAGGAGTTTAACGAACATGGCTAGCAATCGACATTTGGGCAGGGTTATCGTCTTGCAGAGTTTGTATGAGTTTGATTTTCGCGAAAATATCGGAGACGGATCAGTTGATCTTGACGAAATTTTGAACAGAAATCTTGAACGTTATGAGAAGAAAATTGACGATAAGGATTTTGTGATATCTCTCGCGAAAAGCGTGAGCCAAAACGCCAGGCAGTTGGATGCCTTGCTTCAACCGGTCGCGCCACAGTGGCCGATCAGCCAAATCGCAATCATGGACCGGGAGGTTTTGCGAATGGCGGCTTTTGAGCTTGGCAGCAAAACGACTCCACCAAAAGTCGTGATTAACGAAGCAGTTGAACTCGCAAAGAGTTTCGGCGCTGACAACTCCTCTCGTTTTGTTAACGGAGTGCTGGGCACGCTCTATCGACAAATGGAAGAAAGTTCTGATTCTCATAGTGAGGAAAAGACGGATGAGCAAGAACAGCAATCTTAGGAAAAAATTTTCAGGCAAGAAAGCCAAGAGCTTTCGTGAATTTTCAGGGTCGTTTGACGACTTTGAAAAAAAAGGATCTTCTGCGGCGGATGAACAATGCGCCGTTTTTAGGACGCGGAAAAACAAAGAGGATCGCCGAGTTCGCGAAAAACGCCTTTCGCGAAAACTTGCAGAAGAAAATAATTCACGAAAAACCGGCGTTGATCAGCGCACGGCGGAAGTTCGCGAACATCTCGCTGTGAAAGGATTTTCGCGAAATGAGGGCGATCAGCGGCGGGGGAATTCGCCTTATCGCCCGGCAATTAGCGAGATGGTTCGCGAGGCGACAGCTGGCGGCGTGATTTTTCGGATAAATCCAAAAACAAATCATCTAGAAATTTTGCTTGTAGCAGATCATTTTGACCGCTGGACGATTCCGAAAGGGCACATTGAAGAGGGTGAAACGGCGCAGGAAACAGCAATTCGCGAAATTGGCGAGGAAGCCGGTCTGCATGAATTGAAGCCGATTTGCTGGCTGGGCAAAATTCATTTTCGCTATCGCCGCGAAACAACTTTAGTTCTGATGAGTACGCAAATTTATCTGTTTCGCGCGTTGGGAAATACGGACGATTTTCAGAAAGAGGATTGGATGAATGGAATTCGCTGGTTCAGATTTGACGAGGCTGTGGATATAATTGCTTATGAAGATATCGCGAAACTAATGTTGATCGCGAAAAATCGTCTGCGAGCGCGCGGCGAATGGAGCGACTAACAGAGATCAATTGAAGTTTTTTGCGTGTTTTGGTAAAATTGAGTTGATAAAATAATTTGTGGTTTTCGCGAAGTTTTCAAATGAGAATTTCGCGAAACTCAGGAAGGAAGAATATGGCGAAAGCTAAAAATCAGAGACAAAAAAATGCGGTTCGCGCCACGGAAGGCGATAAATTTTTGCGTATTGCGGACGGATCACCGGTGATACCGGAAGTTGAAGGCGTTGATTTTGCACCTTATCAGAGCTGGGCAGAAGAAAATCTGGGATTTGAATTCGCGAACCCGAGCTTGATTATCACGGCTTTGACGCACAGAAGTTATGTGAATGAGCATAAAAAAACCGCGAAAGCGCACAATGAGCGGCTTGAATTTTTGGGAGACGCTGTTTTGGAACTTGTCAGCACGGAGTTTTTGTTTAAACATTTCGCGATGCCTGAGGGGATTTTGACCTCTTGGCGCGCGGCGTTGGTGCGGACAGAAAGCATTCGCGATGCGGGCGACAAATTGGGCTACGCGCCGTTGATTCGCATGAGCCGCGGTGAGCGACAGGGGACAGAGCAGGCCAAATTGCACATTGTCGCGAACTGTTTTGAAGCTTTGACCGGAGCGATTTATCTTGACCGCGGATTTGAAGAAGCTCGGGAATTTATCGCGAAAAATATTTTGGTGAATCTTGAAGAAATTTTGGAAGAAGGCAGTTGGCGCGATCCGAAGTCGCATTTACAGGAAGTTTCTCAGAGGATTGATGGTGCGATTCCTGACTACCGCGTACTTGAAGAACAGGGGCCAGACCATGAAAAAACGTTTACGATCGGCGCATTTGTTCAAGGCAAAGAAATCGGCCGCGGTGAAGGTTCCAGTAAACAGGTTGCCCAGCAAAACGCCGCTAAAGAAGGCTTGAAAAATTATCGTAAAAGAAAATCTGATAAAAAATAAAAGATATTAAAAAAGCTCTGCTAAACGACAGAGCTTTTTATTTTTTTATCCCTCAGTTGGAGCTTCTGAAGCTTCTTCTTTTGGCTGATTTTTACGCAGTTTTTCTGCGTTTCGAATCGATTTTTTCTTGTCGCCTGAGAATTCTTTGACCCAGCTCGGCAATTTGACGCCGTTTTCTTTCAAAAGTTTCGCGACGCGCGGTGTTGGCTGAGCGCCATTGTCCAAGAATTTCTGCGTGATCTCGCTATTGACAGTGACTTCTTTGGTGTGCGGATTGTAAGAACCGACATAAGCGATGACATTGCCGCTGGTCGGGTGTTTGTGCGAATCCTGGACCACAATGCGATACATCGCGAAGTGTGTTTTACCGGTGCGCTGGAAACGAATTGCTAACATTTAATTTAAACTCCTTTATTAAAACTGTTTTACTTAGCGAAAAGAGCCACTTTTCGCGAACGGTTATGACGATTTTACCAGATCTTAAACAAAAAATCAATGCTGGCTTTTGCCGGTGTTGCCTGGTATAATAATTATGTATCATATAAGTGGAGGAGGCCTATGATCGAAACACAATTTGTTGAATATATTGTTAAGCAACTGGTGGACAATCCAGACGCTGTAAAAGTTGAGAAAACCACTGACGAACGCGGAGTTCTGATTGAACTGACTGCGGATCCGGAAGATTTGGGCAGAATTATTGGCAAGCACGGAGCGACTGCGCAGAGCCTGCGTTCTCTGTTGAGAGCACTTGGCGCAAAAAACAATGAGCGATATAATCTGAAAATAGTTGATACTGATGCTAAAAACACAACAGAAAATTCGCAAAAATCAGATGAAAAATCTGCACCAGTGGAAAACTCTAACACCGAAGCGCAAGCAGAATCTGTGGAAAACTCTGGTGAAAGCGTGAGCGATCGCGCGAAAAAACTTCGCGAAGACCTTGCGGATTTGGATGATCTTGATATATAATCTTACCAGTTCGAAGCAATCTTGAAATGCGAGAAGTTTTAAGAAATGTGTGCGCGAACTACCACAAGATTCGCGAATCTTTCGCGAGATGTGAGATTTATGGGTTCTAAAAACCGCTCTATAGATTTGGGGCGGTTTTTGGATTTCGCGAAAATTCGTAAAATTTAGCTAAAAGTGTTAAAATAACAGAGATGAAAAAGTTTTTGATTTTGACTTTATTTCCGGAAATGTTTGAGAAGGTTTTGAACACTTCAATGATGTGGAAAGCGCAAAAAGACGGATTGGCGGATTTTCAGTTTTTGAATTTTCGCGAATTTGGAATTGGCGCGCATAAGTCGGTTGACGACACCCCTTATGGCGGCGGCGACGGAATGTTGCTTAGAGTGGACGTTCTCGCTGCTGCTCTCGAATTCGCGAAAAACAAAGAGAATTTTGACGGAGATTTTACCAATGCAAAAGTGATTTTACTTAGCCCAAGCGAAACGATTTGGAATCAAGAAATAGCGGAAAATTTCGCGAAAAATGATGAAAACTACATTTTGATTTGTGGACATTACGAAGGTTTTGACGCGCGGATTGAGAAATTTGTTGACATGAAAATTTCAATCGGCGAGTTTGTGCTGACAGGTGGAGAATTGCCGGCGATGATTTTGATTGATTCAATCGTCCGCTTGATTCCTGGCGTTCTTGGCGGGGAAAAATCGGCGGAAATTGAGAGCTATTCCACTGAAAGCTACCTGGAATTTCCTCAATACACGCGCCCGGAAAATTTCAGAGGAGAAATGGTACCGTCAATTTTATTGTCTGGAAATCACGGGAAAATCGCTGCTTGGCGCGCGGAAAACGCTGTTCAAAAAAGTAAAAAATAAAACCCCGCCCGGTGGCGAGGTGAAAATGTGCTAGAATTCTTGAGTGTAATTCTCAAGATCTTTTAACGTTGTGGCGAAACCATTTTCTTCAATGGCTCGCTGAGCATCATCTATTGAACGCTCAATTCCTTCTTGAAAACTCTTTGATCGACCTGAATTTTCAAATTTCAGATCACTTTTTAATTTTAGGAATGAAAGATCGAGTCGTTCATCTACTAGGGCGTTTGAGTTATATTCTTTCAATAACTCATACGATTTCAACGAGCCAAGGCAATAACCTTCGTTCTCGTCGCTGATGCGGTTCCTTTCGCGAATTCGCCGACCAATAATGATCGCTGCCGTTGTCGCTGTACCTGCAGTTGCAGATAAAGATGCAATTAGTTTGAATTTCTTCATTTATCCAAACCCCCTTTATTTTTTCCTGCTTAGCAGGTATATTCATAATAACATGTTTTTCTGAAAAATCAACAAGAAAAGCTGGGCAAGAGCCCAGCCTTAA
The DNA here is from genome assembly GCA_964292495.1 of uncultured Candidatus Saccharibacteria bacterium. Lineage (GTDB taxonomy): Bacteria > Patescibacteriota > Saccharimonadia > Saccharimonadales > Saccharimonadaceae > CAXYVX01. Next base: position 18,347 of record CAXYVX010000013.1, read on the forward strand.
GAGGTGTGGTGGAGACATTCACGAAAAACTTTCGTGAATAGCAAAAATACGTTCATCTTTTGTTTTTGCAAAATTTTTGTTTGAACTTTTGCTGTTTTTATACTACCATTTCGCGAAACATAGCACAAGCTTTTTTACGAAATTATTTATTGTGAAATTTACATCTACTAAAACAGATGTTTGACGTGATCTTCAAAAGTTGTTTTGTCGTCCAAGCTGCCGGAGCATGTGGCGGGATCGTTCGTCGTGTCGAGTTCTTCCGCGGTGTCTGGAACTTTCGCAAAATTCGAGCTCAGATCTGCGTTTGACGCGGGGCTGTCGCCGGCCATGAAAACAACGCGATCTTTGTCTTTGATTACGGTGTTTGCCAGCGAATTCAGCGTGATTTGTCTGTTCAATTCAATTCGCAAATTCTTGTAAATGTTCCCCTGGTCGTCAGCGATAAAGTTTGGACCGAGCGTCCAGCCGAGATTCGCGAAAAACGCACCGTAGGTCACGGCATGATCTTCAACGTGGATTGACTCAGCCTCCGATTTTTCTGATCTGTGCATGTGAGCGCGCTCGACCGGATCCGTGATTCCGGAATTCGTGGTTTTGTCGTTGATTTGACACATGGAAGTTTCCTCGTAGTATTTTTGGCTATCAAATTTTTCTTGTTTTCCGTTCAAAAAAACCATAAAATTTGCGTGATAATGGACGGAAGGGGTTTTGTATGTGAAAAACCTGATTCCTAAAATCAAAATAACTGCCAATAAAAATGCGCCAGCTCCGATAAACCATCTGTTTTTGACTAATTTTAACGTTTTTTCCTTCATTTTTCCTCCTTAAAAAAAATCGCGAAATCCGCGAATAATAATACATTTTGGTTGGCATTGCTCGACTTAATTTGCAACCCCAACAAGACCATTTTATCACTAAATGAACTGAATGGTGAGCTAGCTAAAATGATACTTGAACGACATAACTTATTGCCAAGAACGGCAGTAGTACAGTCGGTTATCTGTTAGCGATATTTCAACACGCCGAACGGCTATTTGAAGTTGCGGAAATTGATGAAAAACGTCAAATCATCGGTTTGATACTCTCGAACCTCCAACTTGACGATAAAAAACTCTCTTTTAATCTAAAAGAGCCATTCGCAACTGTGCTTTCGCACGCAAATGGTTCTTTATGGTTGGGGATGAGGGATTCGAACCCCCGATCATGGGACCAGAACCCACTGCCTTACCA
>CAXYVX010000014.1:0-19515 GCA_964292495.1 uncultured Candidatus Saccharibacteria bacterium
CTCAAATTCCAAGTTTGCACTCGCCATATCCATTTGCGCGGAAAGTTGGCGCGCGAGCTGTTCCCATTCGTTTTCAGGAATTTTCGCAAGATTGAGTTTTCGCGAATTTTTCTTTTTTTCTTCGCGGCCAATCAAATCGCCAATTCCGCCTTTAATTGCGCTCGCAACAGTGTGCGGCGTGATGTTGTGCTGCTTATTGTATTCGTCCTGAATCTCGCGGCGGCGCAAAGTTTCGTCAATCGCGCGGCGCATAGAACCCGTGATTTTATCCGCATACATAATCACTTTTCCTTCTTCGTGGCGAGCCGCGCGGCCAATTGTCTGAATCATGCTCTGTTCACTGCGCAAAAACCCCTCTTTATCTGCATCAATAATTGCCACAAGACTGACTTCCGGCAAATCCAAACCTTCGCGAAGAAGATTGATCCCAACCAAAACATCGTAAACGCCAGCACGTAAATCGCGCAAAATATCTCCGCGTTCAAGCGTGTCAACATCGCTGTGAATATACGCCGTTTTTATCCCGGATTCAATCAAATAATTGGTCAAATCTTCCGCCATCCGCTTCGTCAAAGTTGTTATGAGAACGCGCTGATTTTTCGCGATTCTCGCACGAATTTCCTCCATCAAATCATCAACTTGGTGCTCGCTCGGGCGAACTTCAATTTCCGGATCCAAAAGTCCAGTTGGGCGAATAATTTGCTCAACGACTTTCCCGCCAGACAAATCAATTTCAAATTCATTTGGCGTCGCGCTAACAAAAACCGCCTGATTCACGTGGCCCATAAATTCATCAAATTTTAACGGTCGGTTATCCATCGCGCTCGGCAAACGAAAACCGTAATTCACCAGAGTTTCCTTCCTTGCGCGGTCGCCGTTATACATTCCGCGAACTTGCGGCATCGAAACGTGGCTCTCATCAACAAGCAACAAAAAATCGTCCGGGAAATAATCAAGCAACGTCGCCGGCTGTGCGCCAGGCTCGCGCCCAGTCAAATATCGCGAATAATTCTCAACCCCCTTCACAAATCCAGTATTTTCCAACATTTCCAGATCATATTTCGTGCGTTGAGCCAGCCTTTGCGCTTCCAAAAATTGAGAATGGTCCTCAAAATATTTTTCGCGAATCTCAAATTCTTTCCGAATTTTTTGCACTGCATCTTTGATTTGGTCTTGCGGCGTGACATAGTGGCTCGTCGCGAAGATCGTGATTTCGCTTGGAGTTCCAAGAACTTCACCAGTCAACGGGTCAATTTCCAGGATTCGCGAAATTTCGTCAAAATCCCATTCAATCCGGTATGCAGTTTCGCGACCGCTCGGGAAAACATCTAAAACATCTCCGCGAACACGAAAATTTCCTCGCGCAAATTCCATGTCGTTTCGGTGATATTGAATGTCGTTCAGGTGGCGCATAAATTTCGCCTGGTTATATTGCTGTCCTTTCGCGATTTTCACGCTCATTTCCGCGTAATTACTCGGGCTTCCAATGCCGTAAATACAGCTAACACTCGCGATAATAATCACATCTTTCCTCTGTAAAAGCGCGGCTGTTGCGCTGTGCCTGAGGCGGTCAATTTCCTCATTTATTCGCGAATCTTTCTCAATATACGTGTCGCTGCTCGCGATATACGCTTCCGGCTGGTAATAATCAAAATAGCTCACAAAATAATGTACTTCGTTTTCTGGAAAAAATTCGCGAAATTCGCTGTAAAGTTGCGCCGCGAGCGTTTTGTTATGGCTCAAAATCAACGTTGGTTTTTGGTTCGCCTCAATAATATTTGCCATCGTAAAAGTTTTTCCAGAACCGGTAACACCTTGCAGTGTTTGAAATTTTTGACCGTTCCTGAGGTTTCGCGAAAGTTCCGCGATTGCGGTTGGCTGGTCTCCAGTCGGCTGATATTTTGAATGAAGACTAAATTTCCCGTCTTTCGCGAGCGCATAACCAGCATTTTTTCGCGAATTTTCATCCTCGCGGATTCCATCGTGAACTTTCTGCCAAGCATATTTATCGCCAGATTTTTTCACATTTTTTCGCGAAATATCTTCATTTCCAGAAATATCGCGCCAGTTTCCGTCGCTTTTTCGCAGCTTCTTCACCTCTGCATCAATCTCCGCATTCCGATCATCATTCATATCTATTGATTATAACATTTTCCAACTTTTTTCGCCTGCTTCTTCCCAGTTTTCATCAAAGAAATCGTCCGAAAATACCAATCGCCTTTATGCCCTGCATTTGCTTCGCTCTGCCCGCGCCTCAGAAAAAGCATCTCATTTATCAATCTACCTTATATTTTTACGCGTTTTTCACAAAACGCAAGCGTCATGCCGCGTTAGCAATTTTCACAAGTTTTTCGTATTCTTCTTCTGGGTTTTTTGCACGAGAAATCGCCGATCCGACATTTATTTTTTCCACGCCAGCAGCGACAATTTCGCGAATATTTTCCTCGTTTGCGCCGCCATCCCAAGAAATTTCTGCTGATGGATTCAGTTCGCGAATTTCGTGAATTTTTACAAGATTTTTCAGGTCAGCTTGCCCGCCCTGAAAACCCAAATGACCACCAAATATCAAGATTTCATCCGCGTTTTCAATGATTTTTGCAAAATTTTTCGGTGCACTTTTGGTCAATATCGCAACTCCAGATTTAATTCCAAATTTAGCAAGAAAATCATGAACTTCGCTGAATTTATCGCTGTTATTCGCGAAATTTTCAGCGTGAAATATCACCGTTTCAGGTGCAAGGCTGACTATTTCGTGCAAAAATTTTGCCGGATCCTCAACCATTAAATGCAGATCAAAATTCTGTCCAATATTCGTATAAACTTGCGCAAAATTTACGGTTTTGTTTGGGGCAAAAATTCCGTCTGCGATGTCGATGTGCAGCTTCGGCGCAAACGCAAGTTTCGTGATTTCTTCTGCGTATTTCCGGGATTCTTCGGCGGTGATTGTTGGTATAATTTTAATATTCATTGCTCTTTGTTCCTGTGTTTGGCGCAGAAAAGTTCGGTTTTTCAGAACATTTGTACGCAAAATCCCGAGTTATCGCATCTGAACGTCCAATCATATTTCGCGCGACAACCGAAACTCTGTAATTATGGCAAGGTTCGAGATCATTCGGCTTCACTTCCAGAGGCAAACCTGGCAGCGGCTTGACGGTGATGTCTTGAGTTGGCGCATTGGGTTTTGTTTGGTCAGACGTTGAAATATCAATACTTGGCGTGCTTCCACCGTTGTTAATCGGCGGATCAATTTTAATCATTCCCGTGTCAGGATTCACTACAACACTTGCCGGCGGCGCTGGTGCAGTCAGTTGAATAACAAATTTTTTCAAGCATTTCACCCCAGTTGCTGGATCAACATCCAGAACATAAACCGCTTGGTTGTCGGTGTTAATATGAACGCGACCTGGATCTTGAATCTGTCCAACTTGACCAATCTGTGCATTTCCATAAGGTGCAACAGTTGTAATGAAATTCCCATTTGTATCCATTTTAATAATCGTGAACTTCTGCGCACTTCCGCCAGTTGCAGTCACTCCAGATTGTCCGGATAAGTAGATATTCCCGGAATTGTCGACGTTTATCCCGTTAATATTCCAGTTGCTCACAAAATATCCTCCGCCAGAAACATTGTTCGCGACAATTTCAGCCTCAGATCCAGTTATGGGCTGAAATTTAATAACATCAGAGTTTTTTCTGTTTCCATTGAAGCGGCCAACCGCAAAATAATCGCCGTTCGGAGCAACAACAACGTTGTAAACCGTGTCTCCACCCCATATTGGAATTTTTGGAATCAATGTTCCGTCTGGATAAATAATTTCAACTCCATAGCCGTTTCCGCCAGATATAAAATTACCAGCAACGACAACATTCCCAGTTTTTTGGTCAATCGTCGGAACGCCCAAATTTCCATTTGACGAAAAACCAACGATTTTACCAGTATAAACCGGCGACAAAACGCCAGCCTGACTCGCGTCATAATACATTGCCAAGTAATTGTCCGAACCGTTGTTAATTGAGCTTGCTGAGTCCGGAGTTAAATAAATTTTTCCGTCTTCACTAACTGTCATACCCTTCGGAATAAAACCAGCCGGCACGGATAAATCAACGTTTTTCACGAAATTTCCGAGCTCATCAAACACCGTAATCACGCGCGTGGTTGAGTCTGGCCCAGCATTATTATAAACATAAACAAATTGATTTCCGTCTCCGTTGCTCCTTGAAATTAAAATCGGGTTGATCAAATCATCACCCGATGGAGTTCCTGAATTCGCGATAATTTGATTGCCAATCGTTCCGTCGCCATTTTTTACGGATGTATCCAAGTGATATGTAGGCGTTGCTGAATTTTCTGCGACGGTTTTTTGAGTTTCATTCAAAATGATAACCGCCAAAAAAGATCCGACCAAAATCACTGCTGTGATCGCCGTTAATAATCTATGCCTCCAAGTCATAAGTCACCTTTCCGCGCGAAGCGTTATCTGCTAATGCTTACATTTTAATGTATTTCAAAAATATTTGCAAACTTTTTTCAAAACTAACCCTCATCGCCAAAAAGCAAATTTTCTGCCTTTTTCGCGATATTTTTTGCGTCAATTCCATAAAATCCCGCAAGCTCCTCCGCCGTCCCGCTTTGCCCAAATTTATCATCCACCGCTATTCCCTCAAATTTTATTAATTGGTTTTTTGCGAAATTTTCAGCATATTTTTTTCGCGAAATTTCGTTGATTTCCGCCATTTTTTGAAGAATTCTCGCGCCGATCATCTCACCAAAACCAGCGGATTTTTCCTCTTCCGCAGAGACAATGATTGCGCGCGTTTTTGCCACACTTTCGCATAATTTCTGGATAGATTGGCTGGACAAGTTTGAAACATGCACAACTTCCGCGTCAATATTTTTGCGCGCCAGAATTTCCGCCGCCAGCAAATTTTGCATCGTCATAGACCCAAAACCAAGCAAAGTTATATCTTTCCCCTCGCGCAAAACTTCCTGCGGATCAGCGTCCACATATTTGTAATTTTCGCGAAAAATATTCACACTTTCCGCGCGCGGCAACCGCACATAAGCTGGTTTTTGCCATCTTTCATTCGCCAAAAATTTCGCCAAGCTTCGCGATTCCGTCGCATCCGCTGGCACAAAAACCGCCATGTTCGGCATCGCGCGCATCATCGCCACGTCTTCAAGCATTTGGTGAGTGGCGCCGTCCGGACCAACATTCAAACCAGCGTGCGTCCCAACAACCACAACCGGCACATCATTTAGCGCGATATTTGTGCGGATCTGCTCGTAATTTCGCCCCGGATTAAACGCCGCGTAAGACATCGCGAAAGGTTTCAATCCCACATGTGCCATACCCGCCGCAATCGAGACTAAATTCTGCTCCGCAATTCCGACTTCCACGTAATTTTCCGGCAAATTTTCGCGAAATTTTGACAAGCCAACCGATTCACTCAAATCCGCCGAGAGCGCCACAATTCGCGATTTTTTCTCCTGATTTTTCGCGATTTCACTTTCCGCAGCCTCCAAAATTCCGTCGCCAAACGCTTCGCGCAAATTGCTTTTAACAAAAATTTTCTCATCATTTTTTTCGCGAAATTCAATCAATTTTTCAATAAATTTTTCATCTAATAATTCGGAATATTTGGTCATTTTTCCTCCTTTTTCGCAAAATCTTCTTCCAATTCTTTCAACCATTTTTCCGCCATTTCTACACTCGGAGCCTTGCCGTGCCAGTGGTAATCACCCATTATTGACGGCACGCCAAAACCCATTTTTGTCTTCGCGATCAAAACTTTAGGCTTCCCGTTCTTTTGCGATTTTTCCGACAAAATCTTCGCGAAATTTTCCAACAGCTCACGAACATTATTTCCATCGCAAGTAAAAACTTCCCAACCAAACGCCGCAAATTTCCCCGCCAGAGGTTCAAGCGGCATAATTTCGCGAACCGATCCGCTCAGCTGAACTTCATTAAAGTCAATAATCGCCACAAGATTGCTCAACCGATTTTTCCTGGCAAACATAATCGCCTCCCAGTTCTGCCCTTCATCCATTTCGCCATCGCCGAGAGTCACGAAAACTCGGCGATTCGGCTCATCGTTAAAATCCCGCATCGCGAGCGCCATGCCGGCCGCCTGAGACAAACCTTCGCCAAGCGGGCCGCTCGTGGTTTCAACCTCAGGCAAAATCGTTCTTTCTGGATGGCCCTGAAGGCGCGCTCCAAATTTCCTTAGCGAGAGAATTTCCTCATCTGAAATTAAGCCCAATTCGCGAAAAGCCGCATACCTAACAGGCGCGGTGTGCCCATTGCTTTGAATTAAAATATCTCTGCTTTCACCCAGAAGATTCAACGGCTTTCTTGGGAATTTCAGAATTTTATCTCCGTTCGCGGAACCAAAATAAAGCGCTGCGAAAATGTCCGCTTGCCCCAAACTTCCGCCTGGGTGACCGCTGCCAGCCGAGGAAATCATGCGAATAATATTTTTTCTTATAGAGAGAGCTTTTTGCTCAATCATGCCAATTTCATCGCTAGTCATATTGTTTATGATTATATCATCTTTCAGCACCTCGGCGAAACTCGGATTTGATTTTTTACCTAAATATGGTAATATAAAGAATATGAGTTATAAATCTCAAATAAATTTAAGTTTTTCTTCGCGAAATATCCGTCGCCGTCGGGCGTGATTATTTTAGTGAACCAAAATTAAATTTATTAAAACAGGAGATTTATGAAACTTAACTTAAACTTATCAAACAAAATTACGCCGGAAGAATTACAGCAAGCAAAAGAATCCGGCCACAGCTTGGCGCGATCCGCCGACCTTGGGAACATGAAAAAATACAATCAGGCCTTTGGAGAAATGGGCGCGAAATTGATTTTGATGGACGAAAATTTTATCGGCGGAAATGGGAATCCGGAAATTGAGGTCGGTAAAAATGTATTGACGAACGAAAAAAAAGGAATTATTACGCGAATAAAATCCAATGAATCCGGCGAATATTTAGACCAAATCCATCTTAAAAATTCGCGAAAATTGGCGCCAAATTCAGAAATAATCACCGAAACTAATTACATTCAAGACAACATTCAGGTTTTCCAAGCGATTGTTGAATCGGCTTTTAAGAATGCGCCTGAGATTTTCAAAAACGCACAAATTCTTGATAAAAACTCCGCAATTCCAAAAAAAGACGCGTTCATCGCGGAACAATTCGCGAAAAAAGGCGCTTTCATTCCCCTTTTAAACGATCCTCGCCACGAGGCCGGACTGCGAGTTCCTGGTGAAATTGTGCTCGCGACCGAGTTTTTAACCGAATCTATATTGACGCAAAAACCAGATATTTTTCACGGCGCCGGAAATGACATGGCGAAATATATCAGTGGTAAAATCGGTGTCTTGAATAAGATTTTTTCTGGCTTAAACGCAGAAAACTTTCCCGAAGAAATCAACGTTTTCATGCCAAATGTCGCGCCGCTTAAATTGTCAGCGTCGCCGAAGAATTCAAGTGCACTTGACCAGGTAATTTATTTTAGCGAAGCGCCGTCATCCCGCAGCGAACTTCACGAAATAGCGGATATTTTTTCAAAAAATCCAGGACTTTCACATGAGTTTGCAAAGGAAAGTTCAGTTTATATCCCGGATAAAATCAGAAAAAGTAGCCTTGAAAAAACTTCTGGAATTGTCAATATTATTAACGCAGCTCTAAAAATGGAGGAAAAATGACGCCCGACAAATACACGATCTCAGAAAAATTCTTAAATGTTAGCAAAATCCACAATCTTTACGTTCAGGATTGGGGAAATAAAAGTTCAAAAAATGTTTTCGTTTTTCTCCATGGAGGTCCAGGCAGCGGAACCAGCGATTCAGCGAAAGGTTTTTTTGATCCAAAGATTTCGCGAGTTATTTTTTTCGACCAAAGAGGATCCGGAAAATCTTTGCCACGCGATGAAATTCGCGAAAACACAATCAGCGACCTCGCGGATGACATTGAGAAAATTGCGGACGAGTTCAATATTGAAATGTTCACGCTTGTTGGCAGATCTTGGGGGTCGTGTTTGGCGCTCTTTTTCGCGATCAAACACCCAAATCGCGTAAAAAATCTTGTGATCGGCGGAGTTTTTACCGGGTCAAAATCAGATTCGGATTTGTTTGATAGCGGAGCGTTTAAGATTCAATTTCCAGACATCTGGGAAGAATATCAAGCTACCGCACCGAAGGAATTTCGCGAAAATCCCAGCGCATATCATTTTTCAAAAATTGGCGCAAAAGAAAAAATATCAGAGACAATTTATGCGAATTTAGAGGGTTCACTTTCAATAATTAACGCCGAAAAAACCGATCTTAAAGCTCCAATCCCAGAAGAATATTTATTTGGTCAGAAAATTGAAATGCATTATTTGAAAAATAATTGTTTCTTGCCGGATGAATTTATTTTGGAAAATTCGCGAAAAATCAAAGTCCCAGTTCACATAATTCAGGGGCGATACGACATGATTTGCCCGCCGACAATTGCCTACAAATTATCAAAAAAACTCGTAAACGCGAATTTGATTTGGACAATCGCTGGGCATTCCAGCAAAGATGAAGAAAATTCGCTCGCGACAAAATTAGTCATCAAACAACTTTGCTCGGAAAGCTAATAGTTGGCTGGCCGCACGGCAATATCCATGCTTTCAAGTTTTTCAGATCCGGTCAAAATTCCGGGTTTGCTGCCGATGTATTGGACAACATTCGCTGAGTTTGCGCTGGCAAAATGAATGGCTTTTTTCAAGTTTTCATCCGCGGCGTATTTCGCGACAAAACCGCTTGCGAAAGAATCTCCTGCGCCAGTTGCATCCACGCGTTTTGAGACCGGGTCATAAAGTCCAGCCTGCACAAATGAAGTTTTATCAATCGCGACAGAACCATTTCTGCCGTCAGTAACAATCACAACTGGAACGAAATTCCTCAATTTTCGCGAAAGCTCCTCAATCGTTTCGCCGCCAACAAGCATCTGAGCTTCCTCTTTGTTAATGCTTAAAACTTCCACATCCGGCAGAAGCGCCTTGACCTTATCAGGATGCGACAGTTCGAGCACGCCGGGATTCCAAGCAATTTTCACGCCACGCTCCGAAGCTTCGCGAAAAATTTCATCGTAAATTGCGAAATGCCCGGCCAAGCTTGTGATGTAAATCCAATCAATTTTCACCTCGTCCAGAATTCGCGAAATATCAAAATCAGACTTTTTCAAATGAATTCCGCAGCCGCGATAGGTCAAAATTGTCCGCTCGCCGCCCGGCGCCAAAAGAAGCGTCGAGTAGTCTGAATTGTATTTTTCAGAGTAAGAAATAAATCTCGTATCAACGCCTTCTCTGTCAAAATCCGCCAAAATCGCGGATGCAGCTGGATCGCTTTTACCAATAGTCCCGAGGAAAAATGTTCTGAATCCGTTTCGCGAAAAAGTTGTGGCTGCATTTGAAGCGCCGCCGCCGGTTCTAAAATCAATTTTATTCACGTTAACTTTTGAGCCGAGTTCAAATTCAAAATCTTCTGATTTGCCGTCGTTTACAGGTGTAAAATCTTTTGAGTTGCTTAAATAAACATCTTGCGTTGCTGAACCGATACATAAAAAATTTGGTTTCACAAAACCGCCCGTCCAGCGCTACCAAACGCTTCAATTTTGCTTTCAACCACTTCCTGAACCGCATCTCTGACCGGACCCATCAGCTTCGCGACCGCATATTGATCTGGGTTTTCACGAAGAACTTTTTCAAGATTTTCGCGATACGCAACTCGCATGTCGCTATTTATATTGATCTTACTAACGCCAATTTTGGAAGCTTTTTCAAAATATTCCAGCGGCGTTCCAGAACCTCCATGCAAAGAAATTTGGCACGGAATGCTTTCGCGAATCTTAGCCAAAAGTTCAAGGTCAAGGATTTTTGGAACGGGATATTTTCCGTGCAAATTTCCAATCGCGGCCGCAAAAGTGTCAATCCCGGTTTTCGCGACAAAATCTGCAGCGCCTTCTGGTGTTGAAAAAGTTTTTTTAATTTCATCGTAATCAATTTTTTCTTTATGAAGATTACTGCTTCCGCCAAAATAATGCGGTTCAGCTTCAACCAAAGCACCAGTGAATTTAGCATATTCAACAACTTCACGGGTTTTCGCAATAATTTCCTCATCGCTCGCATCGTGATTTGCCTGGCTGATGTCAATGTGAATAAACTCAAATCCGGCATCAATTGCGCGCTTGCAGTCCTCAACGGTCGGCGAATGGTCGAGGTTAACGTACATTTCAAGGCCGTATTCTTTGCGGTAATGATCCACCATATCGCGAATATTTTCTACGCCAATATTTGAAACTTCATCTTTTGAAACTTCAACCAAAACGGGCGAATCCAACTTTTTCGCCGCAGCAGAAATCGCTCGCAAAATGTCTTGGTTATCAATATTAAAAGCGCCAACTGCGAAACCTTTCTGCCTTGAACGGTGCATCAAATGACGCGCGCGCAGCGTTCTCTCGTGAATTTCTTGTACTGATAAAGCCATTTTCCCTCCCTATTTTTCGCGAAAAAGCGAATTAACTTACGCTTATTTTAATAAATTTCATGAATAAAATCAACTATTTCGCGAAAATGACGATCCATGTCAAAGCGACAAAAAACGCGCTCAAAATAAAGTTTGAAACATAGCTCAAAAGTGTTGCGACTTTCGCAAATAAAACGCTAAACAGCGCGCCAAAAACCACTAAAACAAACAATTCCGTGAACGCATTTCCGGATATTAGCGGCCAAAAAGCGGCGAGAGACACGAAGGTTGAAACTGCGATGATTAACGGTCGCGAAAAGCCTTTTTTGGCAAACAAAAGATATATGATCGCGCAAATAAAGCCAAGTGAAACGTAAAATGACAACGAGTCGCTCGACGCGCAAATTGCGGCAGTGTCAACATTTTGGCAGAAAATATTTCGCACAACCAAAAAGTTCAGCACTTGAGCCAAAATCCAAGCGGAAAATCCGGCGCAAGCTCCGTAAATCGCGAAACGCAGCGCGTCAACAAACGACAACTCGGAAAAAAGTTCAACCTGCGATTTTTTAGATTCCTCAAATTCAAATTCGCTCCAATCGTCAGCCGGCGTGTTTGCGTTTGTCAAATCTTTACTCATAGTGGAATTCTAACACGCAATTTAACAGATGTAAAGCTTGAGTGTTTTCGCGAAAATTTGTGTTAAAATTGTGATATGAAAATCTACTCTTGGAATGTAAATGGAATTCGCGCCGTGCTAAACAAAGGCGCCCTGCAAGGATTTTTCGCGAAATTTGAGCCGGACATTTTGTGCATTCAGGAAACAAAGGCACAACCGGAGCAAGTTGATTTGCCAGAGAATTTAACGGAAGAGTACAATGTTTTTTGGAATTCAGCAGAGAAAAAAGGTTATTCTGGCACAGCAATATTTATTAAAAAATCAATCGCTCCGCCAGCTAAAATTCTGCGGAATTTCCCAGAACAAATCGCGAAAAAATTCAATTTTATCGACAGTTTTGGAGACCCAAATAAAGAAGGACGAATTTTAGCCGCTGAATTTGAAAACTTTATTTTAGTCACCTGCTACACCCCAAACAGCAAGCGCGAACTGAGCAGAATTCCGCTCCGCAAAAACGAATGGGATCCAGCTTTTCGCGAACTTTTAGCAGAACTTCGCAAGCAAAAACCTGTAATTTTTTGCGGCGATATGAACGTTGCACACGAAGAAATTGACCTCGCCGATCCTAAGCGAAACCATAAAGCTCACGGATTTACAGATGAGGAGCGCGAAGGTTTTTCCCAAATTTTAAGCGCAGGATTTATTGACAGTTTTCGCGAAAAAAACCCCGACGCAGAAGGCGCCTACACCTGGTGGTCAAATTTCGCGAATTCAAGAGCGAATAATCGCGGATGGAGAATTGATTATTTTGGCGTTGACGACAACTTGAAATCTTCTCTCGTTAGTGCAGAAATTTATGCGGAATTTTTGGGTTCAGATCACTGTCCAATATTCGTGGAAATAAACGGGTTAAAATAAAATGGCGGATCAAATCGAAAAATATTGGAAAAAACAGTCAAATCTAAAACCTATTTTCCCTGATTTTTTATGGAACAAACCGGAGCGAAAAACCGGGAGAATTGCAATAATTGGTGGAAATTCGCGAGGTTTTTCGTCAGTTGTTGCGGCATATTCAACAGCACTAAAATTCCCAGTTGAAAACGTAAAAATAATTCTTCCTGATTCGCTAAAAAAACAAATTCCGTCAAACATTTTGGATGTCATTTTCGCGAAATCCGGGCCGAGCGGCGGTTTTTCAAATGAAGCTTTGCCAGAATTAAACGCGGCAGAAAGTTATTCCAACAGCGCAATTTTAATCGGCGATTCTGGCGCAAACGCGGAAACTTCTGCCCTGTTCACAAAATTCATTCGCGAAAAAACATCGCTCATCACAATCACGCGCGACGCTGTTGACTTGATCTCAAACTCAGCCGAAGAAATTCTGACAAAACCAAACATCCATCTCGTTCTCGGCATTTCTCAGCTGCAAAAACTTTCGCGAAAAGTTTATTATCCGCGCGTGATCACACTGACAGCAAGCCCAATTCAGCTCGCTGAAACTTTGCATAAATTCACGTTGACATACCCGGCAAAAATTTCGCTTTGGCACGCAGGTCAACTTTTTTTCGCGACAAATGGACAAGTTTTTTCAATGGATTTTGACCAGCCAATGCGTGTTTGGAGCGGCGAAATTGCAGTTCGCGAATCCGTCTGGACAGCTTGGATTTCACCAGAAAATCTTGAACGAGATTTCCCGAAAAGTGTCCTTTCGAGCTGGCTTGAACTATAAAACCCCGAGCTTTCCGGGGCTTACAAATGTAAATATTTTGCGTTCAATTATTTTACGAGCGTGGCTTTTGCTCGCTTTGAAATAATGAAATAAAGTGCAATTAAACCACTTTGAAGCGCTGCGACAAAAATGCAGCCCGCCAAAGCAATCACCACGCCAGCAGGCAAGCCGGTTGGCTTATACCCCACGCCACTAATTCCGCACTCTAAACAATCGTAGTCATAGCGGCTCGGTGTGTGTGTGTAGGTCATCAAAGCGATCATCGCGATTGCGTTCATCAAAAAGTAAATGCCCAAACTAGCCCAAGCAAAAAATTTCGCGATTTTTTTGCGGAAATTGATCAAAATTCCCGTCGCGATAAAACCTGCTGAGCACAAAATTCCGCCCACCATAAACGACGAGAAAAATACCGCCTCGTTTCCACTATTAGTTCCTTCGGCCAGAGATGCGAGACTCACAAAGAAAACGACCAGAGAGCCAATGCCAGCAATGAATGCCCCAATCATCATCGCCGCCAAAAATCCGCCAACTTTTTCAGTATCAAAAACCGCAGTTTCAACTTTTTTAACTTCTTTATTAGCCATATAATCTCCTTTCATGAGTTATATAATTAGATTACCATATGATTGAATAAAGCTCAAACTTATTCTTTTCTATTAAATCCAGAAAAATAATGGTTGATAAATGCCACCGCAACAACAGGTAGCGAAATATAAATCACCGCTGAAAAAATTGAATATTCAGCTTGCGATGTGAAAATTCCGTCAACAAAATTTCGCGAAATCCTCGTGCCAATAATCTGATAAAAATTCAACATCAGAGCTTCAAAAAAACTTGCAAATAGTGGCAAACACGCGATAAATCTCTGTGATTTATTGGCAAAATATTTTTTCGGCCGCATGATTTTTAGTGCCGCCAAAAAATAAAACACTGCGCAAATCGGCTGCCAAATAATCTCAAAAAATGACAAAAATCCGTTTTGCGGCCAATTTCCAACATGATCACCAACGCCAAAAATCGGGGCGATGTAAAAAAGTGGCAACATTAAAATCAAGTAAATAAATCCCATAAAAATGAACAAGCTTGCGAGCAAAATATCAGAATTCCTTGATGAAATCCGCACAAATTTTCGTGATTTTTTATCCGAGATTTTTGATGATTTTTGCGTTTTCACGTTGCTGGTCCTTTCGTTTTATCGTTTCGCGTTTGTCGTAAAGTTTTTTACCTTTTCCGAGCGCAATTACAAGTTTTATATATCTGCCGCGCGTCAAAAGTTTCACCGGAATTATGCTCATTCCTGATTTTTTCGCATCCAAAAAACGGTCAATTTCTTTTCGTTTTGCAAGGATTTTTCTTTCTCTTGTGTCAATTTTTGTCGACGAATCTTGAAAGCTTTTTCGCGAAAAATTTGGCAACGTGAAGCCAGCGTTTATTAAAAACAATTCCGGATTTTTGCCGTAATTTCGCGGAACAACGTATGATCCGCGCAAACTCACCTCTGAAAAACGCGCTGCTTTGGTTTCAGCTCCGGTCAAAGCAAGTCCAACAATCAGCTCGTCGCCAAGCTGATAATCAAACCGCGCGCGCCGATTTACAACGCTTTTTTCAGCCACTTTTTTGCCTGCTTTTCTCTGAACCTTTGATTTCATACTCTCATTATAACTGATTATAAAAAAATCTGATAAAATGAATGTTGTATGCAAAAAAATACTTTTTCGCGAACGCTCCAAATTCAATTTTTGCAAATAAACGGAGTCAAAACCGCGTTTTATACTAATTTTTCGGACAGCAGTTTTCGCGAGAACTTGCCGACTTTACTTCTTGTGCACGGGATAAACGGATCGCATTTTGGGCTGGAATTTTTGGCTGGAAATCTCGCGAAAGATTTCAATTTAATTCTCGTTGATTTGCCTGGACATGGAAAATCTGACATCGGTGAATTCTCAAAAGATCCGTCAATTTCCAATCTCAGAACATGGTTTTCGGTCGTGGTTGAATTTTCGCGAAAACTTGCGAGAAACACATATTTTGGGATTATTTCCCACAGTTTTGGCTGCTACGCAATCTCGCCTGAAATTTCGCGAAAATACCCAGTGATTTTCATTTGCCCAGTTCCAACCGTCCCAAATTTTTCTCGTAGAATTGGCAAATTGCTGGTCAAACTTTTCACAAAAAAACGTATCGCTCGCTCATATAATTGGACACCACTTTCCGCGCTCCGTGGCGACATGATGCTGAAAAACGCTTCAAGAGAAAATCGTTTGCGCCAATATTTTGTCGCAGAATCTGATAGAAAAACGTCGGCAAAATTTCGCGAATTTCAAGCAATTCTCGCAACCTCAGCTTTTCGCGGCAAAAACTTTTGTTTAATTGAACCGCGCATGGTGATTTACGGGAAATATGATTTCGTGCCGACGGAAAAAACGCACAGCGACTTCAAAACCGTTTTCCCAAATGCAACGATTCGCGAAATTTCATCAGGGCATTTGCCGACCACCGAACAACCGGAATTGCTTGCGAAAATTATTCGTGAAAATCTGCTAAAATGGAGGCAAGATGAAAAAAATTCACGTTAATTTGATCAGCGAATCCGAGTTCACTGTGCAAGGTCATGGAGTTCACACAGCATTTATTGAGATGAGAAATCAACTCAAAAAATCGCCGGCGATTGATCTAAAAGTAAATGCGGTTCCAGATAAAAAATTCAATATCACACACATTCACACGGTTGGAGTTTTTAGTTTGAGGCGCCTAAAAAGCAAGCTCGGCGGCAAGAAAATCGTCAGCGCGCACGTGGTTCCAGATAGCTTGGTTGGGTCTTTGGTTGGTGCTGAACTTTGGAGTCCGGCTGCCACGAAATATTTGCGCTGGTTTTATAACACCGCGGACGCCGTGATTGCGGTAAGCGAGTACACAAAAAAAGAGCTTGAAAAAATTGGTGTTTATTCGCCAATTCACGTTCTTAAAAATTCAATTGACACTTCAAAATACAAAACTTCAACCAAGGAAAAGGTTGAATTTCGCGAAAAATTGGGCTTTTCAAAAGATGATTTTATTGTGGTTGGAAACGGGCAGATTCAGCCACGAAAAAAGTTTGAGACATTTGCGGAAATTGCAGCAAGCTTGCCGGAAATTCAGTTTGTTTGGGTTGGAGGAATTCCCTTTAAAGCAGCCGGCGCCGACTTCTCACATCTGTCAAAACTAATGAAAAACCCGCCAAAAAATCTTCGCGTCACCGACGTGATTCCACTCGAAACTGCCGGGATTTACATGCGCGCGGCAGACATTATGTTTATGCCGTCAGCGCAAGAAACTTTTGGCCTCGCAATTATTGAGGGTGCGGCATCTGGTTTGCCGGTTGTGGTTCGCGACATCCCGGATTATGATTCAACCTTTGGAAATTATGTTTTGCGCGGAGATGAAAGTAATTTTCGCGAATATATTTTACAGCTCAAAAACGACAAAACTTTCATGAAAAAATGGCGCGATAATTCGCGAAAACTCGCGAAAAAATACGATTCTGCCGAAGCCACAAAAAAGCTCATCGAGCTATATAAAGAGATGGCGGAAAAATGAGAATCGGACTTTTTACAGATAGTTATCACCCAGCGAGCAACGGAATTGTCGTGGTTATTGACAGCTTGCGCCAAGAACTTGAAGCGGCCGGACACGAGGTTTTTATCTTCGCTCCAGACGGATCCGTAAATCCGCGCGCAACAAAAATCCATGAAAAATTCTCGCGAAAAATCGGCGACAAAGTTCGTGAAAAGGTTCCAAAAAAGATTCGCGAAAAAATCAGTAGTTCGGATCAAATTGCGGCAAAAATTCAGCAGGACGACAGCCATATCATTCGGCTCCCGGCGATTCAATATGACATGCAATTAGCGATGTTTTTCCCGCCAAAATTGATGAAACAAATTCGCGAACACAAACTTGATGTGATCCAATTTTTCACGCCTGGCCAAATTGGTTTGATGGCAGCTTATGCCGCGCGAAAGACCGGCGCTGTTTTGATTGGGCAACATTCAACAGATGCATATGAGTTTTCAAAAGACTATCCAAGTATAATTCTCGGCTGTTTTTTCGGTGGATTTTTGGCGCCAATCGTTCGTAAGATGAGCATCCGAAAGCAAATGAATTTCGCGAAAGTTTACCTTTCTCCGCGGAAATTTGAGAGCGATGAAAAATGGGGTCAGCGCTTGGTCGCTGGATTCACAAGCGTACTTTACGCAGGCTGCGACGGAGTTGTTGCGGTGAGCAAAAAAAGCGCGGATCAGCTTTCAAAATTTGCTGCGAGAATGGATGAAAAACTCAATCTCTCGGTCATACCAACTGGTGTTGATGTCTTAAAAAAGCCATCAGATTTCAATAAAAAACTGGTTGAGTTTCGCGAAAAATTTAACATTTCAGACCAAGATGAAATAATTCTAAATTTCGGGAGAATGGCGGAAGAGAAAAATCTAAAAATATTAATCCCTTCCTTGGAGCAACTATTAAAAACGCATCCGGACGCAAAACTCATGTTCGCCGGCGACTATATTTTTCGCGAAAAACTTGAAGAAATCGCGAAAAAATCTCCGGTTTCTGACAGAATTATTTTTACTGGAAGATACAATCGCGAAGATTTGCCGGTGATTTGCTCGGTGGCCAAAATTTTCGCGTTTCCGAGCTTGACCGACACGCAGGCGCTCGTCCTCAATGAAGCAGCTGGCCAGAATTTGCCAATCGTTATGATCGACCAATCAGGTGTAAACGATGTTTTCAAAGACAAAGAAAACGGATTTTTCGCGAAAAACAACCCGCGAGATTTTGCGAAAAAGTGTGCGAAAATTCTTGAAAATGAAGATCTGCAAAATGCCTTTGCGATAAACTCAGAGAAGAAAGCGCATGAGTTTTCCGAAAAAATTCAAACTGAAAAATTGATTTCCTTTTACCGAGATTTGCTGAAATTGCCATTGAAATAACTTAAAATCGACCACTTTTGTTTGATCGCGAAGTCAAATGCCATCCGCCACAAAAAGCGCATTTGTAGATATCAAGCGCTAATTCTGGTTCGGAATTTTGAAACATTAACTCTTGCTGAGCAGCTATTTCCAGCGCTTCTTCCTCTGTTCGGTACACATTTTTGCCGCCACATTTTTCAATCGGCATTTTTTCAACAAATCGAACTTTTCTCGCCATTATTTCTCACGATCTTTTTCAACGAGATATTCGCGAATTTTCAACGCAGCCGTTGCACCTTCGCCTGCCGCAGAAACAATTTGTTCATTCGCGCCAGACCTAACATCCCCACTCACGAATATCCCTGGCTCTGATGTTTCGAGATTTTCATCTGAAATAATATGTCCGGCCAAATCAAGGTTGATATGAATATTTGATTCTTCGCGTAAAAATTCCGTGTTTGGAATCACGCCCGCGAAAACGAAAATTCCGTCCGCGGAAAAAAATTCGTCTTTACCTGATTTATTATTTTTCGCGATTATCCCAGAACCGGTCATTTCTTGCGGCGTCCAGCCTTCATAAACAATGATTTTCCCGTCAACAACCATTTTCTCCAAATCCTTTTTTAGAATCTCAGACGCTTTGATTTTTGAACGAACGATCATCTCAACATGCGACGCAAACTTAGTCAAAAAAATCGCTTCTTGCACAGCCGTATTCCCGCCGCCAATCGTCGCAATCTTTTTACCTCTGTAAAACGCACCGTCGCAAGTCGCGCAGTAATGAGCAAAATCATTTTCGCCTGGAATTCCGATTTTTTTATAACTATTCCCAACCGCCAAAAGCACCGTTTTGGCCGCGATTTTACCGTCATCTGTTTTAATTTCAAATGTATCGTCAGAGTTTCGCGAAATTTTCGTGGCTTCAGCATATTTTATTTCCGCACCGAATTTTTCCGCTTGTTTTTCGAGAGAATTCGCGAAATCCAAACCAGACACGCCATCTGGATATCCGGGCATATTTTCAATATTGTCAATTGTTGCAGTCAACCCCCCCACAACGCCTCGTTCAAGCACCAAAGTTGACATGTCCTCGCGAGCGGCATAAATCGCAGCAGTCAACGCGCTCGGTCCAGCGCCAACAATCACTAAATCCCAGATTTCATTATTCATACTCACAATTATACACTTTCTGCGAAAAATGTATATATAGCGTGTAAAGTTAATTTCACAACGCTATATACATTGACTATTTTTCAACAAAAGTGCTAAAATAAATATGTAAAAATATTAATCAAGGGGGCATAATGTCAGAAGAAAACGCAAAAAAAGTTATTATCTACTCCACCGACTGGTGTGCATTTTGCAAACAAGCAGAGAAATTTCTTGATAGCAAAGATGTCGCTTGGGTTGACTATGATATTGAAAAAGATCAACAAGCGCATGATGAGCTGATGGAGAAAATCGGCGGGAATTTCCGCGGCGTTCCGGTAATCGACGTTGATGGCGAAATTATTTTGGGCTTTGACCGCACAAAATTGACCGCTGCAATCAAAAACGCCGGATTGCTCGCGGCTTAACAAGCAAAAATCCGCGTATCTTTCGCGGATTTTGTATTTTTTGAAAAAAAGCGTATAATAATACCATTCTAAAATATTGGGGATTAGCCAAGTGGTAAGGCAGTGGGTTCTGGTCCCATGATCGGGGGTTCGAATCCCTCATCCCCA
>CAXYVX010000015.1:0-18160 GCA_964292495.1 uncultured Candidatus Saccharibacteria bacterium
CTGGTCAGGTCAAAGACGCAAAAAACACAATTATGTATGCAGTTATTGGGTTAGTTATCTCAATCTTCGCTTATGCGATTGTTAACTGGGTTGTTTTCACTGCGACGGGCGGAAAATAGATCACAGCAGCGTTAATATTTAACGGAAGTAAACAACTTGCAAGAATTTCGCGAAAATGCTATATTAGTCTGGCAACAATAACCTGTCCGACGAAGGTGGCATCATAATTCGCGAAATTCTCTTTTTGCGGAACCGGCGTCGGGCGCTAACCGAAAGGAGCGAAATGCCAGAGACAGTCAAAAAGACGGAGTATGATCTCGTTGTTCTTTACAGCGTGGATTCAGAAAAAGCTGCGGAATCAGTTGAAAAATTGATCGCGACAAACGGCGGCGAAATCGTCAAAACTGATGATATGGGCCAGAAAGAAATGGCTTACAAAATTGCGGGTGAAAACTTCGCGAAATATGTTGAATATCGCGTCAGCCTGCCGAACGCGGCGCCAGCGAAAATCAGCCAGGTGCTGAACATTACAGAGGGCGTTTTGCGTTATCTCTTGACAAAAGTTGATGTGAAAGCTGAAAACTGGATCGCTGAGAACAAAAAAGCGATGGAAAAGCGTGCGGCTGAACGCGCGGCGAACGATGCAGAATAAGATTCGCGAAAATAATAAATTTCGCGAAATTCGCGAAGAAAGGGTAGTAAAATGGCAAGTTTTAGCAACATAGTTTTGATGGGAAATATCACGCGCGATTTGGAACAGCGCACAACACCGAGCGGAACAAAAGTTTTGGACGTGAACATCGCGGTCAACACATATCGCAAAGGTGCTGGCGACAACAACCAAATCACAACTTTTTACCGCGGCACGATTTTCGGCGATCGCGGAGATGTGATTGCGCGCAATTTCAGCAAGGGTGATCCAATTCTGCTCAGCGGCCGCGATCTTGTGGTCCGCGAATGGGAAAGCAATGGGAAAAGCGGTTTCTCAGCAGAATTTTCAATTGACAACTTTTCGTTTGTTGGCGGAAAGGGCAGCGGCAACGGCGGCGGAAGCAATTTCTCGAACGATTCAAGCGCTCAACCAGCAGCAAAAGATGACGGAATCGACGCAGAGCCGATCGACCTGTCAGACATACCTTTTTAATAAAAATTCGCGAATTTTCGCGAAGTAATCAGACAATAGGAGAATAATTTATGGCAAAAAACACGAAACGATCTTCACCGAAGTATTTTGACTTCAAAGATGTGGAGACCCTAAAACATTTCATTGATAATTACGGACAAATCCAGGCTCGCTCACGCACCGGACTTTCTGCGGTTTCTCAGCGACGTTTGAGCGTTGCGATCAAGCGCGCGCGACATTTGGCGTTGTTGCCGTTTGTGGCGGAATAAAATCGTTTTACAGATGAAAATTCGCGAAAATTTGTGTTTTCGCGAATTTTTTGTTATAGTTGCGACATTATGATTTCCAAATAATTCTTTGAACGCAAATTTTAATTGAAAGGATTATTTTGGAAATTTCTATTTTATTAGAAGAAGTCGGTGGGAAGATGTTGTTTGCCGACGCAAATCTTTTCGCGAAATACGGTGAAAAAATCGCGTTAATTGGCGACAATGGTTGCGGCAAAACCACATTTTTACGAATTTTAGCAGGTGAAATTCAACCACAAAATGGACAAATTTTAAGTGAAAAGATCATAGGATTTTTACGCCAAGAAAACGACTTTTCGGGGAATGTTTATGAATTTTTCGCAAGCAAAATTGACATGGAAAGTGAGTTTTGGCGCGCTGAAATTGCACTTGAAAAAGTTGGTATTTCAACTGATAATTTTGTTGAATTTTCGCAAAAAATGGTGGTGGATTTTTCTGGTGGCGAGAAAACAAAGCTTGCGCTCGCGAGGATTTTAACAGAGGAAAATTTAGAAATTTTACTGTTGGATGAACCGACAAACAATCTTGATGCGGATTCACGAAAATGGCTTGAAAATTTCTTGAAAAAATGGAATGAAACTGTGATTTTCGCGAGCCACGACAGGTTCTTTATTGATCAAACCGCGGAAAAAATATGGGAAATTTCGGATGAGGAAATTCGCGAATTTCGTGGAAATTACATGGATTTTCTAAGTCAAAAAAAATTAGAAAAGCGGCGCCAACAAGATGAATTCGCGCAATTTGATAAAGAAAAAAAGAAGTTAGAGGCGCTCGAAAAGCTTGCGAAAATCAAGATGAATTCAACTAGTAATTCGCATTATTCGCGAAAATCTGGTATGCCAAAAATAGTTTTTAATGCTCGGAAAAACGCGTCGCAAAAATCAACCGGCAAAAAAATCTCAGCGTTTCAGAGTAAAATTTCGCAACTTCAAAATGATAAAAATGTTCGTGAAAAACCGTTCGAGCGCAAAGATTATTTTGCAAAACTTTTGGACGAACAAACGCGAAAAAATGGATTGGTTTTAAGGGCTGAAAATATCGCGAAAAATTATGGAAAACGTGAAATTTTCGCGAACATAAATCTCGAAATTCGTGCTGGTGAAAAAATGCGAATAACTGGGAAAAATGGCACAGGAAAATCAACATTGCTAAAAATTTTGGCAGGAAAAATTAAGCCAGAAAAAGGCGAAATAAAATATTCTCAAAACATAAAGATCGGCTATGTTTCGCAGGATGCTTTTGGGATAAAAAATGACGAAACTTTGGCGGAGAATTTCGCGAATTTTGACCGTGAAAAAGTGATGAAAAGTTTGCGCGTGCTGGATTTTATGGCGCGAGATTACCGGTGAAAAATTGGGAAATTTTCGCGCGGCCAACAAACAAAAATTGCAATTTTAAAGCTAATTTTAGACGAAAATGATTTGTTGATTTTAGATGAAATTACTAATCATATTGATATTCGCGCGCGTTAGAAAATTGAAAATATGCTGAAAAACTACGCTGGATCGGTGATTTTCGCAACGCATGATGAATATTTTTCGCGAATTTTTTCACTCGCGAAAACCGTTGATTTGTGATATTATATTCGGTGAAATAACGAAAGGAAAATTATGTACGGACCGACAGATCTAAAAAAAGGCAAAGTGATTGTGCTGGACGGCACGCCGTTTGTGGTGGTGGATTATAACCAAAAAGTGATGGGACGCGGCGGATCGATTGTGAATGTGAAGATCAAAAACTTGATCAATGGCGCGGTTTTGCCAAAAACTTATAAAGGGCAGGAAAAAATTGAAGCCGGCGACGTTTCGACGCAAAAAGCGCAATATCTTTACAACGACGGCGGAAAAGCGTTTTTCATGAATCCGGAAAGCTTTGAGCAATTTGAACTTTTGCTTGAAGATGCTGGCGATGTGGAAAAATTCATGAAGGAAGGCGAGGAAGTTCAGCTCCAATTTTTCGACGGACGAGTGATTTCGGTGGATTTGCCGACAACGGTGGTACTCGAGGTTTCTGACACGGTTGCGAACGTCGCGAAAGGCGACACGACCAGCAACGTCCAAAAAGACGCGACACTCGAAACGGGAATCACTGTGAAAGTTCCGGCGTTCATTAAAATTGGTGAAAAATTGAAAATTGACACGCGCGACGGATCATATTTGTCCCGAGCAAACTAAAATCTGAAAAAATTCGCGAAAATTCATCGCAAATTTTTGTTTTCATAAAAACGCGACAAAATAACAACGTTGTGGTTTTGCAAAAAATTATTGACACGCTATATTTGCGAGCGTAAAATTGTTTCATAACACAATATGTGTTTAGAACGTTTCAGCCGACAGAAAGGGTGGAGAATATGATAAATGTTTATTCAAAAAATGATTGCGTGAAGTGCAAAATGCTTAAAAAATTGCTTCATGACAAAAACATCGCTTTTCGCGAAATAAACGTCAGTATTTTATCTGAAAAGGATAAAATGCGCACGATTGAATACCTTAAAAGGCGTGGTTTTTGCGAATTTCCAGTAGTTTTTTTCCGCGACATCAGAAAGGAGAATGATTTTGAATTTAGCGGATTTGATCCAAGTAAAGTTGATCAATTGATCGAGCATATGAGCAAAATCTGCGCTGACGATGTCTACAAGAACTTCGGCGCTTAGGAGCTTTATGCTCCTTTTTCTTTTCTTGTCGCGAAAATGTTATGATGGAAGAATGAAAATTAGATTGGATGCGCTGATGATGGCGCGAAACTTGGTGTCGTCGCGCTCGCAGGCGGAAAATTATATTCGGTTGGGGAAGGTGAAAGTTCGCGAAAGTGCGGATATTTTGCACGAGGCCGAAGCGCGAAATTTTGACGAAAAATATCTTGAAAAAGTCAAGAAAAACGAGTGGAAAAAAATTGAAAAACCCGGATTTTTTGTTCGCGAAAATGCCGAAATAAAACTGGCGGTTGAAGAGCAGTTTGTCAGCCGAGCTGCGTTGAAATTGCAGTCGGTGGCCAGCGCGCTGGACGTTGATTTTGAAGGAAAAACCGTTCTGGATATTGGTTCTAGCACCGGTGGATTTACTGAATTTGCGATCAAAAATGGCGCAAAAAAAGTTTACGCGGTGGAAGTCGGCACTAAGCAAATGTCGCCGATTCTTTTGGGCGACGCGCAAACTTTCGCGAAAATTGAGCTCCACGAAAAAACCGATATTCGCGATTTTCACCCGAATGAATCGGGCGCAAAAATTGATTTGGTTTTGGCTGACGTTTCGTTTATTTCGCTGGACGAAATCTTGCCGCCGACACTTGAAAATTTGCGCGAAAATTTGACGATGAACGCAGAATTTATTTTGATGGTTAAGCCGCAATTTCAGGTGAATCGCGCAAAAGATCCGAAAACTTATGCGGAAATCGCGAAAAATAAGGGAATTGTCAAAAACGAAAACCAGCGCCGAGAAATTTTGAAGAAATTTGAGGCTTTCGCGAAGAATTATTTTGTGATTCTGGACAAAAAAGATAGTGATGTTAAGGGTGCAAAAGGCAACACTGAGCGGTTTTATAAACTCCGTTTGCTGAGCAAGAAAAATTCTAAACGTTAAAGCGGAATTCAACCACGTCGCCGTCCTGCATGACGTAAGTTTTTCCTTCGGTGCGCATTTTTCCAGATTCGCGAGCGGATTTTTCGCTGCCCGCGGCGGTTAAATCTCCGTAGCTGACAATTTGCGCGGCGATGAAACCTTTTTGAAAATCCGTGTGAATTACGCCGGCCGCCTCTGGTGCAGTTGCGCCGATTTTGATTGTCCAGGCGCGAGTTTCTTTTTCGCCGGCGGTCAAATATGATTGAAGCCCGAGAGTTTCATAGGCTGTTTTTGCGAGAATTTTCAGCCCAGAATCCTCCACGCCGTAGTCCGCCAAAAGTTCGGCGGCGTCCATTTCGTCCATTTCGCGAATTTCTGACTCCAGTTCTGCGCAAACAAAAACGCTTTTTGCGGGGGAAACGAGGTTTGAAAGCTCTGTTTTTCTGTCTTCGCGAGTCAAATCATTTTCGGAAACATTAAACAGGTAAATTCTTGGTTTCAGGGAAAACAAGTTAAGATTTTTCGCAAAAACGCGATCTTCATCGGAGAGTTTCGCGAAAAATTCGTTGGATTTTGCGAAATCGCCGCTCATGAGAATATTTTGCGCGCTGGTCAAAAATGCGGTTTCTTTGGCGGCGTTTTTTGGGTCAGATTTCATGGTTTTCGCGACTTTCGGCAAGTGATTTTCAATTGAAGAAATGTCCGCAAATGCCAGCTCCATCTCTATTATTTCAATGTCGTTTTTCGCGAATTCAACAATTTGGTCATCTCCGACAACCTTTTCGTCGGAGCGCAAAATTTTCTCGCTCGGAAAAGCGCGAACGACGTGGCAAATCGCATCTGTTTCGCGAATATTTGCGAGAAATTTGTTGCCGAGACCTTCGCCTTTGCTTGCGCCCGCCACCAATCCGGCGATGTCGACAAACTCAACTGTGGCCGGAATGACTTTCTGTGATTTGTACATTTTCGCGAGAACGTCAAGGCGCTCATCCGGAACTGGAACAATTCCGCTATTTGGCTCGATTGTTGCGAAAGGGTAGTTTGCTGCCAAAACACCGCTGTCGGTCAGCGCGTTGAATAATGTTGATTTGCCGACATTTGGCAAGCCGACGATTCCAATAGATAAACTCATGTGAGTATTATAGCAAAATTTCGCGAAATATTTATTTGCATTTGATAAAAGCTTGTGCTAAGATTAAAACATGAATTTTGGAAAAGCGGTGGGCGACTTTTTCGCGCTAGATATAGGCACGACGGCCGTTCGTGTTGTTGAGCTTGAACACAGCGGTCACGGTTGGAATTTGAAGCATTATGGCGTTCAGCCGATTGATGTTCGTTTATCGGAATCAACAGCTGCACATGATGTAAAAGCACTTGGGGAAGCAATTTCACAAGTGATTACAGCTGCTGGAATTAAATCTAAGGATGTTGCGATTGGCATTCCGAGCGCAAAAATGTTCGCGAGCATTGTTGAAGTGCCGAATGTGAGCAAGGCTGAGTTAAACGCTACGATTAAATATTCGGCCGAAAACTATGTGCCAATGAAGAGCGATGAATCGAAAACTGACTGGGCGGTGATAGGCGAATCGCCAGCCGACAAGGGTAAAATTGAGGTTTTGGTTGCGAGTGTGCAGAACAACTTCACGGAGGCGAGATTGGATTTGATCGAGGGGCTTGGTCTGAACGTTATCGCGATTGAGCCAGATTCTCTTGCGGCAACCAGAAGTCTTTTGCCTGATGGCGTGACGGATGGACGGTTGATTATTGACATGGGCGACAACTCATCTGATCTGATTATGACTTTGGGGACAGCACCGAGATTGATTCGTTCGATTCCAATTGGATTTTCAACACTGGTGAGAATGGCGAAGCAAAACTTGAATATTGAACAACAGCAGGCTGAGCAGATTTTGGTGAAATTCGGTATTTCTCCAGATAAACTGGAGGGACAGGTTGCGAGAGCTGTGTCGACATCGGTTGATCAGTTTGTGGCGGAAGTTGAAAAATCGTTGAAATTTTTCGCGACAAAATACGCCGGCGTCAGCGTAGGATCAATTCTGGCGAGCGGCTATGCAGCAACTTTGCCAGGATTTATGGATATTGTTTCGTCAAAAACCGGCTTGCCGACGCAAGTCGCAACACCGTGGCAACATGTAAACGTTCCAGCAGACATGCAGGCAAGCTTGGCGCCAATTAGTTCCGGTTTGGCTGTCGCTGTTGGGTTAGCGGAAAGGTTGGGTCTCTGATGGCTATTGAATTGAACTTATTGCCAGATGTAAAAAAGGAATATTTGAAATCAAAGAAACAGCGAAATTTAGTTGTTTCAATTTCAGTGCTTGTCTCTATTATTTCAGGAGGCGTGATTGTTGTTTTGATTTTGATTTTGGGTGGATTGAATCTGCAAAAAGGCATTTTATTGAGTCAGATCGGCGATCCGCAAAATCCTGATTCTGGAAGTTATATTGGTAAAATTAAAGCTGCTCAAAAAGATGATAGTAAAGATTTGAATAGCGTTTTGACAGTTCAAAATAACATGTCTCAGATCTCTGGTTTAAAGTCTAATCAAGAAATTTTTTCGCGACTTTTCTTTGGTTCTCCGGAAGAACAAGGTTATTTGGCTCAAATGAACCCAGCCAGCCCAACGATGATTTCGATTGGTCAATTGAAGATTGGTTTGGACTCATCAGCCAGTTCAGCGGCTACTGCGGGCGCGGCAAATACCGCCAACGTTATTCAAATGCAAGGATCTGCGTGGAATAAAAATAACCCAAACGGGGGTTTTGATGCACTAAACACCTACGTTGCGACGCTTCAGAGCGCAACAATTTCTTATTCAGTTGGCGACAATAGTAAGATGATTACAGAGAACCTGTTTTCAAAAGTTTCCGTCACTCAACAGCAACTTTCCCAAGATTCGTCTCAGTCTGACGGAAAAACCTTGCCTGTTAATTTCACGATAAACTTAACATATAACAAGGCCGCCTTTGCTTTGAACAGCAAGAATATCAGCATAAAAGTTCCGCAAAAATCTTCATCGGATGCTATTTCAAATGCACCAACCAGTGTATTTGGCGAAAATGCTAACGGAGGTGAAATAAAACTTGATACGAGTTCAAGTACAAATCAGGGAGGTCAGAAATGAGTGGTGATAAGCCTTTAACTGGTGTGAGAAAACGCCAGCAAATTGCGGACACGAATAAGCAAATATTGATTTGGGCGGGAATTGCTTCGTCTCTGGTGGTGATTTGCGTTGTTGTTGCTATTAATTTTATACAAGATATTGCTTACCAGGTGAAAGTAAATAGTGAGCTTAGCAATACGGCAAGTAATTTATCTAACTCCGTTAATAACATCCCGACGCTTATAAAAAACGTTGGAAATTTGAGCACGAACCAAAGCTTGAATTTGCAAAACGTGAACTCATATACTGATTCAAACGGGAATAACCAAATTATTCCAGCACAACAAGTTGTTCTTTATGCTATGCCAACGTCAAATGACGCTACATCTCTCGCTGTATCTTTACAGAATTTGCTGTCATCGGCTGGCGTAAGTGTTACTCAGATTTCCATGCAGGCTGATGCAAGCGCCACGCAAGCCCCAGCTCCTGCGCCAGCTTCAACAACAGCCGCAACAGGCGCCGCAACAGGAGGAACTGCCTCTGGTCCAAATCTTGAAGAAAGTAACTCACCGAAAGCTCAGCCTACGAAATTTACGGTTGTTATTAGCGGAAATCCTAACAGTGGCGCAGTTCAAAAGGCGTTGAAAACACTTGAAAATATGACAAGAGTTATAAAAGTAAATTTGATCACAACTCAGGCAGGAACCACAACAATTCAAGCCACGGCTTACTTTACGCCACGAGTTGATTATAAGACTGGAACAGAGGAGGTTAAACCATGAAAAGTAAAGATTGGGCGCTAATCGCCGTTATTGTAATTGTGGTTGGACTGATCAGTTTCTTTACTGTAAATGCTCTTTTGCCGCCACCAAATCAGAATCTACAAACAATTCCGACGGCGACTTTAATCAACTCAGACGCCGGAAAGGTTCCGGACAGTGTTTTCAATTCGTCAGCTGTAAGTCCGGCATTTCCGGCAAATATTGGTAATACAGATAATTCCAGTCCATTTCTTAATAGCCAAGGGAACTAATGGCTGTTCTAACTCAGGAGATCCAGGAAAAAGTTGAATCCGCTCTGATTGATGCGGGCATTGTTTCAAATGTTCAAATTAAAGAAGCGGCGAAAAAGGCGGAAGCGGCCGGCAAACCATTGTTTTCCTATCTTTTATCTGAGGAAATTGTAAATGAGGAACAATTAGCAGAGGCAACAGCAAAGGCTTCAGGCATGCCATATGTTGATTTGTCTCACGCAATTATTGATACGAAGGTTCTTGCTTTGCTGCCAATTGACACCGCTCAGCGCTTTATGGCTGTGCCAATCGGTGAAACAAATGACGAAGTTCAGGGGCGCCTTGCGGTTGCGATGCTTGACGCGGGAAACATTCAGGCCCAGGACTTTTTGTCAAACGCAATCGGCCGGCCAATCAAAGTTTATATGGCTAGCGAATCCGGTATCAACAACGTGCTTTCGCAGTATCATGTTGATCTTGACGACACTTTGGCCGACGCCGAAGGAAATGCTTCGGCTAAAATGGATGAGGGTAACCGAGCCAAAGCAATTGTCCAGGATTCTCCAATCAGTAAAATTTTGAACCAGCTGCTTGAATATGCCCAGCGCGCTCGCGCATCGGATATTCACATTGAGCCGCTCGAAGATAAACTTATTGTCCGCGCGCGAATTGACGGTGTTTTGCGAATCATCATGAATCTGCCAAAGAGCATTGAAGCAGCGCTGATTTCGCGAATTAAAATTCTTAGCAACCTGAAAATCGATGAACACCGCAAGCCGCAGGACGGTCAGTTTACAGTGATGGTTGGCGACAAAGAAGTTGACCTTCGTATTGCAATTTCGCCGGTGGTTTGGGGCGAGCAAGTCGTGATTCGTTTGCTGGATAAATCCGGCTCGTCGTTCAAGCTCGAAGAAATGGGCTATGTCGGGCGTTCGCTCCGCACTATTCGCAAAGGAGTCGCGAAACCAAATGGCATGATTTTGACCTCTGGGCCGACCGGTTCGGGAAAATCAACTTCGCTCTACGCTTTGGTTCAGGAAATTTTCAGCGAAGAAATCAATATTGTCACTTTGGAAGACCCGGTTGAATACAAAATGCCGGGCGTCAATCAGATTCAAGTTAATCCGGCGGTTGGCCTAACTTTTGCGAGCGGATTAAGGTCAATTTTGCGCCAGGACCCGGATGTGGTTTTGGTCGGGGAAATTCGCGACAACGAGACCGCAAACCTTGCTGTTCAGGCCGCTTTGACTGGCCACCTTGTGTTCTCCACGCTCCACACCAACTCCGCCGCCGGTATTTTGCCGCGCCTGTTGGACATGGATATTGAGCCGTTTTTGATCGCCTCAACAGTCAACACGATCATTGGCCAGCGCTTGGTTCGCAAAGTCGCGAATGACAAGACTTTTTATCAGTCAAATCAATTGCAAACGCAAAATATTCGCGATAGTGTCGGTCAGTGGTTGCCAAAAACAGCAGCAGATGTTGCCGCGGTTGGTCAAGATCTCGGTTATGATTCTTTGCCGCTCGCGAACGCGCCAAGTTTCACGCTCGCAAAAGGCAAGGAAACTGCGCAGTCGCCGGGCGGATATAAGGGGCGAATGGGGCTTTATGAAGTCATTGAAATGACGGAAGAAATTCAGCAGCTCGTCATCAAACACGCCACGTCCAGCCAAGTTCAGCGCATGGCGGAAGCTCAGGGTATGATCCCGATGCACGCCGACGGATTTTTCAAGGCGCTAAACGGCATGACCACCATCGAGGAAGTCAACCGCGTCGCGAGCAACTTGGCGTAAATTCGCGAAATATTTTTGAAATCTCGTGGTGAATTTCCGCGAGATTTTTTGATAATCGCATTTTTAAGGTGAATTTCTAGTTGTAAAAATCACAAGCATTTTATTGACAAAAAGTCTTGACTTACATACATATAGCGTAGTATAGTTAATTGTAAGCACTAAATATATCATATTACGTGCCAAAGCGTTCAATAGAAAACTACAATTTTCATCAAACGCTCGACCGGTCAGCCGATGTTTGGCGGCGGGATCGGATGGTATTAACATAAAAACCAAGCGCAGATTTAAGGAGGGCTTATGTCGGGAGGAACCGATGTTTTTTCGCATAACGCGAAAAAAGGTGAGAGTGGAGAAAAATTAAAGAAAATGTCTCGCGAAATCAACAAGGAGATCTTGTTTGCTGCGAAAGGTTTGCCGAATGCGCTCGCGATGACAGCGACAGTTGCGCAAGGCGTAAATTTGATGTTGTTTGACGGAATTACAGAGGAGCAAATTCGCGAAACGGCGATTCAGTCCGCTCTTGAAAACATTCAAAACGACCCGGATTATGACCGAATTGCTGCCAAACTTTTTCTTGGTAAAATTTATCGCGAAATTTTGGGTGGGCCGGCGGAAGGAGCTGACGCGGCAGAATTTTTCGCGAAAAAATACACCGCGGATTTCCCGAAATTTATTCGCGAAAATGTGAAAAATGATATTCTTGACCCTCGAATGTCGGAAATATTTGACTTGAAAAAGCTCGCGAAAAATCTGGTTCCAGCACGAGATGAACTCAGTAAATATCTCGGCGTGATGACGAATTTGAGCCGATATGCGCTGAGAAATGGCGTGACTCCGGTGGAATTGCCTCAGTGGACGCACATGCGAATCGCGATGGGGCTCAGCTTAAATGAAAAAGATCCAACTTCTGCTGCACTTGATTTTTACGATCACATGAGCAAGCTGGAATATGTTCCGGGCGGCAGCACGAGAATCAACGCCGGGACGAATTTCCCGCAGCTCAGCAACTGTTTTGTGATCAATGTTGACGATGATATGGAAGCGATCGCGAAGACGGTTGAAAACACCATGTTCATCGCGAAGGGAACTGGCGGAATTGGCATCGGATTCACCAAACTCCGCGCCGCCGGATCTCCTGTCAAAACCACAAACACCGAAAGCACAGGTCCAATTCCGTTCATGAAAATGGTTGACACGGCGCTGTTTGCGGTTTCGCGAAAAGGCAAAAAAGCTGGTGCAGCAGCGCTTTACCTCGAAAACTGGCACTTGAATTTCCCTCAATTTTTGGATCTCAGGCAGAATTCCGGCGACCCATATTTACGGACAAGATTCGCGAACACAGCTGTTTTTATCAGCGATGAATTTATGAAACGCGTTCAGAAAAACGAAGATTGGTATCTTTTTGATCCGGCGGAAACCGAAGAATTGACCGAACTTTACGGAGAAGATTTTTCGCAAGCGTATGAAAAATTCGCGAAAAAAGCTGAAAACGGCGAATTGCGATCCTTTGAAAAAGTGTCGGCGCGCGAGCAATATCGGCAGATTTTGATGAGTCTCCAAGCCACTTCTCATCCGTGGTTGACCTGGAAAGACGCGATCAATGTCCGCGCTCTGAATAACAACACTGGGACGATTCACCTGAGCAATTTATGCACGGAAATCACTTTGCCGCAGGATCGCGAACATATCGCGACGTGCAATCTCGCCAGCATAAATCTCGCAGCTTTCCTGGACGAAGACCAAAAAACTTGGGATTTCGCGAAACTGGAATCAGCCACGCGCGCGGCAATTCGCCAGCTGGACAATTTGGTTGACATCACGAAAACGCCGGTTGAAGAAGCGATGCGCTCGGACCACGATGCTCGCGCGCTTGGGCTCGGAATGATGGGTTTTGCAGATGTTCTTGAAAAACTTGGGCTTTCATACGGCGACGAAGCCGCGGCTGATTTAATGGATATGTTGGCGGAAAAAATCTCGTATTTCGCGATTGATGAAAGCGCGAATCTCGCGGCTGAACGCGGAATTTATCCTGATTTCGCGAATTCTGGTTGGAGCAAAGGCTTGGTGCCGATTGATACATTAAAAAATCTTGATTCTTCGCGAAAAACAGAGACGAAAGTTTCGCGAAAATCGGAAATGGATTGGGATGTTTTGCGCGCGAAAGTCAAAAAAGGCATGCGAAATGCCACGCTCATGGCCATCGCGCCGACCGCGAACATTGCGCACATTGCTGGAACGACTCCGGGAATTGACCCCGAATTTTCTCAGATTTTTTCGCGAAACACATTGAATGGAAAGTTTCTGGAAGTGAATAAAAACTTGGTTCGCGAAATGAAGCTCTTAGGAAAATGGGATGATCTTCATGACGAACTCTTGATAAATCAAGGTGATATTCAGGGGATGGATTTGCCGGACGAACTGAAAAAAGTTTATCTGACGAGTTTCCAGTTGCCGCCAGACGCGTTTATAAATGTTGCGGCGCGCGCGCAAAAATGGGTTGACCAGGCGATTTCGCGAAACATGTATTTGAGCAGCCGCGACATCGACGAATACGAGAAAATTTACATGAAAGCTTGGGAAACGGGGCTGAAAACTACATATTATTTACATGTTCAGCCGCGCCATCAATCTGAGCAAATCACTGAAAAACCAGACGCGACGAAAGTTCGGGTGGCGAACAGGCGCGGGTTTGGTTTCGCGAAAATTTGATAACAAACTTAAAATTTAATAATAAGAAAAGGGGGAATATGACAAAAAAGCAAGCGGGCGCAACGACGAATAATGGCGAAAAATTAGCCGAAAAAATGTCGCGCGTGGAAAAAGAGACGCGAAACGCAGAGATTTTCGCGAAAAATCCGATTGGTAAAAAAATCGCGGAAGGCATCGCGAAGGAGCAGTTTGATACGGCAGCGATTGATCGCCCGAAAGGAATTTTGGGGTCCGGACTTCGCGACGGATTGTCAATGAAACCAGTGCGCTACCCCTGGGCTTTTGACCTTTACAACCAGGCTGTCGCGAACACTTGGTTTCCGAACGAGGTTCAGTTGGTGCAGGATTTGAGCGATTTTCCGAAACTCACGGACGACGAAAAAAACGCGTTGAAAACGGTTGTGAGCTACTTGAATCCGAACGAACTTTTGATCAACAAGTCGCTGGCATTCGGGATTTATCCATACATTAACGCGGCGGAAGCGCACATTTATCTCAGTAAACAGATGTGGGAAGAAGCCAATCATTTCATGACGTTTGAATATATCATTGAAACTTTTCCGTTTGATCGCAGTGAAATTTACGCAGCCGGGCAGGGCAAAAAATCATTGCGCGACAAAAGCGATTTTCAGATGAAATATCTCGCGAAAGTTTTGAATGGAATTGATATTTCCACAACCGAAGGCAAAAAAGATTTTGTGCGAAGTCTCGTTGCGTATAACATTGTGCTGGAAGGAATTTGGTTTTACAGCGGATTTATGGTGGGAATGAGTTTTCGCCGCCGCAAACTTCTCAGAAATGTTGGCACACTGCTTGACTGGATCACGCGCGACGAAAATCTGCATTTGACGTTTGGAATCAACCTGCTTTTGACGATTCTTGAAGAAAATCCTGATCTGCAAACACCAGAATTCGCGAAAGAAATCCGCGACATTATTGTGGAAGCGGTGGAGCTGGAAAAAGCTTACAATAAAGACATGTTGCCGCAAGGAATTCTTGGGCTGAACGCCGATTACGTCAATCAATATGTTGAATTCATGACAGATCGTCGCTTGGAAGAGCTTGGTTTTGAGAAAGAATTCAATGTTGAAAATCCAGCAAAATGGCTGGCAACCGCAAATGACACGCTCGAACTTGTGAATTTCTTTGAAAGCACAAACACTAGTTATGAAGTGAATACGACAAAATAATTCGCGAAATTTAAGGAGGAAATATGGAAAATGTGAAAAAAATTTTAGATGAAGTTTTGTTTGGCACCTTGGGGACGACCGATGAAAATTCCCAGCCAAAACTCGCGCCGCTGCATTTTGCGAGCGACGGCGAAAACATTTATTGGTTCAGCGCGGAAAAAGCGAATCATTCGCGAAACATCGAGCGCGGCGGAGAAGCTACATTTGCGGTTTTTACTGATGATCGCTTGCCGAATTTGAAGTGTGTTGTGGTGGAAAATTTCGCGAAAATCGGCGATGAAATTGCGCGTGATACGGCGATTGAATTGTTTGCGAAAAAATATGGCGCATTTCCAGAACCTTTCGCGAATTATGAAATTTACGTGCTTCCGCTCGGTGAAATTGACGAAGCGAGAACTTCTGGCGAAAAATACTATTTAACGCGCGGCTTATAAAATAACAGGGAGGAATGAAAATGGAAGAAATTAAATCAAGAATTCGCGAAAAAATGCAAGATGGATCTGCGTCGGTTGACGAGCAGCTGAATTTTTTGGATGAAATGTTGGAAAAAGCGCAAAGTTTTACAGATGAAGAGGCGCGCAAAAAGGGCGTTCCGAGCGCGCCGATTGACCCAGCAGATTTCACGATGTGCGACGGCTGTCAATAAATGTGTGCTTAGCGGAAGTTAGTTTTTCGCGAAAAAACGTAAAAAGCCGGGAGAAAATTCCGGCTTTTATTGCGCTTGTGATTTAACGAAAGTTTGCTAAAATGGTTTTAGGAAAATAGGGAGGGATATGAACGAAGTCAGAATAGAAATGTTATTACAAGAGGTCATCAACCAGAATGCCTCGGATTTGCACTTGCAAGTTGGTTTGCCGCCAATGATCAGAATCGATGGTTCGCTAGGGCCGATCGCGAACACGCCAGTTCTTGATGCCGAAGCTGTTGAGAGGTTGGTTTTTGGGATTCTTGACGAAGATCAGCAACAGATTTTATTAAAAGACAAAGAATTTGACTTCTCGTTTGCTTTTGGCACACTTGGCCGTTTCCGAGTTAACGCGTTCCATGAGCGGGGAAACATCGCGGCGGCGCTTCGTCTCATCCCGAACGATATCAAAACCGTGACCGAACTTGGTTTGCCGACAGTGGTGGAAAACTTCGCGAATTACCCTCGCGGACTTGTCCTCGTGACTGGCCCAACCGGAAGTGGAAAATCAACCACACTTGCGGCTTTAATTGACAAGATTAACACCGAAAAAGCCGTTCATGTTATCACCATTGAAGACCCAATTGAGTTCACGCACAAGAGCAAACGCTCGGTGATTGTTCAGCGTGAAGTCCACTACGACACATATTCATTCAACGCGGCTTTGCGATCAGCTCTTCGCGAAGATCCGGACGTGGTTTTGATCGGTGAGATGCGCGATCTTGAAACGATTTCTGCGGCAATTACGATTGCGGAGACTGGACACTTGGTTTTCGCGACACTTCACACCAACAGTGCCTCGCAGTCAATTGACCGCATGGTTAACGTTTTCCCGCCACATCAGCAGCCGCAAATCAAGGCGCAGTTGGCGAACATCTTGCAAGCAATTATGGCTCAGCGTTTGATCCCTTCCATCGGTGGAGGCCGAATTGTCGCATCGGAAATTTTGATCGCAAATTCAGCGGTCAGAAACATCATTCGCGAAGGAAAATCGCATCAGCTTGACAACGTCATTCAAACTTCATCTGACGAAGGAATGCAGAGCATGGACCGAACACTTGTGAACTTGGTACAGAGCGGACAAATCACGTATGACGAAGCGAAAAATTACGCGGTGGATCTGACAGAAATGGAAAGGATGATGAGAGGTTAAAATGGCGACAATGTTCAGTTATAAAGCTCGCGATACTAGCAGCGGAAAGATTACGCGCGGAACAATCAGTGCGAACAGTGAAGCTGACGCAGCAAAATCCTTGATGGCGCAGAACATCGTGCCATTGGACATTTCCCCGGCAGGGGATGGAGGATCGTTTTTTTCGAGCTTTGGTTCGCGAGTTTCCGCGAAAGACAGAGTGATTTTCACGCGACAGCTCAGCACCATGTTAAACGCGGGCTTGCCTTTGGCACAATCTCTCGCGACCGTTGAGGAGCAGACGCAGAGCCGAGCTTTGAAAGCGATTGTCGGCGGAATTTCGTCGGACATTAACGGCGGTTCAAGCTTGGGAAATGCTTTCGCGAAATATCCGAAAGTTTTCAACCAAGTTTATGTTGCATTGGTTCGCGCAGGTGAAACCGCCGGTACTTTGGACAAATCTCTGGAACGGCTGGCGGATCAGGAAGAGCACGATGCTGACATGATGAGTAAAATCAAGGGCGCAATGTATTACCCAGCGATTGTTTTGGCGGTGATTATTTTCGTGATTATTTTCATGCTCGTTTCTCTCGTCCCTCAGGTCGCGATGCTTTATGGGGAAATGCACCAAGAGCTGCCAATCCAGACGATCATTTTGGTTGGCATCACCACATTCCTGATGAATTTCTGGTATTTCATTATCGCTGCGTTTGCTGTCGGAATATTCGTTCTGCGCCGCTGGATTCAGACGGAAAGCGGGCGAAAAGCATGGGACAGTCTCAAACTCAATATGTGGCCGTTCGCACAGCTTTTCCGCAAACTTTACATGGCGCGTTTTTCGCGAACCGCTCAAACTTTGCTGTCGTCAGGTGTGCCGATGTTGGAAGTTTTGAAAATCTCTGGCGACGCGGTTAATAATGTCGTCATTAAGGAAGAAGTCATGCGCGCTCGCGAAAAAGTCAAGAACGGAAAGCCGCTCAGCGAAGGTTTGGCAGGGGAAGAATATATTCTCCCGTTTGTGGGGCAAATGTCAAAAATTGGCGAGCAGTCTGGCGGAATTGACGCCATGCTTGGAAAAGTTGCGGATTATTACGATAAAGAAGTTGACGCCGCCATCTCCGCGATCAGCACGATGATTGAGCCGATTTTGATGGTGCTCATGGGCGGAATGATTGCCTTCATCGTCTTTGCGGTTCTTGTCCCGATTTACGCTTTGACATCTTCGGCGCAATCCGCGTCATCCTAGGGAGAAACTGTGAAAAACTAGCGCAAGAATGTTTAATAAAAACGCTTGCGCTTTTATTTTAATAATGCTAAACTGATAAAGTAAAACTTAATCTTCATTGGGAGGGAATCAAACATGAAGCAAAATATCAAAAAACAATTAAAAGACGCAAAAGGCTTCACCATCATTGAAGTTGCTTTGGTCCTCGCAATCGCAGGCCTTATCTTCCTCGTGGTCTTCTTGGCTTTGCCAGCATTGCAGCGCTCACAGCGCGACACCGCTCGCCGACAGGACGCGGGACGCAT
>CAXYVX010000016.1:0-18074 GCA_964292495.1 uncultured Candidatus Saccharibacteria bacterium
CCACAATATTTCGGAATTCTCAACCCCGAAATCATTACAATCGTCGCGAACGTCATTAAGAAAATCATCCCATAGTAAATCTATGTGCATGTCTGCGCCATAAAACTCGGCTTCATCGTCCGCATCCATTATTTCTAATTGTAAGAACTTGCTGATCTGATCGATCAAATATATACGTGGATCACTGCCATATAAATCGCTTGCGCGGCGCGCCTGACTTGGTGAAAATGGACCTAAACAAATTCCAATTTCAGAAATTTGTGGTGGCAAAACTTTTTTCTCCGCAGATTCCATTTTAAACCTCTTTCCAGTTCAAAAGAACGATTTTTTCGCGAATTTCTCGCTTACATAAAATTCTAGCCTCTGTGATGGGCTTTGTCAAACATAATCATCTTTATGCGTTTTTTTAAGACTTGATTTTTCGGGAAAACATGAGCATAATAAACATAAGATTGACGATCTTGCGAATTTTACGAAAAAGCCTTGACTCATAAGGCAAAAAAAAGTAAGATATAGATCAGAATTAAATTGTGTGGGATAAAGAAGTTAATTTAATATGATTATTCGCTTTTTCGCGAAAACAGTACCAAAGGAGAAAATAATGTCAGAAATCGTTAGCGACCACAAAAAACAGATTGAAGCAGCGACAGAAGAAATACT
Source organism: uncultured Candidatus Saccharibacteria bacterium (assembly GCA_964292495.1). Taxonomy (GTDB): domain Bacteria; phylum Patescibacteriota; class Saccharimonadia; order Saccharimonadales; family Saccharimonadaceae; genus CAXYVX01. The sequence goes on from CAXYVX010000016.1 coordinate 661, forward strand.
TAAATCGATTGATCGCGAAAGAGAGCGAGAAGTTGTTGAGCGCCGATTTGGGCTGAAAGGCGCAAAAGAAACACTGGAACAAGTCGGTGAAAGCATGGGAATCACCAGAGAACGCGTTCGCCAAATTGAAAAAGCGACTCTGATGCGAGCGAAAATTCAGCTCGAAAAAACCCATAACGAATCTTTCGCGAAGGCTGAGCGAACATTGGTGGCGTTTTTGGCGGGAAATGGCCGAATCGCTAGACTGGAAACGACAGCTGAGCAGCTCACCGGCAAAGGCTCAAATGATAAAGGCGCCGTGAATTTTCTCGCAGAAATCAGTGAAAAAACCATTGTTACTTCTGAAAATGACCGCTATTTCCAAGCAGTTGCTTTGACGGATCGCGGGGATGAAAAAACCATCAAAAAAGCCGTCGATGAAATTGTGTCTTCACTGAAAACCAACAAAGACCCTGTTGACGCGGACGGACTTTTTGCGCGCGTCGCCGACAGTAAACTGGAAAAATACGAAACATCGGTTGAAGCCACTGCAATTGCAAGCGTTTCAAAATTGGTCGCTGAACTGAATGGTCTCTGGGGTCTCGCGAAAAACCCGGCCGTCAACCCGAAAAACATTCGCGACAAAATTTATATCGTCATGAAAAACGGCGGCGAAAAAAGCATGCACTTTTCAGAGATCGCGAAAGCTGTGAAGGGAGCAGATTTCAAGCGCAACAAAATCACCGACCAAGCGATTCACAACGAGCTGATCAAAGATGCGCGCTTCGTGCTGATCGGCCGCGGAATTTATGCGCTGGCAGAATGGGGCTATAAAAAGGGCAGTATCACCGACATCATCGAGGAAATTCTCCGCGAAAAAGGCCCGATGAAACGCGAAGATATCGTTCGCGAAACGCTGAAAGTTCGCGAAGTCCGCGAAGCCACGATTTTGCTGTATTTACAGAGCAAACCGCAGTTCAAACGCGTCGCGAAAGGCGAATACGGGCTGGCGGAAAACGCAAACTAATTAAAGTTTTATAAAAATTCGCGAATATTTTTTCCGATTTTTTTTATTTGACGAAATTAGAGTGATTTTTCGTGAAAACTGTGGTAAAATCGTAAGCGAAATGGATTTTATTTTTGCCTTTCTTATCCAGTGGTATGTTTGGGTGCCAGTTGTAGCCATCCTCGGTTTTTTGACATGGCGAAATTACCGCAAAGCGGAAGGCGGGATTGACAGCTACGATTATGTTCTGCTCGCGCTGGAAATTCCGCGAAATAACGACAAAAAAGAGTTGGCGGCAGAGCAACTTTTTGCGAGTTTGCACGGAATTTTGCGCGACCCGAAAGAGTTGCGCATCAGTGGTGGAATTCAGGAGCATTTGTCATTTGAAATTGCCAGCGTGGACGAACAGATTCGCTTTTACGTGCGCGTCCCAAAGCATCTACAAAATTTCGTTGAAGGGCAGATTTACGCACAGTATCCAACGGTCCAAATCCACGAAGCTTCAAATGATTATGCAGCCACAAACAGCGGGATTCATCCTGTCATCGCGACCAGCGAACTAATTCTCACCGACAACGAATTTCTGCCAATCAAAACTTTCGCGAGCTTTGAAGTTGACCCGCTAGCTGGCATCACAGCGGCACTTTCAAAACTAAATGTCAAGAGCGAAGAAATCTGGGTACAGGTTTTGGTGCGCCCAATTTCAGACGATTGGCAGGGAAGAAGCGCGCGGTATTCTTCGCGATTAAAAAGCGGCGCCGGCACAAAATCAACTTCCGGTTTTGGCGCGTATTTAATTCAGGTTCTTGAAGCTCTCTGGAAACCACCTGAGGCTACCGGTGGCGAAAAAACCGTCGAGCTCAGCGAAAAAACGAAAGCGAAAATCGCAGCTGTCGGTGAAAAATCACAGAAACTGGCGTACGCGGTGAAAATCCGCCTCGCATATCTCGGCAGCGATCAAAACGCCGCACGCATTCAATTGAACGCGATCGCTGGCGCCTTCAAACAGTTTAATAGCACTAATTTGAACGGATTCAAACTTCGCGAAACTTCATTGAAGCGCGAGGATTTGGTGAATTACACTTCGCGAAAATTCCCAGAGACGGATGGATATATTTTGAACATTGAAGAACTGGCGTCTGTTTTCCATTTACCACACACAAACGTGGAAACGCCAAACGTAGTTTGGGCGAATTCAAAGACCGCCGAACCACCAACAAAACTTCCGTTGATCGTGGGCGACGCGGCGAAAGATTCCGAGATCTCAGCTTTTGGTGTGACGAATTTTCGCGGATTAAACCAGCAATTCGGCATCCGTCGCAGCGACCGCGGGCGCCACGTTTATATCATCGGCCAGACTGGAACCGGAAAATCAGGCCTTTTGGAACTCCTTGCGTTGTCGGATATTTTCCACAACCAAGGCTACGCGATCATCGACCCGCACGGCGATTTCGCGATTGACAACTTGAAATTCGTCCCGCCTTCGCGAATCAAGGACGTGGTTTATTTCAACCCGGCCGACACCGCGTTTCCGCTCGGCTTCAACCCGATGGAAATCACAGATCCCGCCATGCGAAACAACATTTCCTCGGAAATCATTGGCGTTTTGAAACGTATGTTCGCCGACAGCTGGGGGCCGCGTCTGGAATATATTTTGCGCTACACAATCCTCGCGCTTCTTGAATATCCAGACACAACAATGCTTGACATTACGCGAATGCTGACGGACAAGATTTTTCGCGAAAAAGTTCTAAATGAGGTAAAAGACACCGTCGTTTTACAATTCTGGCGCGTGGAATTTTCGAGCTGGCAGGACAAATTCGTCGCAGAAGCCATCGCCCCAATCTTAAACAAAGTTGGCGCTTTTGTCGCAAATCCGATCATTAGAAACATCATCGGTCAGCCAAAATCGTCATTTAACATTCGCGAAATGATGGACCAAGGGAAAATCCTGATCGTAAACCTCAGCAAAGGCTTGATTGGGGAAGACAACGCGAGCGTTCTCGGAAGTTTTTTGGTGACAAAAATTCAGCTGGCCGCGATGAGCCGCAGCGACATTGCGCGCGTGGAAGACCGCCGTCCGTTCTATCTTTACGTTGACGAGTTTCAGAACTTCGCGACCGATTCGTTTGCCGTTATTCTCTCAGAGGCGCGAAAATACGGCCTCAATTTAACCGTCGCAAACCAATACGTTTCACAGATGCCGGACGCCGTGCGCGCCGCGGTTTTTGGCAACGTTGGCACTATGATCTCAATGCGCGTCTCACCAGAGGACGCACCCCTGCTCGCGCAACAGTTCGCGCCACAGTTTGAATCTCAAGATATTTTACAGATGAGCAACCGAAGTTTTGTCGCCAGCATGATGATTAACGGCGAGAAAAATCCGGCATTTTCCGGAACAACGCTGAAACTTCCGCCGAGCCAAGTTGATTATTTGCCGCAAATCATCGAGAACACGCGTCAAAAATTCGCGAAACCACGCGAAGAAATTGAAAAAATGATCGCCGGGCAAATCACACCGCCAATCAATTTACAGAGTAAATCCGCGCAGAAATCTTTTGCGCGCGCTGAAAAAATTGGCAACGTGAGCGGTGGGAAAGTCATCTCGCCGGACGGAACAGCTGGGTCGCAAAATCCATTCGCGAATCTCAATTTCAACTCATTTGGAAACTCAGAAAAAGAAGCAAAACACGACGAATCCGTCGCAAAATTCGCAAAAACAAACAATCCTTCAATGCCAAGAAATCCGAACTCGCCGCAGAAAAGTCATTCCGTGAAAAATTCTGGATCAACATTGAAAACCGCTGATTTGGGATCTCTTATTGCGGCAGCCGCTGCATCTGCGGAATCTGCTGGGGAACTGGCAAATAAAAACCCAAAACTCTTTCCAAACCGCGCCAAAACCGCCGAAAATGAAACAACAGAAGCTGAAATCGTCCTGCGACCAGCGAGCTCGGCACCAGAATTCGCGAAAAAACAGGCTGAGAAAGCCATTAAAAAATCTGGTCTCGACAAGCCACTTTTTTCTGGAAATCAGCGCAAGCGTTCGCGAAATCGCAACAAAAACTCTGGGCAAAATCGGAAATAAAAACACGCTCCCAGCAGGCAGGAGCGCAAATTAAAACAAATGTTTACGCTAGATATATTCTGCGCGCGTGCAGATTATATTTCTATTGAAGTTATTACAGCTACAATCACCGCTGATTTGCGCCTGGATAATTGCAAGTAGCGCGCATTCTCTGTCGTAGAACGCAGTGTTTTTCAAGCTTTCCACCAAAGCTTTTTTTAAACCATTTTCCGTTATATTCTGCGGCAATTTCGGGAAACATTCCCTCAATATTTTCCCAGAATTTCGGAAAATTAACTACGCGATTTTCCATAATGACCGTTTGAAACAGTTCGGCGTGAGTGCAATTTTTTGAATACACATATCGCCTAATTTTCGCCGATTCTTCAGAAAGTTCGTGTTTCGTTCGCTTGGTTGCGCCGCACAAAATCACATCTGAAATATTTTCCAATATTCCAACATATTCATCAATAAACGCGTCATTTTCAATTCTTTTTTTCACAAAAAACACCTCCATTTTTCGAGAGAAACATACGTTTTAATCTTAAAATGTTCTAAATCATGTATATTTCACGACTTAAAAATATATTATCCTCTTTTCGTGATAATGTCAAAATTTGAGTTTTTCACGATTTTTTATTATTATATTCATATGTTTGATATAAAATTAGCACGCGAAGAACCGAAAAAAGTCCAGCAAAATGCAATAAACAAAGGATATAAAAATCTTAAAATTGAGAATTTATTGGATTTGGATGAAAAATTCCGCGAGAAATTAGCAGAAGCGGAAGATTTTCGCGAAAAACGCAACCAAAATGTCGCTGAGATCAAGAAAATCGGCAAACCAACCCCTGAACTGATCGCGACAGGAAAAGAGATCAAAGAGAATTTAGCTATCGTTGAAGGCGAGTTGGAAGTTCGCGAAAATGATTTCATAGCTGAGCTCAAACTCTGGCCGAACATGGCGCGGGATGACGTTCCGGTCGGATTAACAGAGGACGAAAACGTCGTAGAAAAAACAGTTGGTGAAATCCCAGCATTTGATTTTCCAGTGAAAAACCACGCGGAAATCGCGGAGACGAAAGGTTGGTTGGACAGCGAGCGCGCCGTCAGAACTGCCGGATCGAGATTTCTTTACATCAAGGGCGATTTGGCGCGCCTTGAATTTGCTCTATGGCAATTCATCATCAACACTTTGTCGGATCCGGCGAAAATTCGCGAAATTCGCGAAACCTTGCCAGATGAGATCCGCGGCGAAGTCAGCGAAAAGCCGTTCATTTTCACTTTACCGCCAGCTGTCGCGAAAACCGACGTTTTTGAAGCAACCGGTCGGCTCAACAAAACCGAGCAAACCTACAAGCTTGAAGAGGAAGATTTGTGGCTGAACGCAAGCGCGGAGCACACGCTTTCACCGATGTATATTGGCGAAATTTTGAGCGAAAACGATCTGCCTTTGCGCTATCTCGGCTACACAACGGCTTTCCGCCGCGAAGCCGGAACTTATGGAAAAGACATGGTCGGGATGATGCGTTTGCACCAGTTCAACAAAATGGAAATGGAAGTTTTTTGCACAAAAGAACAGAGCTGGTCCGAGCATTTGTTCATGATTGCAGTGGAAGAATACATCATGAATGCGCTTGAATTGCCATACCGCGTTCTCCGAAAATGCACCTTTGACATTGGCCGACCGAACGCAAGCGGCGTGGATATTGAGGCTTGGATGCCAGGCCAAAACGACGGCAAAGGCGCTTATCGCGAGACGCACACCGCAGACTTCATCGGTGATTTTCAGACCCGCGCGATGAAAACTCGCGTTCGCCGCACTGACGGAACAGTTGAGCTCGCAAACACAAACGACGCAACAGCCAGCTCCGAACGCCCGCTGATCGCGATCATTGAAAACAATCAAACCGCAGAGGGAAATGTGGTTATACCGAAAGTCCTCAGGCAATTCATGGGCGGAGCGGAAGAAATCTAGGTTCTCGCCAATTCCCATAAAAAATAGCGCCTCGGTTTGAGGCGCTTTTTGGATTCAAATACCCATATTTTTCGGAAAAAAATCTTCGCGAAAACCATAATGATGAGGATTTTTTGCGATCAATTTTTGAAATTCGCTTCTAAGCGCGGCAAACGCACCTTCGCGATTTTGACCTTCATCTCTCACAACGACAAATCTCAATTCATCAATCGTCCCGTCCGCTCTCCGGTGAACAGTGTTAATATATCGGTCAATATAACCAAATGTCATTTTCTGTTCAAAAATCAGAATTTGTACAGCTTGCGCCGGGTCAATTTCGTGGTTGATTTCTTGAAATAATTCGCGGTTTGAGAAATTGCGTGATTCTAATTCCGGAACGTAAATTATCTGAGTCATTTTTCATCCTCCGTGCTAATGGGATTTCCCATTTAATTTCGCGAAATGAACGCGATGAGATTATAATAACACTTTCGCGAATAAAGTAAAGTTTAACAAAGCACAAGTTTTTTGCTATAATTGGAACATAATCAAACCCAAAGAAAGGAACGACATGAGCAAATCTTTGAATTACGAAATTACCGGGACAAACTTTAAACTGAGCGAAGCGAACAGGGGTTATGTTTCGCGAAAGATTGAAAAACTTATTGATTACATTCCGAAAAAAGTTCGCGAAAGTGCGCGCGCTGAGGTCCGCGTGGAAGAATTGGACACGAAAACTCCGGAGAAATTTGGCGTAAATATTCTTTTATCTCTGCCGGGCAAGGAACTGATCGCGAAAGAAGCTGGGCAGGATCCGCAGAGCGCAGTTGATTTGGCAGAAGTGAAAATTCGCGGACAATTACGCAAATACAAGACCGAAAATAGCGTGATTCGTCGCATTAGAAAATTCGCGAAACGCGGCTAAAATCAGCGAAAATGCTTGCGCTTAAACGAAATATTTGTTAAGATTGCACTAGATTTTAATGAAAGGTGGGCAAATAATGGACATTCCGGCGCCGTCAGAAAATGACGCTACAACAGAGGCAGCAATAAACATTCCAGAGCAGGAAAACGCTATTCTTGGCGATCCTTTGGCTGGGATGGATATTGATAATATCGTTCCTGGAACTGGTGGAACGCAGAAAATTGTTGCTAATGACACGATTGACACTTCAGATGATTCTATTGTTGGTGATCTTGAAAAAATTCGCCGAAGGAAAAAGATTGAGCCGGCTTTTGATCCGCTCGCCGCATTTTCTGCGCCAAATCTTGGGCTGCCCACAGAACCAGAAGCTCCAAAAGAGGAAGAAAAAACCGCTGAAGCAACGGACGATTTGCAGAATTTGGCGATTGAAAATATGCCGATCGTAGAGGAAAAACCTGCTGAAAACGACCCAGAAAAAGACGTTTTTATCAAGACTTACACCGAAGAATTTGACCAAACTTTACGCAGAGCAACAGAAGCTGCGTCAAAAATTCTGCGCGCCATTGATGATACAATTCGCGAACATTTGCCGGAAATTTCGATTCCACGAGAAGCTGACGAGTTCATTAAAGAACCGCCGACAAACCACAAAGTCAGCCAGTTTAACAGCGCTCAGGACATCATAAAAACCATAATGACGAAAGCGAACGAGGCGAAATCTCAGTCAACCGCCGCCGCCGAGGAAGCCGCGAAAGTTTACGACGAAGTCCAGAATTTCAAAAAGCAAACAGAGGAACAAATCGACGATTTGACCAAAGATATGGATTTGGATGAACTTAAAAAGCTTGCGGATGAAGAGGAAAAAACGCATTCTGGTGATTTCGCGAAGGAAAAGTCAGACTCGGACGAATCGGATTCAGGCGAAGAATATTAAATTCCGCAAAAACGAAAATCGCGAATAACGTTCGCGATTTTTATATTTTGAGCGCAAATAAACGCGAAAAGCTCTTCCGTTTTTCGCGAAAAAGCGTATAATTGTAGATCAATATGACATATGATCGTGAAAATTTCCTGAAAATGGCTCGCGAAAAATTCCCAGATGAGCGGGACTTCGCGAGGGTTCAGGACGCGCTGGAATATGCAACAGGAAAACACGCTGGCGTGGTTCGCCTCTCTGGCGAGCCATACATCATCCACCCAATTTATGTCGCCACACTCTTGCTTGAATGGGGAATGGACCGAGACACGGTGATCGCGGGACTGCTCCACGACGTAGTTGAAGATACAGACACAACAGCGGAAGAAGTTGGCGCAAAATTTGGTGACGATGTGGCATTACTGGTCGACGGCGTGACAAAAGTTGGTCAAGCGCGCGCCGGTCGCGAAGATGTCAGCAAATATTTGCCGGAAACAAAAGATACGCTGATGAAATTATTGGTTGCAACAGGGAGCGACGTGCGGGTTTTAATCGTGAAGCTTGCGGATAGAATCCATAATTTGCGAACACTTGAATTCCAATCCACAGAGAAACAAAAGAAGAAATCTCGCGAAAGTTTGGAGGTTTTTGGACCGCTGGCGGACCGCTTGAACATGGGGCGAGTCAAAACGGAAATTGAAGATACGAGTTTTCATTATCTTGAGCCGGTCAGATATGAATATCTGAAACACGAGCTGGAAACGCGCGTGGGAAATTCGCGAAAAGAGCTGGATAAAGTTGAAAATAAAATTCGTGAAAAACTGGCGGAAGAGAAAATTGACGGCGAGATTTCTGGGCGCATGAAATCGGTTTATTCGCTACACAAAAAACTTGGCAAAAAAGATTCCATTGACGACATCCATGATTTGATCGCGCTGCGCGTGATTGTTGACGACATGGCGAGTTGCTATCTAGTTTTAGGCGTGATCCACGAGCTGTACGAACCGCTGCCAGGGCGCATCAAAGATTACATTTCCAGGCCAAAAAGCAACGGCTATCAGAGCTTACACACCACTGTTATCACGCCTGACGGACAAATCGTTGAATTTCAAATCCGCACACATCAAATGCATGATTTCGCGGAATACGGTCTCGCGGCGCACTTTCATTACGACGCGAACAAATCGAGCGAGCGCTACAAAAAAGGCGCAGTTGAAGCTCTGCCGGAGAATTTGCGCTGGGTTTTGGACCTTCAAGACGCCGCCACAAAACTGCGTAGCGGAGAAGAAGTTGATTTTGACGCGCTAAAACTAAATCTTTTTTCAGACAGAATTTTCGTTTACACGCCGCGCGGGGACATTTTTGACATGCCATCAGGGGCTTTACCGCTTGATTTCGCTTATCGTGTGCACTCAGAACTCGGGAAAACCGCCACCGCTTTTCGCATTAATGGGAAAATCGCGAAGTTTGACACGCCACTGAAATCCGGCGATATTGTGGAAATTATTTCGCGAAAAAACCAAGCTCCAAAAGCTGACTGGTTGGCGAAAGTCGGCACAAATCACGCGCGCGCAAAGATCCGCAGCCAACTCCGCGCCGCCGGAATTGCCACCGCAAAAAGAAACAATCCGCAGAAAAAATCTCGCTCAAACCGAAACGCTGAAAAATAATTTCGCGAATTCAAGCTTGATTTTCCGTCCGTAAAAAAGTAGAATGGAAACATAAGCTTAATTCGCGTTTTTCGCGAGAAAGGATAAAAAATGACGAAAAAACTCGCAATCAACGGGTTCGGCCGGATTGGCCGCAATGCATTTAAGATCGCCTACGAACGCGATGATGTGGAAATTGTCGCAATCAACGACCTTGTAACACCAGAAGCTCTGGCGCATTTGCTGAAATATGATTCCACTTACGGAATTTGGGATCACGAAATTTCGCACGACGACGACGGGCTGAATGTGGACGGCAAGCACTTCAAAGTGACCGCTGTTCGCGATCCGAAAGAATTGCCTTGGGGCGAACTTGGTGTGGACGCTGTGATTGAATCCACTGGATTTTTTGTGGATCCTGCAAAAGCTCGCGCACACATTGAGGCGGGCGCAAAACGCGTGGTTCTCTCAGCACCAGCCAAAGGCGAAGGCGCGAAAACCATCGTGCTCGGCGTCAACGACGGCGAACTCAGCGCAGAATATGAAATTTTCAGCAACGCCAGCTGTACCACAAACTGTATCGCGCCGGCCATGAAAGTTTTGGAAGATACATTCGGCGTCAAAAAAGCCTTCATGAACACCACGCACAGCTACACTTCAGACCAGCGCTTGCTCGATTCGCCACACTCCGACGAACGCCGCATGCGTAGCGCCGCAACCAACATCATCCCGACCAGTACCGGCGCATCGATCGCTGCAACTGAGGTGATTCCGTCGCTGAAAGGTAAATTTGGCGGTTCGTCGCTCCGCGTGCCGACACCGGTGGTTTCCATTGCGGACATGACCGTTTTATTGGCTCGTCCAACCACCAAGGAAGAAATCAACGACGCGTTCCGCAAAGCCGCCAAAGAACCATATTTTCAGGGAATTCTTGACGCGACCGACGAAAAACTCGTCAGCAGCGATTTCATTGGAAATCCACATTCGTCGACTGTTGACCTTGATTCCACCTCTGTTGTTGACGGAGATTTGATCAACGTTGTCAGCTGGTACGACAACGAATGGGGCTATTCCAACCGCTTGGTTGAACTGACCGCAGACGTCGCGAAACTGTAAAAATTCGCGAAAAAGAAACGCGCCGTAAAAAGCGCGTTTTTTAATTGAAAAAACTCGTCTCAACATTGCTGTTAAAACGAGTTATTTGAAATGTACTATTTGCTCAGATAATTCTGAGCAAATTCTGCAACTTTTTGGTAGTTCGGATTAGCCGCATCAATTGCAACGGTCAAACCGCAGCCAGAAGCATTATCTGTCTTCCACCCCTTTAATTTAATTAAATAAACTAACGAGATCTTCTCGAGACGCGACACTGCTAATTCTGTCCCGTGTGTGCCATCACCAGTCACTGATCTACCGTATCGCGCAACTGGAACATCTGTAAATGCTTCAATTGACTCGATCGCTTGATCTGAGATCTCCCACGGTGAACAAGTGGGGGCAAGCGGTTTGTGGCATACCACAACACCTTTATCTGTTTTATGAAGCGTAAAGGTATCTGGCCCAAACTGCTGTGTTAATTTTAAATTTTCTGTCGTATCTTTCATGATTACGACCTCCTTTTTAATTTTTTAGTACTTTCTCGCGGAAAATACTTTCCATATACTATCACATTTTCCAACATTATGCAAGTTTCTGATTTTTCGCGAATTTCAGCACATATGTTATAATCATAAGCATGAAAATTTATCTTGGTTCAGACCATCAGGGCTTTGCGCTCAAAGGGAAAGTGGCGGCATATCTCGCGAAAAGGAGCATTGATTTTGAGGATATTAGCGGAAAAACTTTGGATCCACAAGACGATTTCCCGCAGTTTGCGGCGGCGGCGGCGCTGAAAGTCATCGGTGATATGAATCATTATTCGCCTGACCCGAAATTTCACAAAAACCAAACTTCCGGCGAATCTCGAGCAATTTTGATTTGCGGAAGCGGGCAGGGCATGGCGATCGCCGCCAACCGATTCAGCGGAATTCGCGCGATTTTGGCATTTTCAAAAGACGACGCTTACTGGGGCCGCCACGACGACGACGCAAACATTTTGACCCTCAGCGCAAAACTTTTTGACAATCCGGAAGAAGAAGCCGTCTGGAAGGATATCATTGACACATTCCTCGGGACGGAATTTGCAGCGGCGCCACGATTCATTCGCCGCAACCGGATGATCGACGAGATTGCGTGATATTCGCGAAAAAAGTATAATATTATAAAAGAGGAAATTCGCGAAACGCGAGGAAAGTGAGAAAAATGGCGGCAAAACGACGATATTCTGAACTGAAAACTACAAATGGCCAAAGGATTTTTATCTGGATTATTTTGGCGGCGAGCGTGCTTGGCACGATTACGACTTCGCTGATTATGGTGATTTCAGCGAATGACAAACAGACGGTGTCAGCGAACTGCGACGGAACCGCGAAATACACTGGAACAGACGCTTCTAAAATTTCACAACAAAAATACTTGGATCGATATTGCGAGCAGCAAAAACAACAGGCACAAGCGCAAACCGAGCGCCAGAAAAATTTGCAACCGCTTGATGGATTCGCGAATGAAGTTGTGGCTTTTGATGCTGAAAACGTGAAGGAATTACAAGTTTCCACGCTCAAAGAAGGCGACGGCGCGATCATGAAAGACAGCGACACAATCAGCGCGGACTACACCGGTTGGACGCCCGACGGGAAGATTTTTGATAGCACCACAATCAAAGGCAGCGATGAAAAAACGACCAATTCTAGCGCAAGTTTCGCACTTAACCAAGTCATTTCCGGCTGGACAAAAGGTCTTTCCGGGCAAAAAGTTGGCGGAACATATCTGTTGACAATCCCGAGCGACCAAGCTTACGGCAGCCAAGGCACGAGCGGAATCGCGCCGAACACGCCGTTAAAATTTGTGGTTCATGTAAATAACATCCAATAAGCAAACAAAACTAATTTCAACCAAACGCCAGTAAAAACGCTGGCGTTTATTGGTTATATTTGATAAACTAAAAGGGTCTTATTTTATCACAACGCATTTTTGCGATCCCGAGTGGAATTACAGCTTGGACATCGCGTAAACAATGAGTTTCACTCGGTTGTGAATGGAAATAAGACACCTCGCGGTGTCCTTTTTGTTAACAAAAACTCCGCGAAATTATTATTAATTTCTCAATGAAAGGAGAAAGATGAAAGAAAATACTGACGTAAAAAAGCCAAAGAAGCCTATCTATAAGCAAATCTGGTTTTGGGTCATTATTGTGGTCATTATTGCTATTAGCGCATCAATAACTACTAGCCAAAAAAAGGATCAGCCGGATATTAATAGGGATTCTAATTCTTCGGAGCAAAAATCAGATAAGAAGGATGAAAAATCTTCAAAATGGACTCAGGAAATATATGATTCCCTGACAGCTTCAACCCTTAAAATGAACGAAGCTACATACAAAATGGAATACACTGGCGGAACACCATACGTAGGGCTTGAAGATAAAGTTGGCAAACCAGACAGCACATCATCAAGTTCACTTGGGGGTGGAGATGAAATCATCACAAATAGCTGGACAACGATTGATTGGCTAAACAAAGGAAAATCCACGAGTGTGATCATACAATACAACAAAGCTTCTGGACTAATTACAAGCAAAAGTAAAACCGATTTTTAAGTTGTAGATTCACGAAAAATTCGCGAAGCAGTGTACGGTTTTCGCGAATTTTATTTCAAATTTTTTGCGAAAAATGCTAAAATCGTGTCATATAAATTTTAACGAAAGGAACTAATGGACTGGAACGAAATCCTTGACGCAGGAAATGTTGACGGCGGAATTATCAACGTTGTTAATGAAATCCCGATGGGCAGCAATAATAAAATTGAGTGGAAACGCGACCTGAAAGTTATGATGATTGACCGCGTGGAGGCGAAAATTTTCGCGAAACCGACCAATTATGGATTTATTCCGCAAACTCTCGACGAAGACGGAGACGAGCTCGACGTTCTGGCCATCACCGACGAACCGTTGCCGACCAACGTTTATTTTGAGGGAAAAATCCTTGGCGTAATGAAATTCGTAGACGACGGAGAAGTTGACGACAAAATTATCGTGGTGCCAGCAGACGATCGCAACACCGGCGACGCTTACGAAACTCTCGAGGATTTGCCGAAAAACACTTTGCCGAAAATTCGCGAACACTTTGAAAACTACAAGAATTTGAAGAAAAAAGGCTCAACGGTTGTGACAGGTTTTGGCGACGCTGAGGAAGCAAAAGCGATCATCAAACTCGCGCAGGAACGCTGGACGAACAAATAATTTCTGGCAAATCAAAAACCGCCAACATCTGGCGGTTTTTGATTGGGAATTTTATTTCAATACTTTTTCCGCGAAAAACTTTTCAAGCTCCGCGATGACGCGCTTGTTTTCGGTAAGTAGTGCAACTTCTCGCGTGCCGATTCTACTACCAGCCGCGACGAAATTATGCGACCCAGTTAGCGCAATTTTTCTGCCGTCTTCCATGTTAAAAATGATGAATTTCGCGTGGAGATATTGCGATGATTTGTATAAATTTTTCTTGCGCAAATCGTTTTTCCCGAGCAAGAGCATGAATTTATTGCTCGCGTTTTCAGCATTGCTGAGCGGATTAAAATACAGATCAGCCGCGTCTTCTTTTCTGCGGATGATGCCCGCCAAGCGCCCGGTTGGCTGATATTGACTGACCAAAGTCAGGGAATCCGCTTCTTTCGCGAGATCCGCAGCCGTGTTGTAGATGATTGAGCGACCAGGATGTCCGTCATCAAAGAGCACGGTTCCTATGGATGATTTCTCGCGGTGATTGCGCGTCAAGCGTTTAGTGCGGTCAGCGCGTTCAATTTCGCGATGCTCCTTTTCAATGGTGTCCGCTAGCGTCGCGTCGTCAACGCGGAACATGTAATCGTTGTTCATGACAATCGCTTCGTCATCTGTATTGACGCCGCCGAAAGCAAAAACCGTGTCGTCAACGACCAGCCATTTTGAGTGCGTCCGGCTGGCAAAAAGCGTGCCATAATTGCGTCCGAGCCAGCGGAATTTTGCGCCCGATTGCCTGAATTCTCGCGAAAGTTTTGAGCTGTCGCGAATCACACGAACGCCGGATTTGACCAGTTCGTTCTTGTTTAAACCAAATGAAAACGTCGCGAAATCTGCCGCGATGTGCACGTCAACGCCACGTTTTGCGGTGGCCAGAAGGGCGTCAACAAAATCCGTGGTCACATTGTCGCGGTACATGAGAAGCCCGATCAAAAAAACTCGCCGCTCAGCTTTCGCGAGGAGTTCAATCGCCTCGGAAATATATTTTTGCGGTGTCAAAAGTTCAATTTTTGGTTCGTTCATTCCCATATTATAGCACGTATTGCACAACATATAAGCTTGTGCTAAATTAGTTTAACAACGAAAACGGAGAGCAAAATGTTATCAAAAATCAAGGCAACAAAAAGCGAAAATGGCTTCACGATAATTGAAGTGGCGTTGGTTTTGGCGGTTGCGGGATTGATTTTTTTGGTGGTGTTTTTGGCTTTGCCGGCACTGCAAAAATCGCAAAAAGACACCGCCGCGCGCGAAGCGGTGGGGCAGACGCTGAATCTAGCGCAAAATTATTTGGTTGACAGCGGGAATGAATGGGTCGCCGATCCAGGCAATTTACAGCAGTGGATTGACATGGAGAACAACCATTTTAGCCCATATATTTACGGGCAAAAAATCGCGAACGGGTCAACATCTTTCGCGTTCAGCTCGCCGCTCGGACCAAATTTACCGAGCGCAAACACCATGCAAATCCAGCTTGGCGGACTCTGCGGAAACAATCTTTCTTCAACCGCATCAGCAAGCGCCTCTGATGGCAGTGGTGTTTTTAATGTCACGCAAAACAGTTCTGCCACAAAAAACGGCAAATCGGTCAGCAACGAAAGATCGGCCGCCATCGCAATTAAATTGAGCAACGGAAATTATTATTGCCAAGATATTTAACGAAAAAACCCAAAAAATCTCGCGAATATTTACGAGTTTTTCGCGAAACGCTTTTTATGATATACTTGTGCCAAAGTTTTAAGAGGTTTTAAGGAGTATTAGGAATGAATAAAATTTCGCGAAAACAGCGCGACAACGCATCTGATGTGATGACCAGCACGGTTCCACAGGACAACAAGACAAAAGTTTTGAGCAAAGTATTTGGTGATCCGCAAAAAAGGATTTTACGACGCCTGCAAAAAAGCGTGGATGAGATCAATTTGCTTGCGCCAAAATACGCAAAAATGGACGACGAAAAGCTTCGCGAACAGACAGAAGTTTTGAAAAAGAGACTCGCGAAAATTCAGCATTCAAACTCTTTAAAGGAAAAAGTTGTGCAAGCTAACGCGAAAAAGCAGTCCGAAAAAACCATTTCTAAGGAAAAAGTCCTCAACAAAAACAGCGACGAGGTTCGCGAAAAATACGCAAAAGCCGGTTCTGGATCAATTGAGGACTCAAACGCGCTTGACGCGATCCGCCAGAAAAAATCAGCGCAAAAGCGCGACAAAGCTCTGGACGAAATCCTTCCGGACGCGTTCGCGGTGGTTCGCGAAATGGCCACGCGCGTGCTCGGGCAGAGACATTTTGACGTGCAGCTTCTGGGCGGGATCGCGCTCCACGAGGGAAATGTTGCGGAAATGAAAACCGGTGAAGGTAAAACACTCGTTGCGACCGCCCCTGTTTATCTGAACGCATTGACCGGACGCGGCGTCCACATGGTGACCGTGAACGATTTCTTGGCGCAGCTTCATGGCGGATGGATGGGCTCGCTTTATCACGCGCTGGGCATGAGCACCGGTGTTATCATCAATGAACAGAGCTTTGTTTTTGACCCGGAATTCATCAACGAAAATCATTTTGACAAGCGCATGCAACACTTAAAACCGGTTTCGCGAAAAGAGGCTTACGCGGCCGACATCACCTACGGAACCAATAACGAGTTCGGATTTGATTATTTGCGCGACAACATGGTCAACGATCCGAATTTGTTGCGTCAACGCGAGCTGAATTTCGCGATCGTTGACGAAGTAGACAGCATTTTGATCGACGAAGCGCGCACGCCGTTGATCATTTCAGCGCCGGCCGCCGAAAATCCAGACCTTTACATCAAATACGCCGCGATCGCCGCGCAACTTGTCGCTCCGTCAGTTGACATGAGCACAGTAAAAAAAGGTATGAAAAACCCACTGACTGGCAAATTATTAGATCCGTCGGAAGCCATTGAAAACGACGGTGATTACGAACTGGACGAAAAGCGCAAATCCGTCACTTTGACCGAGCGCGGCGTTGACAAAGTAGAAAAACTTCTGGGAATCGCGAATTTATACTCGCCGGATCACGTCCGCGCGGTCTACCACATAGACCAAGCACTCAAGGCGCAAACACTTTTCAAACGCGACAAGGATTATGTTGTCAACCGCGACGGCGAAGTGATCATCGTGGACGAATTTACCGGGCGATTGATGAATGGCCGCCGCTACAACGAAGGGCTCCACCAAGCGATCGAGGCCAAGGAACACGTCCAAGTTCGCGAAGAATCACAGACGCTCGCCACGATTTCGTTCCAAAATTATTTCCGTTTATACGACAAATTGTCAGGCATGACCGGAACCGCTTTAACAGAGGCGGAGGAATTCCAGCAAATCTACGGTTTGGACGTGGTGGTCATCCCGACCAACCGCCGAGTTTCGCGAAAAGACCACAACGACAAAATTTTCCGCAACGAAAACGGCAAGATCAAGGCTTTGGTGGCCGACATCGCGAAATACCATGAAGAAGGGCGACCGGTTTTGGTTGGCGCGGCGTCAATTCAGAAAAACGAGTTGATCGACAAGGCGCTGACCGCGGCCA
>CAXYVX010000017.1:0-17793 GCA_964292495.1 uncultured Candidatus Saccharibacteria bacterium
TTTGGAACTCCACTGTTAATTACACTGGAACGGGAACTTGTCCAGCTTCTGGAACGCTGAACGCATTTGAGCGTGTGGATGTTTCTGGCTGTTCAGTTGGCGACACTATGACCATCTCCGAAGGCATACCTGGGGTGAGCTTCCGGCAGTGGTACAGCAACTATACCGACCAGTATGCTTTTCTCGGTTATTCAAATTCGCCACCGAGTAGAGGAACTATTCGCGGAGAAGTTACCCAAATGCCACCGATGAATTCGTTCACGACAGACGCAACTGGAACAACAGCTGGAGATAATTTTTTTTCTATGTTCAATAGCTTCGGCTCCCTCACCTCACTCCCGGTCGGCTCCTTTGACACTAGCAAGATTAAAACAGTGGGTAATTTTTTCTTCTCCTATTTTAATTACTCTGGAGTCTTTACTTCGCTCCCAACCGGTTCATTTAATACAAGCAATATCACAACATTAGGGAATAGTTTTTTCCATGGTTTCAACTCGGGCGGAGTCTTCACCTCACTCCCGGTCGGCTCCTTTGATACCAGTAAAATTACAACTACTGGGATGAATTTCTTTTCTTCTTTTAATAGTAATGGTGCTTTAACTTCACTCCCAGCTAACTCATTTAATATCAGTAAAATCACAACAACAGGAGGCTTTTTCTTTAATGGCTTCAACTTAGGTGGCTCCCTCACTTCACTCCCGGCCGGCTCCTTTGACACTAGCAAAATTACGACGCCAGGCGACTATTTCTTCTATAGTTTTAACTCCAATAACGGCAAACTTGCAAAATCCAACACCGGGATCTCGATCAAAAATACATCATCAAGTTCAGTTAACTTCCAATCTTGGAACGGCGCTTCGTCAGATACAACCACAATTGTTCCTGGGGATACTTTTGAATTCTACGGTGTTAATAAATTGAATTATAGCGTCGACTCGGACAACGGCGCACTGACCGGCGGAACAGCTTTCGGCACAACAGACGAAGGCGCACAAATCACGCTTCCAACCACCGCCACCCGCGCCGGCTACACTTTCGCGGGATTCACATCAAGCGCTTGGATAGACACCAAAGGTTTAGGTGAAACATTCACTTTAACAGGCGACACAGAAATCACCGCAACTTGGACCAAAAACGCTGATCCGACACCAGATCCAACACCAAACCCAGACAACGGCGGTCAAACACCAGCCGCGCCAAACACTGGCTTTCGCGAAAAATAATTCGCGAATCATAAGAGGTGGAAACTTTCGCGAAAAATTAGTATAATATTTTCATGATTAGAGCAGAAGATGTACGCAGAAAATATTTAGAGTTTCAGAAAAGTTTCAGACACGTGGAAATTGACCGCGCTCCGTTGGTGATAAAAGACGACCCAACAACTTTATTTACAGGGGCGGGAATGCAGCCATTGTTGAAATATTTACTTGGTGAAAAGCACCCAGATGGCCGCCGATTAACGGATTCTCAGACCTGTTTGCGCGCCCAAGACATCGACGAAGTGGGCGACACGCGCCACACAACATTTTTTGAAATGCTTGGAAACTGGTCTCTTGGCGATTATTTCAAACGTGAACAAATTTCGCGAATTTTCACCTTTTTAGTGGATGAAGTTGGGCTTGATCCAAACAAACTTTACGTGACGGCTTTTCGCGGAGATGAGAAAAACAGCATTCCGCGCGACGACGAATCCGCCAAAATTTGGCAAGAAGAATTTGCGAAACGCGGTATTGACGCGCCAATTATTGACTTGATCAGTGCGGAAAATGGCGATGAAAAAGGCATGCAGGGCGGGCGAATCTTCTTTTACGACGACGGCGAAAACTGGTGGTCTCGCGGTGGCGGACTTGAAAAAACACCTCTCGGCGACCCGTGCGGTCCAGACAGTGAAATGTTTTATGATTTTGGCGAGGAGTTTCACGACGCGAGCTATGGCCAGCCACATCCAGCCAGCGACAGCCCGCGATTCATGGAAATCGGCAACCAAGTTTTCATGCAATATAAGCGCAACGAGGACGGAACTTTCAGTGAATTAAAACACAAAAACGTTGATTTTGGCGCCGGGCTTGAGCGAATTGCGGCCGCGGCGATCAACAGCCCGGATGTGTTCAAAATTTCGCTTTTTGCGCCAATCATCGAGAAGCTTGAACAACTTTCGCGAAAAACTTACGACAGTAATACAGTGGCGATGCGCGTGATCGCGGATCATTTGCGAGCGGCGACTTTTCTGGCGGTGGATGGCGTGATTCCAAGCAATAAAGAGCAGGGGTATGTGATGCGCCGGTTGATTCGCCGAGCTGTGCGATTCGCGTTTGATTTGGGGATTGAGCAGAACTTTTTAGAGGAAATTGTCCCAGTTGTTGCTGATCTTTATGTTGAAGATTATCCGGAAGTTCGCGAATCTCGCGACGATGTGGTGAAAATCCTTGCGAAAGAGGAAAAAGCGTTTCGTCAGACATTGCGAAAAGGCTTGAAAGAATTTGAGAAAATCGCGAAAAACGCTGAAATCTTGACCGGCGAGGAAATCTTCACGCTTTACGACACATATGGTTTTCCGAAAGAACTGTCCGCCGAAGAAGCGTTCAAGCGCGAAATCCCGCTGTCTGAAAGTTGGGCTGACGAGTTCGCGAAAAAAATGGAAGAGCAGCGAAATTTGTCTCGTACGGCCGCAAAAGGCACGTTCAAGGGCGGGCTTGGCGGAAAAACTTGGGAATTCCGCCGCTATCACACAGCAACTCATCTGTTGCAGAGCGCGCTTCGCGAGCAGTTTGGTGACGAAATTGTTCAGCGCGGCAGCAACATTACCGAAGAAAGATTGCGCTTTGATTTCACATTGGATCATAAAATGACAGATGAAGAAAAACGTTTGGCAGAGGATTTTGTTAATGAGAAGATTCGCGAAGATTTGCCGATTTGGCGGACGGAATATCCGACGGAAGATGCGTTAAAAATGGGCGCGACCGGTCCGTTTGGCGAAAAATATGGCGAAAAAGTTCGTGTTTATCAGATGGGCGAAGGTGATGAAATGGCCAGCCTTGAGATTTGTGGCGGCCCGCATGTTGAACGAACAGGGCAACTTGCGACTGTTGGTGAGCTTGACAATTCCTCAGATGCGGCGGATTCACAGGATTTGGCTCTGAATTTCGCGAAAACAAGTTCAGAAAAAATGACGCGAAAATTTGTCATTCTCAAAGAAGAAAGTTCGAGCGCCGGAATTCGCCGAATCAAAGCTATTTTGAGATAATTTCGGAATTTTCTTCGGGAATTTTGAAAAAAACAAAAGCGTGATAGAATAGACCTATATGAGTATATTTTCGCGAAAAAATAGCGACGAAAACTATGTCGTTGCCTTGGATATCGGAACCGAATATAGCAAGGCGTTGATTGCGCGTGCCAGCGGCGACGAGATGGAGATCATCGGCGTGGGGCGCGCTCGTCAGGATGTTGGAAATATGGCCGGCGGAGCGATTGCGGACATTACTGGCGTGGTGAAAAACTGTGAAGCGGCGCTGGTTCAGGCAGAGGAACAGGCTGGTGTGCAGGCGAAAAAAGTGATTATTGGAATTGCTGGGGAATTTGTTAAGGGGCTAACTTCCACAATTCGCTACAAACGGCCACAACCGGACCGCCAACTTGATGCTGCGGAAATGGAATTGATCATCACGAAAATTCAGGAACGCGCGGCGGCGAAAGCGCAAAAGCAGATTGCGTTTGAAACCGGCAATCCTGATGTCGAAGTGAAACTGGTCAACTCGGCGATTGTTTCGATTCATATTGACGGATATAAAGTGACAAACCCGATTGGTTTTCAGGGTAAGGATGTCGCGATTCAGATTTACACCGCGTTCGCGCCGATGGTTCACATTGGCGCGCTGGAAAAAACGGCGGCTGAGTTAGATCTTGAACTGGTCGCGGTGGCGGCGGAACCTTTTGCAGTGGCGCGGGCTGTGCTTGGGAATAACGCAAACAGCACTTTCACGGCGATTTTGTGCGACGTTGGTGGCGGTTCAACGGATATTGCAGTGATCAACGACGGCGGCGTGGAAGGCACGCGTATGTTCGGTGTGGCTGGGCGCAGTTTCACAAAAACTATCATGAACGATCTCGGCGTCGGATATGACAGCGCCGAAAAACTGAAATTAAACATTGACGACCCTAAAATCAAAGCTGCTGTTCGAGAAACGATTCAGGGCTCAGTTAAAAAAACTCTTGATGTTTGGATCAACGGAGTTGGCCTCGCGCTGGATGAATTTGACGCGATTGATCATTTGCCGCCGCGAATTTTGCTCTGTGGAGGCGGATCATCTCTGGAAGCTCTGGTTGACAGACTTCGCGAAAATGATTGGTATAAAGATTTGGCGTTTACTCGAAAACCAAGTGTAACGCATATTCGCCCGGAAGACGTTGTTGGTGTGAAAGATAAAACCGGTGATGTGACCGATCACACATACATCACCGCGATGGGCCTTCTGCGAGTTGGCTATGATACAATGGATAATACCGAAAGCACGGAGGGTTTTCGCGATAAGCTAAACAGGGTTTTGAAGATATAACGGAGAAAATATGGCCGAAAAGAAAACAGTTAAGATTGATGACGAAAAGTTTGACGCTGAGATTCGCGAAGACACGAATTCTTCTGATCGCAGAGATGTGATTTATGTTGACACGGAAGATGACATTACGTCTATTATTGAAAAAATTAAGAACGCGAAATATTCCGCGATTGCTTTGGTTCCACCAGCGCGAGCGGGCGTTCTGCAATCTGTTGTTAATCTCAAACTTTTACAGCGTGCCGCAAAACTTTCGCGAAAAAAAATCTCGCTCATAACATCTGACAAAGCACTGGTTTCGCTGGCCTCTGGGCTGCAAATTCCAATCGCGAAGAATTTGAGCGCAAAGGCTGGAATTCCGGTTTTAAGAAATGATTTACCTCTTGGTGAAGAGAATGAAATTGATGGGAAAGATTTTGCGGTTGGCGAATTGGCTGCACTTGATTCAGAGCAAGGAAATTTTGCGAAAAAATCCGATTCCGCCAAAGAAAAAGCTGCGGTTGCGGCGATTGAAGCTGATGACGAGATTAGGGGTGAAGAAACCGATTTTTCTCCAAATGAAGACAAGCCAAAGAAAGGCAAACCGCAGCAAGCTAAAAAACGCATTCCGGATTTTAATATTTTTCGCAAGAAATTGTTGATTTCTGGTGGAATTGCGGTGGCTGTGATTGCGTTTTTGGTTTGGGCGATTGTGATTGCGCCACACGGTTTAATAACTATTGTTGCTAAGACAACACCTCAGCAGGTTAGCGCAAGTGTTTCTCTAACCCCAAATGATCAGACGAATGTTGGTGGATTGAAAATCCAGCCGATTGTTAAGAGCACCAGTAAAACAGAGTCTGTGAGCTTTACCGCAACGGGATCTCAGATGGTTGGCGGCGCAAAAGCGACAGGAACGGTAACCCTGACCAATCATTCTCAGAGCAAATTTGATCCGAATACTGGCGCTTCAAACGCGATAAATCTGCCAGCAGGAACAAACATCTCTGTTTCTGGGCAGCATTTCACAACTGATTCTTCGGTCTCAATCAACGGCGGAGGCGGAACGAATACTGTGAGCGTCACTGCTGTTAATCCTGGTACAGCATACAACGCACCGGCAAATTCAGCTGTAAAAATCACTGGATATGATCAAGCAACTCAGTTGGACGGGGCTGCGAAGGGTGATTTTAGCGGTGGGCAGGATCAGACAAAGCAGTCTGTTGTCCAGCAATCTGATCTTGACGATGCAATCGCGAAATTGAAAAACCAGGATGGCGGGAATCAAAATCAGTTCAAGCAGCAACTTCAAGACCAATTTGGCTCGGGAGCGGTGATCATAAAAGACAGTTTCAATTCATCTTTTGGCAACATTTCCAGCAACCCATCTGTCGGATCTGTAGTTGGTAGTGGTACAACGCCGACTGCATCGGCAACCATCACTTATAGCATGATTGCGATTTCTGAAAACGACCTAAATTCTTTCCTGGATTCCCAGATAAACAACAGCTTGGGCGACGCAAAAGGTCAGAAAATTTATGATAATGGAAGTAAAAAAGTGAAATTCGCGAATTTGCAGAATTCTGGAAAAAATTATTCCGTAACAATTTCTACCACTGGTCAGGTTGGCCCGTCGCTGGATGTTGACGCGATTAAAACCATGGCGCTCGGTCAAAAATCAGGCCAAATTCGCTCGGATATTCAAAGTAAATTCAATGACAATATTAAGAGTATAAAAGTCGATTTCTCTCCCTTCTGGGTTGATAGTATCTCCGACAAGAGCAAACTAACCGTTAATTTTGAGGTAAATGAATAATTTGCTCTGGGTGGGAATTGGTCTTGACGTTGGCGAGAAGCGCATAGGGGTTTCTCGTGGTGATACCGATGTTCGCATAACTTCGCCGCTTGACCCGATTATTCGCGAAAATATGCCGGAAGAGCGCGTGTTTGAGAAAATTCGCGAAATTTCTAGTGCGAACGGAGCCGATTTTGTTGT
Organism: uncultured Candidatus Saccharibacteria bacterium; assembly: GCA_964292495.1. GTDB lineage: Bacteria > Patescibacteriota > Saccharimonadia > Saccharimonadales > Saccharimonadaceae > CAXYVX01. The sequence goes on from CAXYVX010000017.1 coordinate 6,526, forward strand.
CGCAGGTTTACCTCGTAATTCTAATGGTGAAGAGACGAAACAGAGCGAATTTTCGCGAAATTTTGTTGACGGGCTGAAAAAATATTTGCCAGATAATGTAAAAATATACTTTCAGGATGAAAGTTTAACCTCTGTTAAAGCTGAGGAAAATCTGCGCAGACGCAAGAATTTTCGCGAAGAAATGTTGAGGAATGGAGTTTTGGATAGCGAGGCTGCGGCGATAATACTGGGCGATTTTCTCGAATCGCATACCGCTTTTTTGGACGAAAATGAAAAACCAGATGGAGGATTTAATGACTGACGAATTGCGCAAAAAACTCGCGAAAATGACCCCTGAACAAAAACGTGAATATATCAAACATTTTCAGTCACGGAAATCGCAAGCTGTTGGCGGTCATGTCAAGGGGAATTCTGGTGTGATTGCTGGTTCAGCGAAACATAATAACATCAAGCCGGTTTTTGAACACCGGCCGAGCATTGATATTGCGAAAAGTTTTATTGAGCTAAATGTGAAAACTGTGATTGATGCGGACAAAGAATCTGAGATGACCTCAGATGAGCGAAAAAAAGCGGAAAAGCAGAAAAAACGTCGCGAAAGAAAAGAAAAACGTCGCGCGCACCGGCTGAGAAATATATTTTTGCTTTTGGCTGCAGCGCTTATTTTCGCGATTGCAAGTGTTGTTATTTGGTGGAATTCCTCTTCTGAGGCGGTAAATCCCGCAGATAAAAATGAATATCAGTTCACAGTTTCAAGCGGCGCGACGGTGGATAATATTGCGGATTCGTTGCAGAAAGCTGGGTTTATTAAGAATTCCTTGGCGTTTAGAATTTATGCGCGCATGAACAGTATTACCGTTCACGCTGGGACATTCAATCTTTCCCCAGGCAAAAGCATGTTAAGTATTGCGGAAACTCTTGCGAGCAATAAAGTTGCCGACATAACAGTTATGATTCCGCCAGGGGTTAACGAGAAACAGCTCAGGGACGTGTTTAAAAATGCTGGTTTTGGTGATACGGATATTGATTCGGCGCTGAACGCAAATTACAACAACGCGATTCTTGCAGACAGGCCGAGCGGCGCGACGCTTGAAGGTTATCTTTTCCCTGATACATACACAATTGGCGTGAATGATGATTTGAAAGTGCTCGTGAATAAGGCTCTGGATCAATTTGCTGCCGTCGCGAAAAAAGATGATTTGAAGAATAAATTCAAAAAACAGGGTTTGAGTTTTTATGAAGGGTTGACTTTGGCCTCGATAATTACGAAAGAAGTTCCGACCGCGAGCGAACAGAAAATGGTTTCCGGTGTGTTTTATAATCGCATGAATCAATCAATGCCGCTTCAAAGCGACCCAACTTTTAAGTTTGCATTCGCGATGGGCCTCTGTAAAAACAATGCGGACGACCCGACTTGTGATTCTTCTTATAATACATACGTGACGCCTGGTTTGCCGCCGGGTCCGATCGCGAACGTGAGTGAAAGTGCGCTGGATGCTGTGGCGAACCCTGAAAAAAGCGACTATCTGTATTTTTTGGCGGACAACGACGGCGTGACTCATTTCGCGAAAACGCTTGATGAACATACAGCAAATATAAATAAATTTTACAACAATTAACCCCATATAAATTCTGTAAAATAAGCTAAAAACTTGGTTTTTTCGCGAAAAAATGATAAAATAACGATATTCATGTGGGCGTGAATATTTATGAACAAGATTAAATCACGAATTATTTTACACAACGGCGAATCGCAAAAAATGTCGCGAAATCGTCTCTTGAAGATATCCGTTTATGTTGGCATATTTGTGTTGACCGGACTTCTTGTCGCGACCAACATAAAACCGTCTCAAACCACAATTCAGCAAAATTCATCATCTCAGAATGCAAGCGCTAATTTTGTGGCGTCATCAAAATTGCCGGTTGTGACTTCAGGTGACGCGCAGACTGCAAATATTGCATCAACAATTGCCAACAACTCTTCCTTGAACGCGTCTGACAGCGCTTCAAACAGATCGATCACGATGAGCTCAATTGTCGCGAACTCGCAGGCAGATGTTTCTTCGGCGAATAAATCCGCTTCGGTTAGCGCAACTTCTGGTGTCATACCAATCTCATCTTATACAGTTCAGGACGGAGATACTGCTGCGAAAATCGCCTCAAAATTTGGCATTTCAGACCAAACAGTCCGACAGGCAAATAATTTGAGCACAGACGATGTCTCTGTTGGCGCAACATTAAATATTCCAGCTGTTGATGGTGTGATTTATACAACAGTTGCAGGAGATAGTTTGGAATCCATCGCCTCAAAATATTCCTCAAATACTGACAATATTATTGCAGTTAACAACTTGACCGACCCGAATGTTCCAGCCGGAACAAGATTGCTTTTGCCTGATGGAACGGTTCCGGTTGTGCCGACGGTCAACAACTCTGTCGCGACCAATACAACACTCGCGACAAGAGCCACGGGAACAGGCACCGGCACTGTGATTGGCAGCGCCTCACAATATTCCGCGCAGGCTGGCAACAGATATTATTATGGCGAATGTACTTGGTACGCATATAATCGCCGCGTGCAGCTTGGCTTGCCAGTCGGAAGTTTCTGGGGAAATGCGAACACTTGGGCGATTCGCGCGTCTTCCGCTGGATTTGTGGTAAACCACACGCCGTCCGTCGGTGCAATTTTCCAGACGACAGCGGGATATTATGGCCACGTCGGCGTTGTTGAAAGCGTCAATCCGGACGGAACTATTACAATTAGCGAAATGAATTATAGTGGTTGGGCACAAATTAATCGAAGAACGATCTCAAATCCTGGTTCATACAATTACATCCACTAAAACTGGAAAAATGTCAAAAAACCTGTTATAATTAATAATATTATGTTTGCCGATACAGCAGAAGTTCAGATTACAGCCGGCGATGGCGGAGCTGGCTATGTTAGTTTTCACCACGAAAAATATGTCGACAAGGGCGGCCCGGATGGTGGCGATGGTGGACGCGGCGGCGACGTTGTTTTTGTGGCTGACAGCGGACGGGGTTCTTTGGTTGATTTTCGCTTTAAGCCGAATTTGTCTGCAAAAAACGGAAATAACGGAGCTGAGAACAACAAACGCGGTCGCGACGGTTTGAATTTTAAGGTGAAAGTTCCGGTCGGAACAGTTGTTTATAAAATTCGCGAAAAATCTGATGGAACTCGCGAAAAAGAACAAATCGCGGATTTGACGAAACTTGGAGAAGAAATTGTCATTGCCAAGGGCGGTTTGGGCGGATTTGGAAACGCACACTTTAAAAGTTCAACAAGACAAACGCCGAGAGTCGCAGAGCTTGGCGAGCGCGGAGATCATTTTTTCGCAAAACTTGAACTGAAAATCTTGGCAAACGTTGGCTTGGTTGGATTCCCAAATGCTGGGAAAAGCACGTTTTTGTCGGTCGTCACTAACGCGAAACCGGAAATCGCGAACTACGCTTTCACAACTTTGAAACCTCAGCTTGGCGTGGCGAAAGTTGACGACAGTGAGTTTTTGATTGCTGATATCCCGGGTTTGATTGAAGGAGCCGCTGATGGAAAAGGGCTTGGCGACGAGTTTTTGCGGCACGTTGAACGATGCGAAGTGATTTTGCATTTGATTGACGGAATGAGCCCAGATATTGCTGGGGATTATGATAAAATTCGCCAAGAACTCGCGAAATATTCTCCAAAAATGGCTGAAAAACCGGAAATTATTGCACTGACAAAACTCGACACAATTGATGACGAAATCGCTGAAATGCAGCGAGAAGAACTTTTGAAAGTGATTCCAAGTGGCACGAAAGTTTTTGCAATTTCTTCTGTTGCGCATAAAAATTTGACGCCGGTTTTGCGCGATTTGGCAAAGATCGTCAATGAAAAGCGCGCTGAGGAAGAAGCTGAAATTCGCGAAAATTCAGACGAAATTCGCGACGAAGACGACAACATTATCCCTGTTATTTCTCTTGGCGAAAGTAAATTTGCGAAAAACTTTACGGTTGAAAAAATTGGTGAAAATGAATATGAAGTTCGCGGCGAGAAGATTAGAAAATTTGCTGAGCGAACAGATTTTGCCAATATTGAAGGCGTGAACCGCTTGCGCGACATCATGAAAAAACAAGGAATTTTACACCAACTTGAACGCCAAGGCGCGGACGGAAAATCGATGGTTCACATTGGCGACAGCGCGTTTACTTTGTTTGAATGGGAAGACGAATATGATGAGCGCCACGCACACGAAAACAATGCACCTGGATCGCGAAAGAAGAATGGAAAATTCGTCGGCAATGAGCGCAAGGGTGGTGATAAAAACTTGACTCGCGGACACGTCATAAAACATGCCGCCGGTGTTGTTGATCCGCGCGACAGAAAATAATTCGCGAATTCACGTTAAGTTTCGCGAAAATTTCTGAAAATGCTAGACTATAAGAATGAGTAAAACCTATTTTTTCTATGATCTCGAAACAAGTGGATTTTCGCCTCGACGCGACAGAATTATGCAGTTCGCGGGGATTCGGACCGACGAAAATTTTGACCCGATTCCTGGCGAGGAATACAATTTTTTAATATATTTAAATGAAGATATTTTGCCTTCGCCAACCGCTGTTATGGTCACTAAAATCACACCGCAAAAAACTCACGAAGAAGGATACTCTGAGGCAGATTTCGCGATGATTTTTGACGAAAAAATAAATCTTCCAAACACCGTTTTCTTGGGATATAACTCAATCCGTTTTGACGATGAGCACATGAGAAATTTTCTGTGGAGGAATTTTCGCGATCCTTATGAATGGGAATGGAAAGACGGAAATTCGCGATGGGATTTGCTTGATGCGGTCCGTTTGATCCGAGCTTTACGTCCGGAAGGTGTCAAATGGCCAACGATGAAAATTACGGATGAAAAAGGGGAAATTCGCGAAATTCCAGCCAATAAATTAGAGCTGATTTCCAGCTTAAATCATTTCCCGCACAGGCACGCCCACGATGCACTTTCTGATGTTGAAGACACGATAAATCTCGCGAAACTTCTAAGAAATGCTCAACCGAAAATGTTTGATTTTCTGTTGGCGAATCGCGGCAAAAAAGAGATTTCAAAGATCATTGATTCTGTGCAGCCATTTGTTTATGCTAGCGGAAAATTTGCGGCGGAAAATGAAAAAACGAGTGTAGTTTTTAAAATTGGAGATTCGCGAAATTCGTCAGTTTTGGTTTATGATTTGAGATTTTCACCAGAAGAATTTGCGAATTTGGATGAAAATCAGATGGCAGAAATATTGAGCGCGAATTGGCAAACGCGTACGAAACCGGATTTCAAGAATTTACCAATCAAGGAAATTGCGTTAAATAAATGCCCGGCGATTGCACCGATTGGAACCCTTGATTCTGGCAGTCAAAAACGTATAAATCTTGACATTGAAATAGTTAAAAGCAACTTCTCTTTGGTGCAAAAAAACTATGGAATAATTGACAAAATGGCGGCAGCTTTTGGTGCAAGTAAGGAAAAAACTATCCGCGAATTCGCGAAAAAAAGCGGCGAAAAAGGAGCTGGAAACGACGTGGAAGGAAAGCTGTATGATTCATTCACGCCCGCGGATGACAAGGGAAAAATCGCTGCTGTCAGAAACGCAAATGCGAATGATTTGGCGGATTTTCATCCGGATTTTCGCGACGAAAGATTGCCGGAATTGTTGCTGAGATATAAAGCGAGAAATTTCGCGAAAAGTTTGAGTGAAAGCGAAAAGGAAAAATACGAAAAATGGCGATCCGAAAAAATTGTTCGTGAAATGCCGAATTATTTTCGCGAAATCGGTTTCCTGGAATTTTTCGCGAAAAAACCGGATAAAAAAACAGTAGCTGATTTTGAAAATAAATTGCCAGAAAACGAAAAATATCAATTTGCGCAAACGAAAAAATTTGTTGATGGCTTTACGAAGCTTGGAAATGAAATTGACGGATCGGTTTTGATTGATTTGCGGTTGTGGGCGGAAAGTATCGCTCCGTATGACGATGCCGGAGACGGCGATTTTCGCGAATAGTTTTGTGATTTTTGAAAAATCTGATACAATTTTGTTGCGGATGTTTCCGTGAAAATTTACAATTTGCCGGAATCGTGTAGTGGCAATCACAGGAGACTGTAAATCTCCCCTCTTTCGAGTTCGTAGGTTCGAGTCCTACTTCCGGCACCAGATTTTTCATAAAAGATCACGTTTGCCGCTTTAGCTCAGATGGTTAGAGCGACGGTTTTGTAAACCGTAGGTCTTCGGTTCGATTCCGAAAAGCGGCTCCAAAATCTTTGAGAAATCGTTTTGCCTTGATAGCTCAGTGGTAGAGCACTTCCATGGTAAGGAAGGGGTCTCGGGTTCAAATCCCGATCGAGGCTCCATAAATATTATTTAGCCAGAGAAATCTGGCTTTTTATTTCGCTCTTGCTAAATTAACAGATGAGTAGTAAAATATGTCATATATGGCAAAGAAACGCGGGCCGGGCAGGCCAAAAAAAGTAGCTGCGAAGAAAACATCTCAGGCGGCAAAGCATGAAGTTCCGAGCGGTTTTTGGGCGCAAGTCGGTGCAATATTTTTGATTCTTTTTGCGATTTTGATTCTGGTCGGTTTGGCTGGTGTCGGTGGAATGTTGCCGATCAATTTCGCGAAATTCACCAGGTTTGTCTTGGGCTGGACGGCTTTTGTTATGCCGTTCGTTTTTGTTTGGCAGGCGGTGCAAATTTTCCGTAGCGATGAAAACAGGTTGCCGGGCGTGATTTGGTTCGCGACAATATTTTTCGCGGTGTTTTTTTCAGGATTGTTGCAGTTGATGATGGCGCAACCTTTGATTCGGTCAGATTTGAATGGCGGCGGTTTGGTTGGGTTTGGGCTGGATAATGTTATTTTGCAATTTTTGAACGTTCCGGTTGCAGCGCTGATTTTGGTGGTTTTGATCCTTATTTTGACATTTTTCGTGTTGAGCATTTCACCGAAAGCTGTGCTTGCTTACATCAAAGATTTCTTTGGAAAAGAGCGTGAAAATGATGATTCTAAAAATGAAAAAATCGCGAAAAAGCTGTCCGATCAAAAAGAAGATTTTTCCAAAGATGAACCTGAAATTCATGAAAAAACTGGTCCGATCAAGTTGAATAAAGGCGTTGAAACGGTTGATCATTCTGGTGATGATAAGAAAAATTCTCGCAAAAATGCGCAGGAATCGGAGAAAATTCGCGAAGAAAAATCTGCTTTGACGATGGCGAGCGACCCGAACTGGGAATTCCCGAGCCTTGATTTGTTGGAGAAAAAACAGCGCCCAGCTGACGCCGGAGATGTTCAGCGCAATGCGGAAGTGATTCGTGAAACTTTGAGCGAATTTAATATAAATGTGGAAATGGAAGGTGCAAATATTGGTCCGAAAGTGACTCAATACACTATGAAACCTGCGAGCGGCGTGAAACTTTCGCGAATTACGAACGTTGCGGACAGTTTGGCGCTGAATTTGGCGGCGCGAAGTCTGCGAATTGAAGCGCCGATTCCGGGAAAACGCTCGGTTGGGATTGAGGTGCCAAATGTTCGCGCTGCGGACGTCAGGCTTTTCTCGATTTTGAATTCCGAACAGTGGAAAAAAACGAAGGAGCCACTATCTTTTGCGGCTGGACTTGATATTTCTGGTGATTCTATGATTGGCGAGCTAAATAAAATGCCGCACCTTGTGATTGCTGGGCAGACCGGTTCTGGTAAGTCTGTGATGATCAATTCCTTGCTTATTTCTCTGTTATATCGCAATACTCCGGCCGACATGAAGCTGATTTTGGTTGACCCGAAACAGGTGGAAATGGCGCCATATCAGGACATTCCGCATTTGCTCACGCCAATTATTACCGAGCCAGAAAAGACGATTTCTGCGCTAAAATGGGCGGTTCAAGAGATGGAGCAGCGCTATACTTCGCTGGCTGAGGAGCGTTTGCGCGATATTAAATCTTATAATAATAAAATGCGCGAAAAAGGCGAGCCGACCATGCCGTATATTGTGATTGTGGTGGACGAAATGGCAGATCTCATGATGCTTGCGAAACGCGATGTTGAGGCGCTGATTGTGCGTCTTGCGCAGAAAGCGCGCGCGGTTGGAATTCATTTGGTGCTCGCAACGCAGCGACCGTCGGTTGACGTCATCACCGGTTTGATTAAAGCCAACGTTCCGGCGCGAATCGCGTTTACAGTGGCGAGCCAAGTGGATTCGCGAACTATTTTGGATCAATCAGGAGCGGAAAAACTGCTTGGTGCGGGCGATATGTTGATATTGACGCCGTCAATGAGCAAGCCAAAACGCGTTCAGGGCGCGTTTGTGACAGATGAAGAAGTTGTAAAAATTACAGACTTTTTGCGAATGGCTGCACCGCCGGATTATAACCCGGACATCATCTCTCAGCAAGTTGCAATCAACGGCAAGGGTGGGGTTGTTATGGATATGGACGGCGGCGGCGAGGATAGCGAATTTCGCGACGCGGTGCGAGTTGTAGTTGAGGCGCGCAAAGCCTCGACATCTCTTTTGCAGCGCCGGCTGAGGATTGGGTATAGTAAAGCTGCTCGGATCATGGAAGATATGGAAGACAAAGGTATTATTGGGCCGCAAGATGGATCGCGTCCGCGTGAAGTTTTGATCTCGTCGCTTGATGATATTATGGAATAACTCGCGAAATTTTCCGGAATATTTACGCAAAAAAACACCGCTACATGAGCGGTGTTTTGATTTTTAGCTAAGATATTCGTAAAGTTTTTGCGAGTCTGGCAACTTGCGAAGCTTGTTGAGTGCCTTGCTTTCAATCTGGCGGATTCGTTCGCGAGTAACCGCAAATTCCGCGCCAACCTCTTCCAAGGTGTGTGGGCGATCGCCGTTCAAACCAAATCGCATCAAAATAATTTTGCGTTCGCGGTCCGGCAGCGTCTCCACAACTTCCAGAACTTGCTCTTTAAGAAGCTGATTACTTGCCGCATCTTCTGGTTTTTCAGCGGAGTTATCCTCCACAAAATTTCCAAGTTCCGAACCTTCGTCGTCATCGCCGCCACCAATTTGCGCGTCAAGCGACTGGATGTCTTGCTTAATTTTGAAAACATATTTGACTTTTTCAGGATCTTCATCCATCTCTTTCGCGATTTCTTCAATAGTCGGTTCACGGTTCAGTTCTTGTGTCAATTTGCGCTGAGTTCGCAGAAGCTTGTTGATTGTCTCAACCATGTGAACAGGGATGCGAATTGTGCGAGCTTGGTCCGCGATGGCCCGGGTGATCGCCTGACGCACCCACCAGGTTGCGTAAGTGGAGAATTTAAATCCTTTTTCTGGGTCAAATTTTTCAACCGCGCGCAAAAGCCCTGTGTTTCCTTCCTGAATCAAGTCCAAGAAATCAAGTCCGCGCCCGCTATATCTTTTCGCGATTGAAACCACAAGTCGCATGTTCGCCTCTGCCATTTTGTCTTTCGGCCGTTTCAAGCGCTTGATTTTTAATTCCAATTTGGACAAATCTCGACGCAATTCGCGCTTTTCGGAATCGCTCAAATGCGCTGTGAATTCAATTTTTTCCGCTTCATGAGCCTGATATTCCTCGCTTTCGGCCTCCGCAGCTTTGACTTTTCGTGGCGGTAAGATTCCAAGTTTTTCGCGAATTTCATCCCGTTTTCTTTCTTGTTCTTCAAGTTCTGGCGCATTTTCAACGATCTGGTTCGCCAGTTCCATTTCCTCTTCGTGAGTCAAAAGCGGAATTCTTCCGATTTCGCGCAAATAAACTCGCACAGAATCGTCCGTGAGCTCGCTTTGGTCGCCCTCAACAACCGCGTCGTCCGCGATATCTTCATCTTCCTCGTTCAATTCGTCGATGTTTGGTTCGTCGATTTGGGGCAAAACTTCGTTCTCTTCAACCAACAAGTTTACACTGTCCTTTTTTAATTTATCTTCGGCCACTAATTTTCTCCTTTCATTTACTTTATTTTTTCGTTTTTAACTTTTTAGCTCGGCGTGCGTTTTCGCAAAAATAAAACACCGACAAATTACTTGTTGTTATCTTATCATCTTTATATTTTTACTGCAAGTTTTCGCGAAAAAGCGTGATAAACTGGTTGTAATGAATGATAATCAAAAAACGCTTGTTTTGATCGACGGGAAATCAGTTTTTTACCGCGGATTTTACGCGATGCCAAATTTAACAACAAAAAACGGCGTTCCGACCGGCGGAGTTTACGGTTTTGCGGTTCTGGCGCTGGAACTTTTTTCGCGAATTAAACCGGATTATGTGGCGGTCGCTTGGGATAAAAAAGGGACAAACATTCGCAAACGCCTCGAAATTTATGACAAATACAAAGGGAATCGTCATGCCGCGCCACCAGAGTTTTATGCGCAAATTCCACTTCTTCGTGAACTTTTGGATGCGCTAAACTGGCCGTTTTACGAAACTGACGATTACGAGGCTGACGATATTATTGGGACTTTTGATCTTCAAGCCAACGAGGCTGGAATCCGCACGATAATGATTTCCTCAGATTTGGATTTGTTGCAGCTGGTTGATGATAACACAGAACTTTACGCTTTGAAAAAAGGCCTCGCGAATCTTGAAAAATTTGATGTTGAGCATTTTCGCGAAAAATACGGAGTTGAAATCCCGCAATTCGCCGACTTGAAGGCGCTCAAAGGCGACGCTAGCGACAATATTCCCGGTGTTCCCGGAGTTGGCGAGAAAACGGCAATAGATTTGTTGCAGAAATTCGGCGATCTTCAAGGTGTTTTTGATAATATTAATTCAGACCAAATAAAACCAACTGTTGCGAAAAAACTCCACGCAGGAAAGGAGCTTGCTGAAATGTCGCGAGAGTTGGTTGAGATTTACCGCGATGCGCCGCTTACGCTCGATTTTGAAAAAGCTGATGCGCGTAATCTGAATCCTTCAAAACTTCGCGAAAAATTATCTGAATTTGAGTTTTGGAGTTTGATTAGAAAATTGCCGGATTTTATGAAAGAAGACAAGGAAGAAATAGCGCCCAAGGAGCAAGATTTTTCTCCTGCGAAAGTTTTAGATTCAAGCAAAATTCCTTCTGATTTTTTTGAAAAAAACTCACTTTTTTCGGTTGTTGTGCCTGGAAATTCTTTGCTAAAAGGACAGGCAAACTTGTTTGATGAAGGCGGAAATTTTGTTTGGGTGAGCGCCGAAAAATCGCTTTCCTATGAAATAGATTTTGAAGATTTCGCGAAAATGTCCGCGGATAAAAAGATTATTTCGCACGATTTGAAG
>CAXYVX010000018.1:0-17522 GCA_964292495.1 uncultured Candidatus Saccharibacteria bacterium
CGCTGAAATCTGAGAGATAGGGTTTTCGCGAAAAACGTAAGTGTGATAAAATATATTTATGGTTAAGAGAGGGCTTGGAAGAGGGTTTGACAGCCTCATCCCGACGGATTTTTCCGCGGAAGAGTTTGCTGTGGATAGTGAAAAAACAGGGGAATTGCGTGAAATTTCGCTTGGTGATATTTTTGCGAACCCTGAGCAGCCCCGCAAAAAATTCGCGAAATCCGCGCTGGATGAGCTGGCAGAGAGCATTCGCGAACACGGAATTTTACAGCCTCTCGTTCTTGTTCCGGCGAAAAACGGGAAATATGAAATTGTGGCTGGCGAACGGCGGTTTCGCGCGGCAAAATTGGCTGGTCTGGCAAAAGTCCCGGCGATTGTTCGCACGCTTTCAGAACAACACAAAGCTGAGCTGAGCATCATTGAGAACGTCCAGCGCGCGGATTTGAACCCGCTTGAAGTTGCAAATTCTTTCGCGAAATTACGCGCTGATTTTGGGTTGAGCAATGCGGAAATCGCGAAAAAAGTCGGCAAAAATCCATCGAGCGTGGCGAATGTTTTGCGCTTGGTTGAGCTGCCGGATTTCGCGAAAAAATCCCTAGAAGAAGGGGAAATAACAGAGGGGCATGCGCGTCAAATCTTGTCTCTTCCTGACGAAAAATCGCGCAAAAGTTTGCTTGCGGAAATTCGCGAAAATGGTTGGAGCGTGCGAAAAGCCGAACAATTTGTGCTTGGATTTAAAGATGAAATTGCGTCCGAAAAATCCGGAAAAACTGGTAAAAAATCTGTTACGAAATCCGCAAAAAACGCAGTCAAATCACATACTGAATTGACAAACGAAATTTCGCGAAAAATCTTTGGCGCTGTAGCTGGTGCCGAGAAAAAAGTTTCGCAGAAAATCACAGCTCACGGCGGAGAAATCCGGATCAAATTTGTGGACGAACAAGAGCTTCTGAAAATTCGCGAAATATTCAAATAAATTTTTCTACGAAATTCATGAAAAAAGTCTGCTTTTGGGGCAGACTTAAAGTGAAAAAGTGCGTTGACTAGAAAAACTTAATGCTATTTAGAGGCCAAATGCGAATACTGACTGGACCGATGATGTTTTCGATTGGGATGTTGCCAAGAGTTGCGCGTCCGCCGCCGTTTCGCGAATCCATTGACCACTGCATACCGTCGTCGTCGCGGTGGTCGCCAACCACGAAAATTGAGCCTTGCTGAACCAGAACATCGGTGCCATTTCCCGCCACGACGTCGTCTGGGTTCGCGACGCTGTCAAACAAGCCGCCGGATTTGTATGGGTTGAACCCGTCTGGATGCTCTGAATTGTAAACTTTCAGCGTGTTGTTCGCGATTTTTACGGTTTCTCCCGGCAGGCCAATCACGCGTTTCACAACGAATTCGTCGCGCTGGCCAGGCGAATATTGTGGGTTTTTAAAGACAATCACTTGTCCGCGCGCCGGCACGTATTTTTTGCCCATGATGTTGTCAATTGTTGCTGGAATCATGTTGACCATTAGCCGATCAGAAGCGCTGCCAGCCTTATCTTTTGCGTATTCACCAGTGTCGTTTCCTTCAAGAGTAGGGTACATGCTTGGGCCAGTCACGTTAAATCCGCGAATCACGAATGTGTTCAAGAGCCACGCGCCGATCGCGACGATGACCACAAACGCGACCAAATTCAGCGCTTCTCGCCAGACAGGCTGTCGTTTTTCGGCGCGCGGATCTGGCCGCTCAATTGGCAAACGTTCAAGTTTGACGCTCCCAACAGATGAAGACGGCGCTTCTTTTATTCGCGAAACATCCGCGCGCGGGTCAGTTTTCTTGGCGGTGATTAAGTCGCGCTTGGTTTCAATCGCTGCAGATGCTCGGTCTGAGCGATTATTCACGGCTTCTTTTATCCAGATGTCGTTTGCATATTTTTGCGGAGATTCCGGATGATTTTTTGCCGGCTCAGGATTTTGGATACTTCTCGGAAAAAACACGTCCCGTGTTTTTGGCGCGAATTTTTGCTTTTCGTCTCCATTCATGAATATATTTTACACTTTTTTCGCGAAAAAACATAATCATAAAAACCAGGAGAGAAAATGAAGTGATTTTTCTAATTTCGTTCAAATTTTCGCGAATTTCTTAAAAAACCGTGATATAATATTTTCAAATGTTGGAGTTTATTCGCTTGGCACGGAAACGGGGCGCAATCGCCGATGTCTTTTATATTATTTTTAACTTGGCGTTTGTTGCGTTGACTTTCGCGCTGATTGTGATTTTTCCTGACACTCCGTGGCCAGCGGTGGTTTTGCTCTTGATCAGTAAGTGGAGAACGGTTGCTGTGCGCCCGCGCTACTGGTGGATGAATATTGTTTCAAGTCTGCCGGATCTCTCGTTTGGCGCCGCGATTGTGGTTTTGATGTGGTTGGCAGGGCAAAACGCAATGATTTCTGGTGGCATTGCGTGGATTGCGCAGTTGATTTTCGCCGCGATTTACGCGGGTTGGCTGATTTGGGTCAAACCAAAAGAAGGTAAAAATTGGGTTTTTATTCAGGCCGGCGTTTCGCAATTTTTCTCGTTCGCCGCGATTTTCTCGGTGGCAAACAGGTTATCTCTCGCTCCGGTGATGATTTTGGCGTTTATTATTGCGTTTGGCGTCGCGCGTCAGATTTTCACGCAATATGTTGAGACTTCGCGAACATTGCTCGCGATAATTTACGGATTTATTGTCGCGGTGATTTCATTTGCAGCTTGGCATTGGACGGTCGGTTATGCGGTGGGAACGTTGATCGAAATCCCGCAAGTGGCGATCGTCATTGCAGCGTTCGGCTTCGCGCTGACCAAGCTTTATGATGCTCACCAAACATCCAGCATCAAATGGCAAACCGTCGGCTGGCCGCTTGTTGCTTGCGGCGCAATCGTCTTTTTGGTCGTCATTATTGGCGGCGCGCTGTTTGTTTAATTACGCGAATTTTTTCAGTACCAAATGATATGGCGAATCTTGTTTTGGATTTATAATTTCTTCTTTGAACCCATAATTTTTCGCGAATTCAGCCACTAACTGTTTTTGTTCTGGATCAAGTTCAAGAATTAAAAAACCGTCTTTATTAAGAGAATTTTTCTCTGTTATTTGCTGAATAAGTTTTTTGTTCAGCGCATTCCCGCCGTCCTCCGCAAAAAGCGCCAAAGCAGGCTCGGCGGCGAGCTCGGGCGATTTCGCGAAAATTTCCGCATCCCAATCATGCGAAACATAAGGTAAATTCGCGACAATCAAATCAAACTTTTCTTCGCGAATTTTTGCCAATAAATCTGACTTTATGAACCCGAATTTTGTCTTATGGTCTTTTTCAAATGCTTGTTTTTCGCGGTGCTCCGGCATAAGGCGCGCCAGATTATTTTTCGCAATTGTCAGAATTTTCCAACGCAAATCAATTGCCAGAATTCGCGAAAATTTTTGCGGGAATTCAAGAAAAAGTGTGATAAATATTGCTCCACTCCCGACGCCGATTTCCAATAAATCAAGTTCATTTTTTTTGATTTTTTGCGTGATGATTTTTCGCGAAAGTTCAATAATTGCTTCTGTTTCCGGGCGGGGAATTAATACATTTTTGTTTATAAAAAACTTGCGTCCGTAGAATTCCTTTTCGTTAAAAATATACGCAATCGGCTCGCGGCGAGAACGCATTTTTACAAATTTTTTCGCCTGGCGAAGAACGTTTTTTGGCAACAGAAAATCATCGTGTGCAAGCAAAAATTCTCGCGAAAAATTTCCAGATCGCATTAAAATCAGTTCGGCGTCGAGGCGGGGGGACGGGATGTTTTTTTCGCGAAAATTTTGTGTGGTTTTCTCCAAAAACTCTGAAATATTCATGAAAACAGTTTATCAAATTTTGTGAAAACTAAAAAAATTGACGCAAGAAAAATAAAGATGTATACTAAAATCTACAAATGTAGACAATAAAATATGGAGGTTAAATGAATATTTCAAAGAGCGAGAGATCTGTGATGCGCGTGCTGTGGACGCAGCCGAATTCAAATGTGAAACAAATTTCGCGAATTCTGCCGGGTGGTCATAATTGGGCAAAATCTACAGTTAAAACACTTCTCGCGAGGCTGATAAAAAAGGGCGCAATTGAAATAAAGGAGAAAAATGGGCGGAGTTATTCGTATGCCCCGATTGTTTCTGAGAGCGAGGAAAATGTGAATTTAACCGAAGATTTTCTGAGTAATGTTTGTGAGATGAAAATTTCAAAACTTATTTCAAAAATAATTAAAGAAAGCCAATTAGATGAGCTGGAAATCGCTGATTTGCTCAAACAATTAGAGAATAAAACTCCGGTAAAAAACAAACATTGTAGCTGTCTTGAATTAAAAAAATGCGACGAATCTATGATTGACGGAGAAAAAAATGAATAAATTTGAGCATAATTGCGATTCAAATGTCCATGATCATAGCCACTCCTCTGCACATTCTGGTCACGCATCACACATGAAAAATATGGCGAAAAAGCTTAAAATTTCGGTAATTTTTTCAATTCCACTTTTTCTAATTACGCCGATTATGGGGTTTGGTCAGCTGATGCATTTTCCGTTAGATTGGCTTGGATCTTTGTTGCTTGGTTCGGTGATTTATTTTTACGGAGGAACGCCGTTTTTTATAGGGTCAATCAGTGAGTTGCGTTCGCGAAAACCAGCCATGATGACGCTGATTTCGCTTGGAATAACCACGGCGTATATTTACAGTGTTTATGCAACTTTCAGTCATATATTTGGCGGAAATGCGATGAATTTTTGGTTTGAAATATCGACCTTGATCATTATTATGCTTGCAGGACATTTGATTGAAATGCGGTCCATTTCGCGCGCTGGGGATGCAACAAAGGGCATTTTGAGCCTCATGCCGAAAACCGCGCATTTAACTGACGGCAAAGAAGTTCAGATTATGGATTTGAAGCCCGGTGATGAAGTTTTGGTTAAGGAAAATGAGCGCGTTCCGGCAGATGGGATTGCGCTGGAAAAGACATATGTTGACGAATCGCAAATTTCTGGGGAGTCAAATCTTATTGCAAAAAATCCGAATAATTTGGTTTTTGGTGGGAGTTTGAATCAGAATTTTCCGTTCAAAATGAAAATAACTGCGACTGGCAAGTTAAGTTATCTCGCGAGGGTGGCTGATTTAGTGGGAAGGGTGCAAATGCAAAAATCGAGGGTTGAAAATTTCGCGGATCGCGTTGCGGGATGGCTGTTCTGTGCGGCGCTTATCTCTGCCTTGATGAGTTTTGTTGTTTGGCTTTTTATTGGCGGTTTTTCTGCCGGTGTGGCAGCTGCGGTGTCTGTTTTAGTGATTGCTTGCCCGCACGCTTTGGGGCTTGCTGTTCCGCTGGTTGTCGCGAAATTAACAAACATTTCCGCGAGAAACGGTCTGTTGATTCAGAATCGAACAAGCCTTGAAAGTGTTAAAAAAATTCGTTATTCATTGATGGATAAAACCGGAACTTTGACAGACGGAAAATTTTCCGTTCGCGAAGTTGTTGAATTCGCGAAAAGTTCGGATATTTTGGAAATTGCAGCAGCGCTTGAATCTGGCTCAACACATCCAATTGCTCGCGCAATCACAGATAATTCTTTGCGAAAAATGGTTGCGAAAAATATTAAAAACTTGCCAGGTTTTGGGATTGAAGGGGAGATTTCCGGAGAAATTTTTCGGGTGGTGAGCCAGGATTATTTAGCGAAAAATAATATTTGCTACGACAAAAACCTGGTTAAATCAACGCTAAAAAAATCATTGACGATTGCCTTTGTTTTGTGGGGTGAAGAAGCGATCGGATTTATTTCTCTCGGTGATGAAATTAAAAATGACAGCAAGGAATTTATTCGCGAATTGAAGAAGCGAAAAATCACGCCCATAATGTTAACGGGAGACAACCAATCCACAGCGAAAAAAGTTGCGGATGCACTTGAAATTTCTGATTTCCAGGCAAATCTAAAGCCTGAAAATAAATCACAAATTGTTGAAAAATACCAGAAAAAAGGCGGTGTGATGTTCGTTGGCGACGGCGTGAATGATTCGCCAGCTTTGGCCGCCAGCGATCTCGGCATCGCGATTGGTGCGGGCACCAGCGTGGCGATAGCTGCAGCAGATATTGTTTTAATAAACTCAAATCTGTCCGACATTATCAAACTTTTAGACATTTCAAAAATCAGCAATCGTAAAATGAAACAAAATCTTGCGTGGGGAGCTGGATATAATATTGTTGCCATACCTATGGCGGCAGCGGGTTTGATTACGCCGATTTTTGCAGCGGTCCTAATGAGTTTTTCAACGGTAATTGTCGCGATAAACGCAGCGACGATGCGCTACAAAAATAAATAATCTCTGTGTTATAATGTTTTGTAAGAATAAGCGCGTTTCGCGGAAAAGTGAGGAGAATTATGAATTTATACGCAGGTCTTGAATGGTGGCAAATTGTCGTTGGGGTTGTTGGCGGTTTATTTTTGTTGATGATTTTGGTGCTGATTCATGAGCTTGGTCATGCCATTTTTGCACTGAAAAACGGAGTTGAAGTTGAAGAATTTGGTCTTGGGATGCCGCCGCGAGCTGTCAGAATCGGCTATGTTTATCATTTCGCGAAAGACCAAAAAACCGGGAAAATTCGCCACGGAAAATTCGCGAAATTTACCACTAATGAGAAAGAAATCGTGAAAAAATATGGAAAAATCCAGAGCAAAACTTTGATCACTTTGAACTGGCTTTTGCCGCTTGGTGGATTTTGCAAAATGAAAGGCGAGAGCGATTCTGATCGGCGAAAAGGTAGTTTTGGCGCTGCGACTTTTGCCGGAAAAACGAAAATTTTGCTTGCTGGAGTGAGTGTGAATTTGCTGGCTGCGATGGTTATTTTTACGGTTTTGGCTTGGGTTGGCATGCCGGTCGCGGACGAATCTCAGTGGTCAATGCCAGGAGATAATCACGGCGCGCGCGGGACGGTCGTTGTTCGGGATGTTGTTAAAGATTCGCCGGCGGAAAAATCTGGACTGAAAAATGGGGATGAAATTCGCGAAATGTCGGCCGATCAAATCAACGGAATTGGCCAAAAAGTTGGCGAAAAAGATGTGAAAAATATCACCGTTGCAACTCAGGTTGGCGCGTTTACGCACGCTCACGCAGGCGAAAAAATCAATCTTGAAATTTTAAGAAATGGGCAAAAAATCACTGTTAATTCACAACTAAACTCCGCAAAAGATTCCGCAAAGGGCATTTTGGGTGTGAGCACCGCGCAAAAAGATGCGCCGACAATTCGCGCAACTTGGAGCGCGCCGCTGGTCGGAATTGTTAACACGCTGCAATTTGTCTGGATGACACTGGCCGGTTTGGTCGGTTTGGTCGGAAATTTGTTGGCTGGATTGTTCGGAATTTTGACCGGCGCAAAAGGCGCTGGTGCGGAAATCGGCGCCGCGAGCGGATCTGTTGCTGGCCCGGTCGGGATTTTCGGAATTCTCGCGCAGGGTATTTTCGCGGGCCCAGAGCAGCTCCTGTTTATAACCGGAATAATTTCGCTAACTTTAACTGTCATGAATCTATTGCCGGTCCCAGCATTCGACGGCGGCCGCTGGTATTTGATCGCTTGGTATAGGATCAGAAAACGCGATTTAACAGAGGAGAAAGAAGGAAAAATTGTTGGAATTGGCGTGATGATTATTATCGCAATTTTCATTCTCGCGACTTTAAGTGATGTTTTAAAAATGATTTAACTCGGCAAAAAATATGAAAATCGAGCCAGGATTTAACTCAAAAAAACACGAAAAAAATCAGCTTGAATTGTCGCGAAAATTAAAACGCAAAAAGTTTTTCGTCGCGGCTGGAATCTCGGTAGGTTGGAGCACTTGGTTTTTTGCAAGCTTTTTTGCCGCACGATTTTTGATGTCTGTCGGGGTTTTTGCGGTCTCGCAAATTGCCGGATTTAATCCCGCCAAAATGTCTGACTTTGGCAATGCGCTGGCTGAAATATTTTTCTATTTATGTTTGGCGATATTTTTTGTATTCTTGCCGTTGATTTTTTTGCCGAAATTTCATAAAAATAATTCGCAAAAACTTTCAAAAAATAATCTAAAAAAATTCGCGAAAACAGCTGGATTTTCACGAAAACCAAAACTTGAAGATTTCGCTTGGGCTGTCTGGTTTTTGCCATTTTTTTATGTAATTCTGGTTTTCGCGAATTTTGCGGCCATGTTTATTTTTGGCGCAACAACCATGAAACAGGAGCAAATTTTACCTTTTGCGGGAGCTGGCGAGGAATTTTCTCAGCTGGCTATAATTTTCTTTTCATTGGTGGTCGTTGCTCCTGTTTCTGAGGAGTTTTTATTGCGCGGGTGGATGTTTGGAAAACTTCGCGAAAAAATGAATTTCTTGCTGGCCGCAATGATAATTTCGCTTGTTTTTGCCGCTGCTCATGGCCAAATAAATGTGGGAATCATGACATTTATTTTGTCT
This sequence comes from uncultured Candidatus Saccharibacteria bacterium, assembly GCA_964292495.1. Taxonomy (GTDB): domain Bacteria; phylum Patescibacteriota; class Saccharimonadia; order Saccharimonadales; family Saccharimonadaceae; genus CAXYVX01. Next base: position 8,474 of record CAXYVX010000018.1, read on the forward strand.
ATGTTTGGGTCCAAAATTCGCGAAAAAACAGGAGTCATTTACGGCGCAATTTTTCTTCACATGGCAGTCAATTTTTTGGCATTTTCAATCAGATATTTAGGATTTTTACACGGCGGAAATTTTGGCGTATAATATAAACATGAAAAAGAATATTGCGATCGCCGGCTTTGGCGTTGAGGGGCGCGAGAATTTACGCTATTTTTACAGAAAATTTCCAGGTGCCGAGTTTTGGATTTTTGACGAAAATTTGAAGTCTGCTAAAGGCATAGAAAACAGCTTGAAATCTGATGATTTTGAGTTTGTTGAACAAGATTTTTCGAGAAATATTTCGCGAAAAGCTGTCGTTTTTGGCGGCGATATTTCGCGATTTTTAGAACCAGAATTTTCTGGAAAATTTGATTTAATTTTGCGCTCGCCGAGCTTGGCTCCAAAGAAAATATCGCGTCAGGCTTTGTCTCCAAGCGGAGAAATTTCAAGCGCGACAAACTGGTTTTTTGCGAATTGCCCAGCGAAAATAATCGGCATCACTGGGAGCAAAGGCAAGGGCACAAGCTGTTCATTTACGGCTGAGATTTTGCGAAAATATTTCGCGAAAAACGGCGAAAAAAACCAAGTTTTTCTGGTGGGAAATATCGGGATTCCGGCTTTGTCGGAGCTTGAAAAAATTCATGAAAATGACGCCGTTGTTTACGAACTTTCAAGTTTTCAACTTTGGGATTTGGCGAAAAGCCCAAACTTTTCCGGCGCGACAATTATTGAGCCGGACCACCTTGATGTCCATAAAGATTTCGAGGAATATGTCGCAGCAAAAAGCAATATTTTTGCAAAACAAACGGAGGAAGATTTCGCGATTTTCAATGCATCAGACCAAAATACGCGCGAAATGGCGGAACGCTCGGCGGGCAAGAAAATTTCATATCCAGACGAAAATTTCACGAACATTTCTGGCGAAAATATTTGCTTTGCTGACAAAAAAATAATTGCGAAAAACGATCTAAAATTGCCTGGCGAACACAACGTTCGCAATGCGATGCTCGCCGTCGATTTGGCATATTTTTTCGCGAAAAATCGCGAAGATTTTGATGAAAAAACATTCATGGAATCAGCAGCTGAGGGACTGAAAAGTTTTGCTGGGCTCGACCATCGTTTGAAATTTACCGGAGAAAAAAACGGTGTGAAATTTTATGACGACTCAATCGCAACAACGCCGGGCAGCGCAATCGCGGCGATTGAATCGTTCAGCAAAAACGCGAAAATTTTGATCTTTGGCGGGCATGACAAAGGCGCGGATTACGCGGAGCTTGGAGATAAAATTCGCGAAAACGGGCACGTGAAAATCTTGGTGGCGATGGGCGGAAATTCGCGAAAAATAATTGACGAAATCTCACCAAAAATTGATTCAAAAACGACTAAAATCGTTGAATTTTCTCTGGAAAAACTGAAAGATTTTGAGAATCCGTTTTCTGAAATTTTTTCTGAAATTCAGCCGGAATTTATGGATGGAGATGTGGTGATTTTGAGTCCAGCGGCCGCGAGTTTTGACTTATTCAAAAACTACGCAGACCGCGGCGACAAATTCGCGGAAGCGGCAAAGAGCTTGCGCTAAATTTGCAAATTCGCGAAAAAAATGCTAGAATCTCTGTATGATTGAAAATAAAAATAAAAAAATAAACGTTGTGATTTTTGACTGTTTTGGCGTGCTTGTCCAGGGAACTTTGGACCGGTTTCGCGAAAAATATTTAACCGAAAAAACAGATGAAGAACGCGCTGAATTCAGTGATTTGTCGCACGCGAGCGACAGCGGATTGATTAGCTATGACGAGTTCTCGCGCGGTGCTGCAAGGCTGGCCGGAATAAGTGTTAAAGATGCTAATAAGCTCTTTCATGATACGCCCAAAAACACAGCACTTTTTGAATTTATTCGCGAAAAATTGCGCCCGGCTGGTTATAAAATTGGGCTTTTAAGCAATATCGGGCAGGGGAGAATAACTGGTGTTTTGAGCGACGAAGATCTGGAAGTTTTTGACGAAAAAGTTTTGTCGTGTGATGTTCATATGCGAAAACCGGACGCGGAAATTTACGAATTAGCTGCGGAAAAATTTGGCGTTGAGCCGAAAAATTGCGTGTTCATTGACGATTTTCAGGAGAATGTTCTGGGTGCGGAAAATGTCGGAATGCAGGGGATTGTTTACGAAAATTTTGCGGAGTTTCGCGAAAAACTGACGAAAATTTTGGGAAACGAAGAGATTTAATCGTAGAAAAATTTCGCTAAATAACTTGAAAATGATAAAATAAAAAAATGCAAGAATTCAAAAAAGAAATTATAGAAAATGAAGATGAAATATCGCTGAACGATATGGATCGTAGCGCGCGGTATGCAAAAGATTTGGTCAATGGATTGGCTACTGTCAGGAAATTTGAGCAGGGCGTGACGATTTTTGGGTCGGCGCGTTTTGCGGAAGACACGAAATGGTACGAGCTAGCTCAGGAGCTTGGCGCAAAACTCGCTGCGGCGGGCCACGCGGTTGTTACTGGCGGCGGGCCAGGGATTATGGAGGCGGCAAACCGCGGAGCGTACGGCGCGGGCGGGCGCTCGGTTGGCATGAATATTCACCTCGCGACGGAGCAGGATTTGAACCCGTACACAACCGATTCCATGGAATTTCACTACTTTTTTTCGCGAAAACTAATGATGACACTGAGCGCGAAAGCCTATGTTTTTTTCCCGGGTGGATTTGGCACGATGGATGAATTTTCTGAGATTTTGGAGCTGAAACATACTGGAAAAAGCGTTGACACGCCGATTTTCTTGGTTGGGAAGGAATTTTGGCAGGGATTAGACGATTGGTTTGCTGGACCGATGAGCAAATGGAATTTGATTGAAACCGGCAAAAAAGGAGAGATGCGCGAGATTGATTTTCGCGAAAATCCAGCGGGCGAATTTCTTGAAAAAGGTGAAGCGCCGAAACTTCCGCGAAAACTTGCCGCCGACGAACAAATTCATCACGCTGTGGAAAATGCGCGAGATTTGTATATGATAACAGATAATATGGATGAAATTGTTGCGGCTGTGAATGGGCTGGATCCAAAGGAAAATTCGCAAAAAATCGCTGATATTTTGCGCGATGACAAAAGAAGTTTTTCAAGGAAAAAATAGTGGAATCGGAGCTAAAAAAGCGGTTGAATGAGCTTTGCGAAAAAGTTGAAAATGCAAAGAACGTTTTGAATATTTCCGCGAAAAAGTCTGAACTTGCGCGGCTTGAAGACGAATTGGCGGTTCCGGAAATCTGGAACAACCCTGAAAACGCGCAAAATATTTCGCGAAAAGCGGCGGATTTAAAGAAAATCGTTTTGCCGTGGGAAACGTTGGCGCGGCAGACGGAAGATTTTCGCGAAATGCTTGAAATGGAGGGTGCGGACGAGCTTTTGGCGGAAATGGGCGGTCAAGTTGACGCGCTGGAAACAGATTTCGCGAAATTGAACGAACAGATACTTTTTCGTGGAAAATTTGACGCTGGTGATGCAATTCTTCGGCTGTCGGCCGGAGCTGGTGGCGACGATGCGCAAGATTTTACAGAGATGCTGGAAAGAATGTATTTGCGATGGGCGGAAAAAAATGATCTAAAAGCGACGGTTCTTGAACGCAGTTCTGGTGAAAACTCGGGCGTGAAAACCTCTGTGATTGAAATTTCTGGTCCGTTTGCTTATGGAAAATTGAGGTCTGAAAACGGAACTCACCGCTTGGTGCGACTGAGCCCGTTCAACGCGGAGAGCCGCGAAACGAGTTTTGCTGGCGTGGAGGTTTTGCCGAAAATTGACGCTCCGGAAGATGTGAAAATTGATGAAAAAGATTTGCGGATTGATATTTATAGGAGCGGTGGACACGGCGGCCAGGGCGTCAATACGACGGACAGCGCAGTGAGAATCACGCACATTCCGACCGGAATTGTGGTTGCGATCCAAAACGAGCGTTCTCAGCAGCAAAACCGCCAAACAGCAATGGGAATTTTGCGCGGAAAACTTGCGGCGCTGGCCATGGAACAACACGTTTCTTCGCTTTCGCAATTGCGTTCTGGCGAATCGGCTAGCTGGGGGCAGCAGATACGAAATTATGTTTTACACCCGTATAAACTCGTGAAAGACACTCGCACAAAATACGAAGAAAAAGATGTTGATGCCGTGCTTGACGGGCGAATTGAAGGTTTTCAAAAAGCGTTTCTTGAAAGCGATTTTAACAGTCAAATCACGGAATAAAATGAATCCCCGCGCTTGGCAGGGATTTTTACTAGATTTAAACTGATCTTACAAAACCATTACTGATGTAGCGGTAGTCGGTGTCGCCTTCGCAATGGGTCAAATAAACCCCGTGAAGATGCGCCCCGATTTTTTTCTCGTCGTGCCAATCCTGCAAAACTAACCTTGCGGGATTGTCGCCGCGAACATTCTCAGCAGGGAACTCTTCGTGATTCTTGATGAATTCGCGAATTTTGTCGCTCGCTTTGTTTGGGAAAACCAGGCTAGCTTTGATATTGAAAATTTCAATTACATCGCCAGTTTCTTTTCGTGACGATTCGCAATAAAAAACAGAAGGTCCGTCATTTTTGCCGAATTCAAGAATTAGCTGAGGGTGGTCAAAAACGATCTGTTTTTCCAGGTCTGGATGAATCAACTCAAACACCCGCGGGATTTCACCAACAATTTTCACGCTGACAAAATTTTTGAGAAGTCGGTTGACTTTTTTCGCGAAACTTTTTGGGTTATCATCACTAAACAAGGTCTCAATCTTCTCCTGAGGCTGGCCTTTTTTCCGCTTTTTTGGATATTTTGCAATCGCAATCCACGCCGCAGGCAAGCCTGCTTGATTGAGTGGTTTTTTGGTCTTGCGCATGAAAATATTTTCAAGCCAAGAGTCTTTTTCTTGTAAATCTAGTGTAATTAAGGTGCTTTTTTCAGACATAATCATAATATATGCCTCCAAATTATATATTTCTCCCAGCTGGAAGATTTACATATTTTAACAAAAATAATGCGAAAAGTCAATGATTTGCGGAAAATTTGCGAAAAGGCTTGACGCCAGCATTTCGCTTGTGTATAATAAGTGGTAACTGCGAGACAAAAAGTTATTAAAAATGTTCGAAAATCGGACATAAAAGGGGAAAAAGTGGACAAAAACAATAATAATTCGCAAAATTCGCGAGAACCAAATTTTAACAGAGAGCTCAAAGTAAACTCTCGTGAGCATAAAATTGCCGTTCCAAGCGCGCACGCAAGGATGCGCTCGGTGTTTTCAAGCGTTATTGATGACAAAAACAGCGGTGAGCAAGTTGCGGTTGTGAAAAAGCATAGCGACAAGCCTGTTGTTTCTCATCTGAAAAAATCTCCAATCGTGACAAAAGCGCCTTTTCAAGACACTATCAAACCCCAGCTCAAACCGCGAAAAATCGTCCATCTCGACAACATGACCGCAGATGCAATAGTGAAGAAAAATCTGGATTCCCCTAAAAAAACTACTTTACATCAAACTCAACCGACGGAATTCGCGAAATCCCTACAACGAGTCGCGCGACATCAGCAGAATGCTAATTACTCCTATGCCAAAAAAATGACCATGAACCATTCGCGAACGAAAATTGTTCACCCTGTTAAACCAGATGTGAAGCCGATTTTGAAATATGCGGCTGAGCCTAAATTTATCTTGGATGAGCCGGTAAAAAACCAAAAACATGACCTCATGAAAAAAATCGCTCTTGAAACACCAGCTGCTGCTTTGAAACCAGAATTTGACTTGTTTTCACCGAATTCCGTCAACCCAGCCGAAGTAAAAATGAAGAAAAAAGAGAAGAAATTGGCTTTCGCGAAACTTAAAAATGACGCCAAAAAAGAGAAAAAAGCGAAAACGCTTGAAAAAGTTGCTGCCAAAAAAACGGATCTCGCGAAAAAACGCGCTGATCTGGCCGCAAAAAAAGCTGAGAATCGCAAAGTTCGCGAAGATTTGTTGGCTTCTCAGGAGCTGGAAATGAACGCCAAAGATTCGTTTGCCGGAAAATTAGCTTCCGCCGCGGAAACTGAGACAGAATTCTCTGAAAACATCCCAAATATTTCGGTTTCTGAAAATGGCGCAATCGCGAAAACTCAGCCGAAATTTGTGGTGAATGTCGCTGGAAAATCTTTTGAAATTGGCGGCGGGAAAAATTTCGCGAAACCAAATGTGAAGATTTCCATGCCGAAAATTGAGGCTGCAAAAATCCTTGGCGTGATCAGAGTTGTTGCGATCGTGATAATTCTCTCTGTTAGTGGATATTTGGCTTGGGATACTTGGATGACAAACAGAGATTCTGGCGTTTTAACAGGCGCTTCACAAAGCGCGATGAGCATTGCTGCAGGTGATCCAAGCTCAGCCGATCCAACAGCGGTCAGCGCCCAGCAATATAGCGCTTATACGGTCCCAGCGGACGAACCGCGCTACATCACAATTGATTCAATCGGCGTGAATTCGCGCGTGCAAAAAGTTGGCGTGACCAGCAACGGAAATATTGGCGTGCCGCAAAAACTCGCGGATACGGCTTGGTATGACGGCAGCGCGAAACCGGGGCAAAACGGGCAGGTTTTCATTGATGGGCACACATCTTTCAATAAAACCCAGAGTTCGTTTAATAATTTGCCGAACTTGAAAGTCGGCGACAAAATTTCAATTCAAAGCGGCGCGGGCGCGAATTTTAATTACCGAGTTGTTGAAACAGAAACCGTTCCAACAGAAAAAGTTGATATGAACAAAGCTTTGAATGTTCCGGCGGGCGCTGAAAAGGGTTTGACTTTGATGACTTGCGCTGGAAAGTTTGACTACCAGAAACGCGACGCAACGGAGCGGCTGGTTGTGTATGCAGTCCAAGAGTAGTGAAAATGTTTACGCGGTGCTAAATTTCGGCGTCGTTTATTTTTCGCGAAACTTGTGATAAACTATAAGCATGATTACTTTGGATAGAGTGAGTAAAGTCTACAGCAAGAGCCACAAGCCGGCTCTTGAAAATGTGACTCTTTTTATTGCACCGAAAGAATTTGCGATAATTGTTGGTGCGAGCGGCGCTGGAAAATCAACGCTTCTGAAACTTTTGACGCGCGAGGAAAAACAGACTAGTGGAAAAATCATTGTTGGTGGAATTGATTACGATGCGCTGGACGACCGAGATATTCCTCTGTTAAGGCGCAGGATTGGCGTGGTTTTCCAGGATTTCAAACTTCTGCCAAACCGCACGGTTTTTGAAAATGTGGCTCTGTCTCTGGAAATTTCTGGGCACAGCAACAGGCAAATTCGCGAAAACGTGCCGAAGATTTTGGAGCTGGTTGGGCTTCGCGGAAAGGAAAAATCTTTTCCTCGCGAACTTTCTGGCGGTGAGCGGCAGCGCGTGGCGATTGCGCGCGCGATGGTGCGACAGCCGAAAATCTTGATCGCGGACGAGCCAACGGGAAATCTTGACCCAAAAAACTCGATGGAAATTGTAAAATTATTGCAAAAAATCAATAAATTTGGGACGACCGTTTTGCTGATCACGCACTCAATGGAAATTGTTAATGCACTTGGAAAACGAGTGATTGCGCTGGATCACGGTCAAATTGTTCGCGATGTGGAAAGGGGAAGTTTTAAGAATATCGGAGGTCAGAAAAATGACTAAATTGGATGAGCTGGACGAACAGCAACAAGTGAAAAAGCCGGTCAGGATTGCGAAACCTGGCGACGGTTTGAGAAGAGTTGTTAACCCGATGGAACGCGAAGCTCTGCGCACGCCTGAAGCGGCGGCGATTTCGCAAAAACTCACAGATGAGACTTCGCCAAAAAACGCAAAAACGCGCGAACATTCAGTCGCTGCGAAAACAAGAAACACTGAGAAAATTTCGCGAAAAATCACACATCGCGGGAAAAGTCGGTTGAAGTCAAATCAGGGAAAAACTCTGTTGGCAAAACGCAGAGTTGTTGGCTATGGCCTGAGGAATTTTACGCGAAATGCGTGGCTGACCATCGCTGCAACGATTGTCATGACGATCACACTTTTGATAGTTTTCGCGACTTTGGTGGCAAGCATGGTTTTGAACGAGACCATCACGGCGCAGCGCGCGAAAATGGATATGAGCATTTACGTGAAGAGCGATGTTTCTGACGACACTCTCGCGAATCTTAAGGGCAAAATACAGATTCAGCCAAATGTTGCTGAGGTGCGAACTAGCGACAGTCAGGAGCAATACAGCGTGGCGGTAGAGGCGAACAAGGATAATCCGAGCTACACGCAAGGTTTGGCGACTGCGGCTCAAATCGGCACGCCGGTAAAATTCCCAGCGCTGATAACAGTTAAATTTCGCGATCCAAACCAAACCGAAAACGTGAAAAAATTCATCGCGAATGACCCGCAGTTCAAAGAATGGGTTGATGTGACGCAAAATAGCGCTGACAGCACGAAAATTCAGCAAACGACAGTGGATCGCCTGAGCGACGTGATGAACAATGTTCAGCGTGTTGGATTGGGGGCAGTGGTGTTGTTCGTCATAATTTCAACTTTGATCGTTTTCAACACGATTCGCATGGCGATTTTTTCGCGAAGGGAAGAAATTGACATGATGAAGGCGATTGGTGCGGACCGCAGTTTTATTCGCGGACCGTTCCTGGTGGAAGCTGAGCTTTATGGCGTGATTGCTGCTGCGATTTCTATTGCAATTGGATATCTCGCGGTCAGCGAAATCCTGCCGTCGCTTGGAAATTATTTCCAGACCACAAACACCATCTCTGTTATGAGGGAATATTCTTGGCTGATAATCATCGCGATGGCGGTGATTGGATTCTTGATTGGCGGGATCAGTGCGCGCTTGGCTGTCCGGCGCTACCTCAAGGGTTAAACTTGAATTTTGTGTGATTTGACATAGAATTTTCGTCTGCTATAATCATAAGCAAGAAGAACTTTATAGTTTTAAAAAAGGAGGGCATTATGGAGTACCACCACATTCCATACGGTAAAAAAACAAAAAATGCGGGCACTGACCGCGCAAATAAAAAAGGACAAAA
>CAXYVX010000019.1:0-16941 GCA_964292495.1 uncultured Candidatus Saccharibacteria bacterium
CCAACTTTTTTGTTGAGCCTTTGCCGCTTCTGGCGTTCTGGCGAAATAGCCAATGTTCAAACTCATTTTATTTTCAATCGCAGTCTGCCCAAGAACATTAAATTCGCGCAAATCTCCGGACGCCGACAAATCCAAATTCACCAAATTTGTTTGCGTGATTTTCTTCACGCCTTGTAGGTTCAGCGAAAATTGATAAGCTGCGGTCTTATCTGCAAATTTAGCGAAATTTTGCATTCTGGACTGCGCATTTGGCGAGAAAAACACATCAGAAAATTGCAATAAAACTACCGCCAAAAAAGCTAAAGTAAGAATTATCACCGCGTTTTCAGTGCGATTTTTTATCTTTGAAAATATATTATTTTGCGAAAACAAAACGATTTTTGACAACGCGTTCATGAAAGAAAAAATCGCGAAAAATTGCAGCGCGTAATAAAACGGCCATGCCTCGCGCGCCGATGCACGGAAATTCTGCCAAATTTTCAAAATGAAATCTGGAACCGGATATTTGAAAATTTCCGTTCCCGCAAACTGAATTGACGGCGAGAGAGCGAGAATCAAAAGCCCAACAACCGACGCAAAAATCAGCCAAAACCGCAACTTTCCGAACGACAAAATCTTTGTTTTTATTCGCGAAAAAATGTTTATCTTCTCGCGGAAAATTTTCAAAATCCAAGCTGCGCCAGCAAATAAAATCGCGAAAATTGCGCCGGCGCCAAGCCACATAAATGTTTCTGACGAGCCAGATTTCGCGATGCTCCCAACAGCGCCAGGGAAAACAGATGAATATCCGCCAGGGGCGAAAAAGCTCGCCAGATCAAAACCTTTGTCTTTAAGATCAACTGCGCCCGAATTTCCGCCAAGCGAAAATCCTCCAATCAGCGCAAATGCAAGCAAAGCGATCACAAGTGGAACGGCAAATCTCACCGCTACATTCGCGAACAATTTGCGTTCGCGAGCCGTCGAAATCAGCACAGAATTTATAAACATTAAAACCGCCATCATCGGTGCGAAATACGGATGAATCAACATCGTTATGACAAAAATTGCAGACCAAATCAGCACGAATTTTGCGTTTTTTGACGAGTGAATTTTCGCGAAAAAATCGTTTGAGTAGATTATGATTTTTGACAATAAATTATGCACTTTTTCGCGCGATTTTGTTTTTGAAAAAACGCTTTGTGAAAACAACTTTTTGCGATATAAAATCAAAACAAAACCGAGCAAAATCAGCCATTGCGCGCTTAATGCTGTGTGATAAAAAGTTCGCGCAATTAACATCGGCGAAACAACAAAAAATATACATCCGACGAGGATAAAAATACATAGAAATTGCTCGCGAAGAATTTCGTCTTTGAATGTGAATTTCGCGAAAATTTTCTTAAAAATCCATAGCAAAATCATGGCGGAAAGTGCTCCAAAAATCGCGTAATTCAACAAAGCAAAAATGCCAAAATATTGGAAATTCGCAGGCAAGAGATTTCCGAAAAATCTGAAAATAAGCGCAAAAAGCGGAATGCTGTCCATGAAGGTGATCGGGATCCCGGAAGGCGTCGCGAGGGTTGTGATGCGGCCGCCAGACGACCCGGCGCGGAAAAATTCCCAGCCAAGTTGATGCTGTCCCGTGTCATGCGCAAAATCAGTAAAAATCCATGAAACGTTCGTTGGATCGGCCAAATTATATCCATAGAATAAGCCAAAAAACACAATTCCAACAATCGCGCCAAGAAGCGCAATTACCGCAGATTGCGAAAAAATCGTCCAAATTTTTCGCGAAAAATCGTGTTTATTCGCCATATTCCTCCCACCATTCAAGCGAAATCGGCTCTTCGTCAAGCATTTTTTTAATATTTTCCGGCAAATACTCCGAGTTCAAAACCACGCCAGACAAATGCTCGTCCGCCCAGCTCTCGCTCATCGCCCAAAATCCATCATTTCCGACTTTCGCGCCCCAAGAATTTTCAATTTTATACCATTTTGCGGCGCCTCGCGAAACGTCCGCGCCAACAATCAACACGTCGTGATCTGCCAAATCTTCATGTGAGCGGACGACGTCTTTTCGCGAAATATCAAATTTCACGCCAAACAAATTGTCGAGATCGTAAACTTTTTCATCCATCACACCTTGGTTTTTTGTCGTCATATCTCGCGACGAAGCAATGTCCGCCGTGACGCCTTCGCCTCTTTTAAGCTGCGTCAAAATCAGAGGTTTAATCTCGGAAATCGGCAGATTTAAATAGGGAAGTTGCTCGCCGCTCATGAGTCGCGCATGCTTTTCTTGGTACATTTTCCCGTATTCAAGCGTCGGAATATCTTGAATTTGAACATGTTTTTTTGAAAGTTTTCCAACGCCAAGCCAATTCGCGAATTCTTTTGGCGTGCCAGAAAATTTCTTAATTTTCTTTTTATCGTCTCTGTAAGACCAGGAAAATTTTTTCGGCGGTTCACCCAAACTGATCGACAGAACTCTGTAAACATCCGCCAAAATTTCGTTTTTCTGCGCGATGAAATCTGCTTCTGATGATATTTCGCGAATTTTAATCCCACCGCGTCGCAGAATTCTCGTCAAAACATTATCCAAATTTCGCGTCATTCGCGAATTTTCACTCTCAGGCATAACATTTTGTGGCACCAAACCGTATTTATCAATCAAATTATCCGCAAGCGTCGCCCAGCCACCATCGCCCTGAGGATGATCAAAAATAAAGCAGTTCTCTCTTGAACTGAGCGAACTTTTCCTGAATTTCCAAACCAAATCAAGAAACGCGTTGCTTTTTTCCAGCTTGTCATAAAAGAAATTAAATGTCTCAGAAAAGTCCATGTTTTTGATCTTCTTGGCGCTCTCAACTTGGTGGCGGATCTGATTCAGCTCAGCGAAAAGCCAGCACAAGCCAGCGCCTTTTTGATCTTTAATATTTGAAGTTTCAAGTTCCAAATTCCAAGTTTGTGGCAAATTTCGCGAAAAACCGCGATCCTCGCTGCTGAAATAAATTCCGTTTGCAACGACCGTTCTCCTGGCGAGATCTGTGCGAATGTCGCCAGTTTTCGCGATTTTTTTTATTTTATCAAGATCAAAATCTTTCATTTTCCTCCTTAGTTTCCTGAACATATTACCATTTTTCGCGAAATTTGCTAAACTGTTAAGGATGAACGGACTAAAAATTACACACATTTCAAGCGACGCAGCACGCCTTCCTGAAAATATTCGCGAACAAGTTGAAAACGCGAAAAAAATCACCGTCATTCAGGCCGAAAATCCAGACGGCGACAGCATTGGATCGGCGCTGGCGCTCGAAGAAATTTTCGCGAATATGGGCAAAAAGGTCAGTTTGCATTGCCCGGTTCAAGTGCCAACGTATTTGCGATACATCAGCGGATGGGATAGAATTTTCACAGATTTTGATTACGATGCGGATCTCGCGGTGATCGTTGACACTTCAAGCAAACTGCTTTTAAGCAAAACTCTCAGAAACCCGGCGGCGCGCAATTTCCTTGAAAAAACACCGGTTCTGGTGCTTGATCACCACGTTCAAGTGAGGCCAGATTTGCCATTTGACGCAGAATATATCATCTCTGACACCGCGGTTTCAACTGGTGAAATGATTTTTGACCTTTTTCGCGAACAGTCCGGTAATTTCACTGAAAAACCAATAAATTCCGCCGCGGCCGAAGATATCTACATTTCAATTCAAGCTGATTCGCTTGGGCTGACCACCGAAAGCACGACCGCCGAGAGTTTTATCGCGACCGGCGAACTTGTCAAACTTGGCGCAAACCCGTCAAAAATTGAAGAAAAACGGCGAGAACTTATGAAGAAAAAACCGGAAATTCTTGAATATAAAGGCCGGCTGATTGAGCGAATTGAATACTTTAACAGTGGCAGAACCGCGCTGATCAAAATTCCGTTCGATGAAATTCAAAAATATTCCAATGATTACAACCCGACGATGCTCGTTCTCGACGAGATGCGGCTCGTGGTTGGCGTGGATGTTGCGATCGGCGTGAAAATGTATCCTGACGGGAAAATAACAGGGAAACTCAGGACAAATATCCCGGTTTCTCATTTCATCGCGAAAAATTTTGGCGGGGATGGGCACGCATATGCCGCTGGTTTCAGAATTTATGAGAATTATGATGATTTTCTTCGCGAATTCACAGCGACAATGGAAAAAATTTACGCAGAATACGACACTGAAAATTCGCGAACTTTTGGCTCGAAAATGGCGCGAGGAAACTACGAAAATGTGGTGAAAAACAACGATGAAAACATCGGCAGTTTTCGCATAAAAAAGTAGTTTTCAAACACTGTAAACATAAGCGCGTTGTGCTATAATTATTTTATGTTTAGGAAAGTTTTGGTGGGAACAGGAGCGGCGGCTTTCTGGGCTATCATTTTTGCAATTCTCATCGCCCTGAATCGCGGAGAACGGGGCGATCTCTTGAATTCTGTGCAGAAAAAAGGTGTTTTGGTTGTGGCGACCAGCGCGGATTATCCTCCGTTTGAATACCAGGATTTGAAAAACGGCAAAGACACAACCTCTGGAAGCGACGTTGAGCTTGCGAAAATTATCGCGAAAAAACTTGGGGTTCGTCTAGAAATTCAGAACATGAGTTTTAACACGGTTTTACTTTCGGTCTCAACAGGGAAAGCGGACCTCGGGATCAGCGCAATTTCCGCGACGCCAGAGCGGCAGCAATCTTTTGATTTTACAGATGTCTACTATACGCCAACAAATAAGCTTTTAATCAAAAAGTCAAATTTCGCGAAATTCAAGCAAAAAAGCGATTTGTCTGGCACGAAAATTGGCGCGCAAAAAGGTTCAATTCAAGAATCCGTGGTTCAAGACCAGATTCCGGACGCAAAAGAAATCGGCCTGTCGAGCATTCCGGATCTGGCGAATGAAGTCAAAATAGGCTCAATGAGCGGCGTAATGATTGAGGGAATCATCGGTGAAAATTACATTTCAAATGACCCAGATTTGACTTTTGCAGACTTGCCAATCACCAGCGACGCTTCGCAGAGTTATTCAATCGCCGTGCCAAAAGGAAATCCGGCCATGAAACAGCGCATAAACCAAATTATTCGCGAACTAAAATCTGACAGCACAATTGACGCGCTGATTGTTAAAAATTCAAAGGAGGCAGGAAAAAATGAGTGATATAAATTTTGATTTTATTGGGAAATATTGGCCATATTTCACCGACGGAGCGGCGCTGACGCTGATAATTTCCGTGTTTGTAATCGCGTTGGGAATGGTTTTGGGCGTGATTTTTGCGCTGATGAAGCGTTCGCGAATTTCACTGCTCCGCGCGATCGCCACAATTTACATTGAAGTTTTGCGCGGAACGCCGATGCTTTTGCAGATTTTGGTCGGATATATTTTGATTCGCGTTGATTTTGGCTCTTTCAATCTCGGGATTCTTAATGTTGACAGTTCGCGACTGATCCCTGGAATAATCGCGATTGGTATAAATTCGAGCGCGTACGTGGCGGAAATCATTCGTGGTGGCATAAATTCCATCGGTCAAGGACAAACCGAAGCCGCGCTTTCCCTCGGACTCAAACCGCTTCAAGCCATGCGCTATGTGGTCATGCCGCAAGCCATCCGCAACATTCTGCCATCAATTGGCAACGAATTCATCACCATCATCAAAGATTCGTCGCTGCTTTCAACCATCGGGATTATGGAGCTGCTGAACGGGTCGCAGACCGTCATTCTCGCAACATATCAGCCGCTCGCGCCCCTGATTGTCGCCGCAGCATTTTATCTCGTGATGACATTGGCGCTGGGCAGATTACTGAAATTATATGAAGATCACATAGAAAGGGCGTACGTAAAATGAGCGAAAAAATTATGATTGAGACGCAGAATTTGCGAAAAAAGTTCGGTAAAAATCACGTTTTAAAGGGGATTGATTTGAAGATCCGCGAAGGAGAAGTTGCGGTGATCATCGGTCCGTCTGGTGGCGGAAAATCAACTTTTTTGAGAATGCTCAATTTGCTCGAAAAACCAACCAGTGGAAAAGTGATATTTGAAGGGACAAGTTTAACTGAAAAAAACACAGATTTGGTCAAAATTCGCGAAAAAATGGGTATGGTTTTTCAAAGCTTCAATTTATTCGCGAACATGGATGTGATGGAAAATCTCGTTCTCGCACCGATGAAAACTCGGGATATTTCGCGAAAAGACGCCGAGAAGAAAGCGCGGAATTTACTCAAAACCGTCGGACTTGAAAAATTCGCGGACGCATATCCAATCACGCTTTCTGGCGGGCAACAACAGAGAATCGCGATCGCTCGGGCGCTGATGATGGACCCGGAAATCATGCTTTTTGACGAACCCACGAGCGCGCTTGACCCAGAAATGATCGGCGAAGTTCTAGAAGTTATGAAAAATCTCGCGAAAAACGGCATGACGATGGTGATCGTGACGCACGAAATGCAATTTGCGCGAGAAGTCGCGAGCCACGTGATTTTCATGCAGGGCGGAATCGTTGCGGAGGAAGGCACACCGATGCAGATTTTCACAAATCCGCGCAAAAAATCCACGCGCGAGTTTTTATCTCACATCCACTAATTCACAAAATTCGCGAAAAATGCTATGATTTTAACATATGAAATTAAAGCTTTTTAACACTCGCGAAGGTGCCGACGCTCTAGACGGAAAATTTTACGAGCGCGGAATTCGCGAATTTTCACCGCTTAACAAAAGCATTGTGCGGATTTATTCCTGCGGTCCAACGGTTTATAATTACGCGCACATCGGCAATTTGTCAAGCTATATTTATGCTGATATTTTGCGCAGATCCGTAAAACTCGCCGGTGAAGAATTCGCGAAAACGGCAAATTCTGCGGCATGGAAAGTTGAACACGTGATGAATTTAACAGATGTGGACGACAAAACAATCCGCGATTCCGCGCGCGAGTTTCCCGAGCTCAACCCGATGGACGCGCTCCACGCGCTGACCAAGAAATATTCGCGAATTTTCTTGAATGAAATGCTGGAAATCGGCAATGACGTGAGCGCCATTTCATTCACCAAAGCCACGGACAACATCGCTGAAATCCAAGATTTGATCAAAAAACTTCTTGGAGAAAACATAGCCTACACAGCAGAAGACGGAATTTATTTTTCAATCAGCGAATACCAAAAAACGCGAAAATACGGCCAGCTGAGCAAAATTTCGCGGGCTGAAGATTCTGTCAGCAGGATCGCGAACGACGAATACAGCAAAGAAAACGCGCGCGATTTCGCTTTGTGGAAATTCGCGAAAACGGGCGATCCAAGCTGGGATTTTTCCGTCAACGAAGAGAACTTTGCAGGGCGACCGGGCTGGCACATTGAATGTTCGGCCATGAGCATCAAAAATCTCGGGCAACCTTTTGACATTCACACCGGCGGCGTTGACTTGATTTTTCCGCATCACGAAAACGAAATCGCGCAAGCCACCGCTGGCAATCAGCCTGAAATTTTCGTAAATTTTTTCGTTCACAACGAGCATTTGCTGATTGATGGCAAGAAAATGAGTAAGTCTGAAAACAACTTTTACACTTTGCCGGACCTAAAAAACAAAGGTTTTTCAGCGCTGGATTTCCGGATGCTGGTCCTTCAAAGCAATTTCCGGAGCGCGACTAATTTCAGCTGGGACAATCTCATTGCTGCAAAATCTCGGCTGGACAATTGGAGAAATTTCGCGAATTTGCGATGGCAAAAAAACCTTGCGGCACACCACGAAATGGCTGATTTTGAAGAGAAATTTGACTCAATTCGTGCAAATCTTCTGGATAATCTTGACACACCAAACGCGCTCGCGAAAATTGATGTGCTGATTTCAGAGATTTCATCGTTTGAAAAATTTGACTTACAGGCACTTAAAACGCTGATTGATTTCATTGATGAGTTTTTGGGTCTTAAAATTCGAGAGAACACGCCGGATATTACTTTTGAAGAGCGAGAATTGATCCGCGCGCGCGAAAATGCTCGCGACGAGAAAAACTGGCGCGAAAGCGACGATCTTCGCGACGAACTGCTTGACGACCACAACCTGATCCTCAAAGACACGTCGCTAGGGACAATTTGGTCGCGAAAATAACCAAAATCTGAGTCTTTAAAAAAACCGCTTTTTTTACAAGCGGTTTTTGTTGAACTAGTTTTTCGCGGATTTTTTCGGTTTCCTCGGGATGTGTGGTTTGACAAATTTGCGATCTTTTTCCAAGAAAACAATTGAGACATATCCGTCCGCTTCCTCTGGCTTTTCGCCGTTTTCTTTTCTTAAATTTCGCGATTCAATAAATTCGCGAAGCACGACCATGACACATCCAGCGACTGGGATCGCAACTAGCGCGCCAAGGATCCCCGCCACGTTCAAGCCAACCAAAATGCTTGCGAGGATGATCAGGGCTGACATATTAAGCCGTTTGCTCTGGATTTTCGGGGAAGTGAAGTTGTTCTCAAACTGCTGCTCGATCAGGAAGAACACGATGTAAATCAGTGCCGCCGGCCAAGCAAACAGAGTCAAAAGCGCAGCCACAATGAATCCGCCAATCGTCGCGCCGAACATCGGGATGAACGTCATTATGAAAATAGTCATCCAGGCCGGCAAAACAAGCGACGGGTCAATTTTCCCAAACATCAGGCTCAAAAACCAAACCGCAACCGCTGTTAAAGTGGCGCTAATCGCAGCGACGATGGTTTGACCAGTGATATAACCACTGACGACATCATACATTTTCTTCGCGATTTTTTGGTGGCGCGCGCGTTTTTTCGTGTCTTTATATGCAATCATCCAGAATTTTTTCTCCCAATCCGGGCCTTCAACCAGCATAAGGAAAGTCAAAACCGCAGTGAAAATAACGTTCATCATGGCGCTCATGAAAACCGTCAACATGCTCACAACGCTCCCGCCAATTTGATTCGCGAATTCGCCGATCTGCTTGCTAATGTTCGCCAACCAAGCATTGTATTGCGCATCCATTCCGTGATCCGCTAAAAAGATTTCAAAACCGTTGTTTCGCGACTGAATTTCGCGAATAAGCTCCGGCGCATTTCCAACAAATGTGCTGATTTGATGAATGAAAATCGGGATCACATTGAAGATCAGCAGAATCACAATCGCGATGACAATTAAATACGAAATCAATGTTGCCAAAGCTCGCGAATGACCCGGGATGTGCCGCGCCAAAAAACTCACCGGGCGGTTCAAAACCAGCGCCAAGAAAAAGCTGATTGCGATTGTTATCAGCGCCGCTTGCGCCAAAAAAATACCGGCGATCACAGCCAAAAAGCCGATGATCACGAGCCAAAAACGAATAAACGTTCCGGTAGAAATTGATAGTTTTGTCTCATGATTGTTCATACTAACAGTTTAACACAAGCCAGAAAATTATCAAATTTCGCGAAGTATTTTTGATTATTTTTCGCTGTTTTTGCGCGAACTTTTGGCTGCGATTTTGCCAAGATATTTTTGCACGCGCGAGATTTTCGGCCAAGGGAAAATCTCATCAATTTTCGCGGAAATTTCGCGGCGTTTGTTGTTTAAAATTTCGGACGTATTTTCACCTGATTTTTCGTTTTTGTTGCGCAACAATTTTTCGCGAAAAACTTCGCCGTAATAAAAATGATTCATGAAATTATCTTTGAATTCTTGGTATTTTCCAGCGACGATATTTTCGCGAATTTCCTCCATTAATCTCAGCATGAAACGGATGTTGTGCACGCTCGCCAGCTCAAAATATTTACCGGTCAAATCACGGTTTTTGCTCTTGCTCATCATTCGCAAAACAGCCGGCGTGGCGCGATTTTCCGCGATATCTTTGCGGAGATTTTCCGTCAATTCTTCGCCGTTGAAATTGCTTTTTCCGTTTGAAAAATTTGCCACGTATTTCGCGATTTCCGCGTTCAAATTCTCGCTCAAATCGGCGTCTGAAAACGGTTCGTATTTTGTGAAATTTTTGGTCGGAATTTGTTGTTCATCAAGTTCGCGAATCTGGCCAGCGCAAACAGGGCAGTCGCATTTTTCATCCAAAGCTCCGTGCGAATTCGCGAAAAATGCGCTTGTGATATTGCGATTTCCTTCGGTGGTGTAAATTCGCCCATTGCGCGCTTCTCGCGTTGGCGCCACGCAGTCAAAAGTGTCTGCGCCGTTTTCCACGCCGACAAAAACGTGTTCCGGGTCGGAAATTCCCAACAAATGGCGCGGTTTGTTTTCCGGCAAATTTTTCGTGGTCCAACTCATTTCTTCGCCGAGATTTTCAAAAGTCCAGCTTCCGCCAAGCCCGAAACCGTCCGGTTCCCAACTGCCGTCAGCGTCTTCAACGCGAAGATTTGCCATGTCAGTGGAAGCTTTTTCGCGAAGATCTCGCCAATGCCCGCCCTGAACCACCGGCATGAACATTTGATAGGGGCGAGTCGCGTATTTTCGCGTGAGTTTGACGTGCTCTTGCATGCACCGAACAGCCCATTTCCGCGTGCGTTCTAGCGCTTCAACGTTGTAATTATATCCATCAGCCAGATTTGTCAACTGGTCAAACGCCATGAACATGTCCGCACCAAGTTTGTGCTGGCTCTCCATAGCGCGCTCCGGCGAGTAGAAAATTCGCTTGTTGGAGCTCTTATTCCATTCCGCGTTAAACCACACGCCATCATCCAAAACTTCGACGTTCTTGCCTTTGTTGACCGAAACGTCGTCGTCTGTCATGGCCGCGTATTTTTCGTGAAATCCAACTTTTCCGCCGTTGTTTTCTTTGTCATTGTCGTCGCTCATGACCTGAAATCCGCCACTGTCGGAAATGGTTGCGCCAGCCCATTTTCCTTCGTCGATCACCATATCGCCGCGCGGGTCGTAATTCGCCAAACCACCGCGCGCAAAAATATTATCCAGCTCGCCGCGTCCAAACAACAGATAAGAATTGGTCATTCTGATCTGCATTCCGAGCGCAGCCAAAGTCGCATTGCCGACCTGTTTGACGTATCCGTAGCTCGCAACAGGGGAGAAGGCCGGAGTTTCAACTTCTCCGTGTTCTGTGTGGATTTTGCCGGCACGCATCAGAGGATATTCGCGCTCGTTTTTCGCGATAACCTCAAAACCGACATGCTTTTGTCTCTGATTCATATCATTATTTTACGATTTTTTCGCGAATTTCACAAACACAAACGTTTTCGCGCGCCTTTCGCTTTTTGCAGAAATTTGATAAAATAAAAAAGTGCTTCGCGAATTTTGCTTCGCGAGCGATATATTGGGCCGTCGCCAAGCGGTAAGGCACCAGGTTTTGGTCCTGGCATTCGGGGGTTCGAATCCCTCCGGCCCAACCAGATTTATTTTCGCGATTAGTTTTCGCGATTTTTTATTAGTAAGTATTTCAAGCCTTTTTATGGTTTTTCGCGAATTTTTGCGGAACTTTGCGCTGATTTTCTTTCTTCGGCGCAACGAAAGTCAGAGCTTTTCCAGTTGCGCCGCCGCGGCCGGTGCGACCGATGCGGTGAGTGTAATCTTCAAAAGTTGCCGGTTGGTCAAAATTGATCACGTGGCTGACATTCGGGATGTCAATTCCGCGAGCCGCAACATCGGTGGCAACGAGAATTCTCGCTTTATTATCTTTGAAATCTCGCAACGCGCGCTGGCGTTGTGATTGCGATTTGTTTCCGTGAATTGCAACAGAGGTGAAACCAAGATTATTTAGTTTGTCAGAAAGCCTCTGAACGCCAAATTTCGTCTCGCCAAAAATCAGAACTTTCTCAAAATCATCGCCGGCAAACATTTCCTGCAATTTCGCGATTTTCTCTTCTTTTGACTGCGCAACGATCACATCTTGATCAACATTTTCGCTGGTTTCAGATGTCCGCACCGAAACAATTTCCGGATCATTCAAAAATTCTTTCGTGAGTTCGCGAATTTCCGGCGTCATTGTTGCGCTGAAAAACAGCGTTCGGTGCGCGGGAATATTTCTCGCCATTTCGCGAATATTCCCAATAAACCCCATATCCAGCATGCGGTCAGCTTCGTCCAGCACCAAATTTTTAACCCATTTCAAAGTCAAATCTCCGCGTTTCATCAGATCAATCGCGCGCCCAGGTGTCGCCACAATCACGTGCGGACGACGAGCCAGTTCGCGAATTTGCCGGCCAATGTTCGCACCGCCAACCAAAACCACCGAATAAAGTTTCAGGTTTTTCGCGAAAGCCTTAAATTCCGCGTCAATTTGTTCAGCTAGCTCGCGAGTTGGCGTGAGAATGAGCACGGATTGGCGCAAATTTTCGTTCTGCAAACCGTGAATGAGCGGCAACAAAAACGCAGCGGTTTTGCCCGTGCCGGTGTTCGCCAGCCCGATCAAATCGCGCCCGGAAATAATCGCGGGGATGGATTGATCCTGAATCGCGCTCGGCGTTTTATAGCCTTTTTCGCGAACATTTTCCAGTAAGGCGTCAGAAAAAGGGAAGTCCTCAAATTTATTTTCAGCAGTATATTCCACTTTTTCAACAGGTTTGGCGCGGTTCACAAAACGCGCTGGATCAATATATTTTGCGCGAGATTTGGACGGTTTTCGCCCAGAATTTTGCGGTTTTCGCCCGCTTTGATTTTTCGCGTTTTTCGCGTTTTTCGCGCCTGAACGCGGTTTTCTTTGATTTGTCATAAAAATTAGCCTTTCGTCATGTTTCATTTCTGCCGTCTCAGCGCGTTTTCGCGAAAAAGTAAATCCGTTTTCGGATGCAGTAATGACCACTTTAACATATTTCGCGAAAATGTTATAATTGACGGTAAGCAACCAAACTTCGGTCACTGCGCGCTTCATACATCAGCTTGTCCGCCTCCGCGAACGGCGAGCTCCAAATTTCGCGGAAAACGTAAACTAATTTGATTTGGAGTGATGTATGGATCCTTTGGAAATGATAAATGAAAATGTTGATGTAGCGATGATTTTTTCGCGAAAAACCGGCGCCGTGCCGAGAAAAATGATCTATCGCGGGCGGGAAATTTTGTTCACGCGGCTTGGGATGCGCCATCCGACGCGGCAAGGTTTGAGGATGATTCACGTGTTTGACATGAGCGACGGCGCCAACGATTATCGCCTGGAATTTGACGCGGAAAATCTGAGCTGGAAACTGATTTCAATGATTCCGGGAGATTTGCTATGAGTGGCGATTCTGCGGAAAATTCGCAAAAATACACGGATTTTCAGCACGAATTCAATCCTGAACCGCCGGCGGTGATGTGGATTGACCTGAACTCAGCTTTCGCCACAACAGAACAACAAGCGCACATTTCTTTGCGCGGGCGACCGGTGGGGATCGCGAATCGCGTTTCGCGAAATTGTTGCATAATTACAGCGAGTTATGAGGCGCGCGCGGCGGGCGTGAAAACCGGAATGCGTCGCGAAGAAGCGCTGAAATTGTGCCCGGATTTGGTGATTCTTGAATCTGATCCGCCAAAATATCGCTTTGTTCATGAAAAACTTTTCGCGATTATGAATGATTTTTCGCCAAAATGCGAGATGAAAAGCATCGACGAAGGCACGCTGGATTTTCATCATTTACCAGAGAAAAATCGCGAACAAAAACTTCGCGAAATCGGCGCAGAAATCAAAGCTCGGGTGCGCGCGGAAATCGGCGATTATATGACTATAAATGTGGGGATTGGGCCAAACCGATTTCTGGCGAAAATGGCGGCCGGGCTGCACAAACCAAACGGGCTGGATGTTTTGAACCGCGAAAACACGCAGGAAATTTTCGCGAATTTGAAGCTGGAAGATTTGACCGGGATCGCGAAAGGCTACGGAAAGCGTTTGCGTGAAAACGGGATTTTCACACCGGCGGATTTTCTGGCGGCGCGCGAGGAAACGCTGAAAAACCGCGTTTTTCGCGGAATTGTCGGGACATATTGGTGGCGGCGGCTGCGCGGATATGAAATTGATGATTACAAGAGCCAGCTTAGCATGGTTGGCCGGCAATGGGTGGTCGGTTTGCCCACCAGCGACGAAGAATATTTGCGGTCTTGTTTGCATTATTTGACGGAAACGGTTGCTATGAAACTGAGATTCAAAGGGCAAGCGGCGCGTGGCGCGTGCGTTTGGCTGGGATTTGCGGCTGGCGACGGTTGGCACGAGAAAAAACTTTACACCGATCCCTGCCACACCAACGACGAAATTTGGCGCAGGGTTTCGGAAATTTTCGCGAATCGTCCGGCGGGAAAAGTGAAAATCATGGGAATTTATCTATATAAATTTGAGCCAGCCAAAGAACAGATTAGTTTTTTGCAGGAGAAAATTCGCGCCGAACGCTACACTTTGGCGATAGATCAAGTGAACGGAAAATATGGGATTTTCACGGCGCATTCCGCAGAATCTTTGATCGGCAAGAAAAATATCAAACAAAAAATCCCGTTCGGCGGCGGCTCAACGACAGATTATTTTCAGTTGCTGTTGGGCAGGTGATTCGCGAAGTATTTGGTCTGAGAAAAATTTTCTGATATAATCTTAACCAATATGAGTGGGCAAAAAGGGCGATATTTCGCGAAACAAACGATCGAGGAAGTTGAAGATTTCTACGCGGCGATTGACCGCGCGGGCGCAGGCAGGAGAATCTCCGCGGCGCGACCATATGTTTACACGACGCTTGAAATTTACGACGCTTCCAACGGAATTCGCGGAGCTGGCGGTCTTGGCGTGCTGGCGGCGGACACAAGACGAGTTGCGCAAGACCTTGAAATTCCGTTCGTTGTTTTGACGCCGTTTTATCAAACGGAAAGACATCAAAAAGTGGAAAATTTCACGCCGCGAGATTTTTATGTTTCGCGAAAACCTGAGGATTTTGGATTCGCGAAAATTGGCGACACAGATATTCACGTTCTTGGCACACCAGACGCCACGCTCTCAATCTACGAAAAGCGCCTCGGAAGCACGCGTTTTTTGACCATGACCGAGCCAAATTTTGGCGCTCTTTACAGCGGAGATGCCAGCAATGATCACCGGCTCTATCAAATGGTTTCGCTTGGTTTTGGCGGATATGAAGCGCTAAAAATCGCTGGGCTCAAACCCGCTGTCATGCACCTCAATGAGACCGCGACGACTTTTGCCGCGATTGCGCGCCTGGACGAGCTCTGCCGCAACGGGATGAATCTTTACGAAGCGCTGGTTTACGTCCGCGAGCACTCGCTTTACACTAATCACACGCTTCTGCAAGCGGCGGAACCGAGCTACACTTTCGCGCAGTTTGAGCGGTTCGTTTTCCCGAACATTCAGTCGCCAGCTCTCAGGCATTTTATCGCTGGGCTTTTCCGCGACGAAAAATTGGTTTTGAATTCTCTGATGCTTGAAATCGCCGGGCAGAAAAACTGCGTCAGCAAACTTCATGCAAAGGTGATTGATTTTCATGATTTGTCTGGTGAGCGAGTTGATTTCCGCGCAGTTACGAACGGAATTCACATGCCGACCTGGGTTGACCCAGCCGTTTTGAGATTTTTGCGCGAGAGTAAAATTGTTGACAAATTTGACATGCCAACAGAGGATTTTCGCGAAAACTTGGCGGAACTCGTGGCGAAAAACGCGACGGTTTTCAAACAACTAAAACGCTCCGGACGTTCACATCTGAATCGCGAACTTTTGACCCGCCGCGACCAATACGGCGAAACATTCCAGATCCCGACGGACGCAGTTTTGTTTGAATTTAAGCGACGATTTGTTGCATATAAACGGCCATGGATGGCTTTTGAAGACGTGGCTCAACTCAAAGAAATTTTGCTTGAAAACAACGCGCATTTCATCATGGCGGGGATGATGCCGAGCGGTGTCGGGCCTGGCGACGAGACTTTTGACCACCTACAAAACATGTTCCGCGAAATTCGCGAAGATCCGGTTTTGAAAGAACGCGTGCATTATGTGGCGGACTATGATGAGAAAATCGCCGCCGCGATGAGCATTGGCTCCGACATCTCAATCAACGTTCCGGAAGTCGGCTGGGAAGCTTGCGGAACTTCATTCATGAAAGACATCGCGAACCTCAATATCCTTGTCGCCACCAATGACGGCGGCGTGGCTGACGTGCCGATGGAAGACGACATCAACGCACCAATCCACTTGGTTCACGGTGAAAACTATTCCGCAGAAATCGCTTCAATGTACGCAAAAATGCGCGACGCCGCAGAAAAAACTCGCGCCAGCTATGAAACCTGGGCGGGCGACATCGCGAAACAGCTGGCCGCATATCTGCCAATAATTTCGGGTTCGCGAATGATGCGAGATTATTTGAGATTTTTATTTAAGACAAACTAACAAAAAAGCCGCTCATCCTCAGCGGCTTTTTCTAAATTTTATTTACTTTTAATAATAAATATTCGTTTTGAAATGAATACTGAAACAATCATGCTCACGCCAGACCAGAACATAATCAGCGAAAACACCAGCCCAATGAACGATTTTACAGAATTATACCCATAAACATTTGACGAATCTAGGAACCCAAAATATCCTCCGTCGCCCGTAAAACTAAATGCAAACAGCGAGCCAATCACAAGTCCAGCCGCCGAAGCCAACCTAATTGCGCGCATTCGATGCGAATTATTTATTTCAATTTCTGTGTAAAAACCTGGGTTCGCGAGAGATTTATTGTATTTCGCCTGAGAAACTAAGTAGATTAACTGAGGTAAAAATACTAAAAGCGGCAAAATGACAAGTTGGGGCGTGAGCCGGTCTCCAACCCCGACTCTGCTCATTGACAGCAAAATAAACAGAGACAGACCTGTTCCAAAAAAAGTTATAAATAAAGACGAAATTAAAATCAGTTTTTTGTAAAAATTTTCGTATATTTTTTTATTCACAACAGCATCGCAGCCATTCTGAACCGATTTCAATATATCCGCTTCCTTCAACAGATCGTCAACACTAACAGAGAACACCTGCGAAATTTTCAAAATATTTGTTGAGTCGGGGACCTTTTTATTGTTCTCCCAATT
>CAXYVX010000020.1:0-16741 GCA_964292495.1 uncultured Candidatus Saccharibacteria bacterium
GCTTCGCGAAATCCGCGCTCAACCGTGGCAACCGTGACGGAAATTTACGATTATTTGCGCTTGCTTTACGCGCGAATCGGGATCCCGCATTGTCCGGTTTGTGGCAAGCCAGTTCAGCGTCGCACTGCGGAAGACATCGTGAATTTGGTGATGGATTTCGCGAAAAGTGCGGACGGGGTTCCGGATAATTCTCGAAAAATCGTTATGCTTGCACCGATCGCGAAAAACAAAAAAGGCGCGTTTGAACATGTGCCAGAGGAATATTCGCGAAAAGGCTATGCGCGCGGGCGCGTGGACGGAATCATTTATTCGCTGGATGAGTGGCCGGAAATTGACAAAAAATACAAACACGACATTGAAATTGTGGTGGACCGCATGGTTTTGAGCGCGGAAATGCGTTCGCGCGTGGCGCAAAGTGTGGAAGCGGCGCTGGAAATCGGCGGCGGAGTTTTGGAGGTTTTAGACGCGGAATTTCGCGAAAAACCGCTTGGAAACAGAGAAGAAATCACGGTTTTTTCGCAGCGATATGCTTGTGTTGACCACCCAGAAGAAGTGATTCCGGAGCTTGAACCGCGCCTGTTCTCGTTCAACGCGCCGTTTGGGGCTTGTCCGACTTGTAGCGGCTTGGGTTTTCGTTTGGAAGTTGACCCGGAGCTGGCGCTGAATCCGAATTTGACCATTCGCGAGGGCGCGATTCGCCCGTTTAATCGCATCAACATTGAGTCGTGGTATATGCGCAAACTTGACGCTGTGGCCGCGCGGCACAACATTGATTTGCGGGCGCCGGTTCGCGAACTTTCAGAAGAGGCAAAAAACATTATTTTGTACGGAACGGGCGATGAAAAATATTTGGTTGAGCTGGGGAATGGCCGCGAATTTTCCACGACATACGAAGGCGTGATCCCGAATTTGGAGCGCCGCTGGAAAGAAACCGATAGCGATTTTATGCGCAAAGATATTGAGAGATTCATGCGCGAGCGCGAGTGCAATGTTTGCCACGGCGCGCGTTTGAAGCCGGTGGTTTTGGCGGTGACCGTTCACGATTTGTCGATTGCGGACGTGGCGAATCTGAGCATTGAAGACGCGCTGGATATTTTCGCGAAAATTGATTGGACGGAGCGTGAAAAATTTATTGGCGCGCAGGTTTTTCGCGAAATTTTGGCGCGACTCGGCTTCATGAAAGACGTGGGTTTGAATTATTTGGAGCTTGGGCGTGCGGCGAATACTTTGAGCGGCGGCGAGGCGCAAAGAATTCGTCTGGCAACGCAAATCGGCAGCGGTTTACAGGGAGTTTTGTATGTTTTGGATGAGCCGTCAATTGGGCTTCATCAGCGCGACAATGACCGTTTGATCGCCACGTTAAAACATTTGCGCGATCTCGGAAACACGGTTTTGGTGGTTGAGCACGACGAAGATACGATTCGCACTGCGGATTATTTGGTGGATGTTGGGCCGGGCGCGGGTGTGAATGGCGGAAAAATCGTGGCGGCTGGGACGCCGGACGAAGTTTCGCGGAATCCGCAAAGTTTGACCGGGAAATTTTTGAGCGGCGAAGAGCAAATTGCTGTACCGAAAAAACGTCGCGAAATTGACCAGAAACGCAAGTTGAGAATTCTGGGCGCGGCGGAACATAACTTGAAAAATATTGACGTGGAGATTCCGCTCGGTGTGATGACGGTGGTTTCGGGCGTGTCGGGAAGCGGAAAATCGACGCTCGTCAACGATATTTTGAGCAAGGAATTACAGGGGCGATTAAACCGCGCGCAGACCGTGCCTGGCGCTTTTCGCGAAATTCAGGGCGTTGGTCAGCTTGACAAAGCGATCGTGATTGACCAGTCGCCAATTGGGCGCACGCCGCGCTCAAATCCGGCAACTTATACCGGGATTTTCACACCGATTCGCGAACTTTTTGCCAGCACGCCAGAAGCAAATATTCGCGGCTATAAGTCGGGCCGATTTTCATTTAATGTGCGCGGCGGGCGCTGTGAAAATTGCCAGGGCGACGGTGTGATTAAGATCGAGATGAACTTTTTGCCGGACGTTTACGTTCAGTGCGAAGTTTGCCACGGCGCGCGCTACAACCAAGAGGCGTTGGAAATTAAATGGAACGGAAAAAATATTTCGGAAGTTTTGAAAATGACCATTGACGAAGCAGCGGATTTCTTCGCGAATGTCCCGACGATTTCGCGAAAATTGGAAACTTTGCGCGAAGTTGGTTTGGGGTATATCACACTCGGGCAGCCGGCGACGACATTTTCCGGCGGTGAGGCGCAGCGGATTAAGCTCGCGACGGAACTTTCCAAACGATCGACCGGAAAAACCATGTACATTTTGGATGAGCCGACGACCGGTTTGCATTCGGCGGATGTGCGGAAACTTCTGGAAGTTTTACAGAAATTGGTAAACAACGGCAACGACGACAAATTGAAATTCGGACCGAGCAGTTCGCGAAATTCCATGGTGATTATTGAACATAATTTGGACGTGATTAAATGCGCGGATTGGCTGATTGATATGGGGCCAGAAGGCGGAATTGGTGGCGGGCAAGTCGTGGCGGAAGGCACGCCTGAAGACGTGGCGAAAGTCAAAAAATCGTTTACCGGGAAATATTTGGCGGGGATGTTGGCGCGGGGATAAAATTCCTATAAAAATTGTTGACAAATATATTAAAAATTTACTAAACTAACAGCAATACAAATCGTAAGAATCGTATGAGTTTATCCAAAAATACCGCGGTATTTTGTTTTATCCGAGATAAAACATTGAATATTTTAAGTATTTCGCGAAAACGACCGCGCGGTATGATTAGCCGTAGAACATTGAAAGGTGATGATATGAATGGCTACAAAACGTCAAGGTGGGAGCAAGAGCTCCCAGTCTGAGGCTCAGTCAGCTGCTCGCTTAGCGAATTAAAAGAGTCGCGGGTCCAATAAGTTTAAAAATGGCAGCAATAAACATGGCGACGGCTCAAAAAATCGTAATCATAAATAACATTTAGGAATTCATCTCGGGTCAGTATTAAAATACTGGCCTTTATCTTGTATAATAATAAGTATTATGAGAACTCATGTAATTTATAAAACTGCAAGCCACATCTATGGTCATATTTTTGAGCATGCACTTTATGGGCGAATCAGAAAATATTTATTACAGAATAAAGCGTTGATAACACTAAGCGAAACTTGTGGCGCATGGACTGATGATGACCTAGTCATTTTTTCATTGCCGGAAAACATTTTTGCTAAAATAAATGATTTCTCGGAGCCTGAATTTTCTAATTCTGAAATTAAAAACGCATTGAAAGAAATATCTTGCGAATATAAACGAACTTTTTCAGTGAAAAATATAGACGATCTTAGAAAAAATATAAATAAAATCAGACAGGAAAAATGGGTAGACTTAAACAAAAGCAACGCTAAAAAGATTATTTACGAAGAAAATATTTTGAGCTGTCCCGAAATAAGCTTTTCGAGAAATTGCAAACTAAAACATTTTAATGATATTTATGTTGAATTGTCATTAGATGAAAAATACCAAAATGAACGACCTTTTGCAATGTATATTTTTTCGGAAATTTTGGAAATATTATCTGCACATTTGTATGAAAAATATAGTTGTTATCAAAGCAACGATTATTGGAATAAATGGGATGATTACACTGGCTTTGGTTTTGTTTTTACCTTTGATATTTCATTTGATGCGGATGAAATTCGGGAATATATTATTTCTCAAATAAAAGAGCAATTAAAAAATGAGAATTTCATGATCGATTTGATAAAATATCTTGTAAATACGGAAAATTCTGATAAATATTTCAGCTGGGATGATTTGCAGAAAAATGCCAGGTTTATTGTTGGAGATGAAGGATGGAGAAATCTCGCAACAAAACCAAGTTTCGCGAAAATTTCTGATAATATAAAAATTGAGTGTGAAATCTCTAAATAACTATTTTAATTCCAAGCGAATCCCTAAAACTCCGAATTCCCTTTGTTTTTCCGGCGCATAAAATTCTTCCACAGTCTTCCTTAATTCGTTTTTTGTCATTGATTTATCGGACAAAATTTCAATCGGGAAGTCGCGAAACAAATTCGCGAAATTGTCATATCGCAACAAACCGACAACTTTCGCAGTCAACTTTTCGCCATCATTTTTCGCGAAACTAATTTCGTCGCCGAGCTGAATTTTCGCGCGCTTTTCGTCATTTAAACGAAGTTCAATTCGCTTTGTTCCGTTTTTAATAAAATCAAAATATCGGTTTTGTAGATTCATCGCGTGTTTCATAATATTGCGAATTATAGCAAAAGTTTCGCGAAAAATCTAAATTCTGTTAAAATATAAGCATTATGTTACCAGGAATTGATTTAGCGAAGTTTTTGGCCGATATCGGCTGGTTGGTTTATCTCGTTGTTCCGGCGATGCTTTTCGCGGAAACGGGGCTTTTGATTGGGTTCTTTTTGCCGGGCGATTCGGTGCTTTTCACGGCGGGCGCGCTGGCTGGGCTTGGCGTGATCAATGTGAATATCTGGTTGATGGCCGGTATTTTCTTTGTGGCGGCGGTGCTGGGAAATTCGGTTGGGTATGAAATCGGCAAGCGTTTTGGTCGGAAATTGTTTGAATATTTCGCAAAAAAAGAAGCGCATAGACGGAACTTGGGCTCAAAAATTTTTAAGAAAAAATATCTTGTTGACTCTCAAAAGTTTTACGACGAAAAAGGCCATTCCGCAGTGATTTTAGCGCAGTTTATGCCAATTATTCGCACATTCAACCCAGTTGTAGCTGGAATTTCCGAGATGAAATATTCCAAATTTATCACTTTTAATATGATTGGCGCGGCGCTTTGGGCTGCTGGAATCACTTTGCTTGGATATTTTGGATTTACTGCAATTACGAAAGTTATTCCTGGATTCACACCTGAAAAAATTGATTCAATTTTATTGCCGATCATTGTTTTAATTGTTATTATTTCTTTGATTCCGGTTTTTATTCACGGTCTTCAAGCGAAAAAATCAAAAAACGTCAAGAAAACTTTTGAGAAATCAAAAGAAGAGAAATAGGCGCATTTACTTTTTTCGCGAAATCTGTTAAACTGTTGTTTACATATTAACTAATACGATAAGTAAGCGAAAGGAAATTATGGCAGAAAAGATCGTTCTCGCGGTGGAAAAACGCGAATTAACAGGTAAAAAAGCAAAGCAGCTCCGAAAATCAGGGATCGTCCCGGGAGTTATTTACGGATCAAAAATGGAGGCAACCAACATTCAGGTTCCGATTGCGTTTAACATCCAGAAAGTTATTTCACAGGCCGGATACCACACTCCAGTTGAAATTACCCTTGACGGTAAAAAACTCACAGCACTTTTGAAAGATGTGTCTTATGTCCCGGCGCGAAGTGATATTTTCAACTTCTCGTTCCAGGCCGTTAGTGCAAACGAAAAAGTCACCACAGAAATCCCTGTTGAATTGGTAAATCTTGATGAATCTCCTGCAAAAAAGGCTGGTCTTGTCATTTTGAACAACTTGGAGCAACTTGAAGTTCGCGCGAAAACCGGTGATTTGCCGAATGCTTTGACCGCAGATGCGATGAAACTTGAAAAAGCTGAGGATAAATTGACTGTTGCCGATATCAAATTGCCAAAAGGCGTGGAACTGGTTGACGAAAACCTCGACAACGCAATCGCGACCGTTTGGGAACCGGCTGCTCTTGAAGCTAAAAACGCTGCCGCTGATGCTGCGGGTGCTGAAGTTCCAGAGACAGAAGTTGAAAACGGCGCTGAAACAACCGCTGAATAAAATAATTTTTGGCAAAATAAAACCGCGTGAAAAATGCGCGGTTTTTATTTTTTATAAATTTTCGCGAAGTTTTTCCGCTAGCTTTTCGCCAACTTTTTTCGCGAAATTGTCATAATTTTCAGAGATTTCTTCACGGATTTTTTTAACAGACCCAAACTCTCGCAATAATTTTTTTCGCGTCATTGGCCCAACGCCAGCGATTTCTTCGAGCGCGTTTCTCGTCTGATTTTTCGCACGCAAATTCTGGTGATATGTTATGGCGAAACGGTGCGCCTCTTCATCCAATCGCGCAATCAACATCGCGACGTGGCTGGTTTTTTCCAGCGCAAATTCTCGGATGTTTTCGTCTCGATATATTTGGATTTTCATTTCGGCATTTCCTGAATGATCGCCACTTTTATCACGCCCAAAAAATGCGATATTTTCCTCATCAAGAATTTCGCGAACTGCCGAAACTTGCGGTTTTCCTCCGTCAAGAATCACCAAATCTGGCTTTTTCCAGTTGCTATGTTTGAATCTTCTAGCCAAAACTTCGCGAAGATTTTCCACGTCGTTGTTGATGTTTCGCGAAAGTTTGAACTTGCGATATTCTCGCCGATCCATCACGCCGTTCGTCGCCACAACCATGCTCGCAACAGTATTCGTTCCGCTAATATGCGAAATATCATACGCCTCAATTCGGCGCGGCAATTCGCGAAGTTCAAGCAAATTTTTGAGACCAATCAGCGCCTGATCTTTGCTTGCGTCCATAAATTCTTCTCGCCCAAAAACGATTTGTTTTTTCAATTCATTCAGATGCCGCAGTTGATTGCGAATTTTCGCAGCTTTTTCAAATTCTTGATTTTTTGCCAGGTTCTGCATTTCTCGTTCCAAATCGCTCTGGATTTTTTTTCGTTCTCCGCGAAGATATCGGACTAAAACGCGTAGATTTTTCTTGTATTCGCGAACTTTTTCTTGGTTGATTTCGCGAATTCCGTTTTGCGGATTTTTTGCGAAAACGTCTGGAACAAGCCCGAGTTGCGTCGGGAGTTTGGAATATAAATCCTGAGATTTCGCGAAAAACGGAAACACCTTTTTTAAGTAGCGAAGAGATAATTTCAGCGGAGCGGCACTGTAAAACGGTCCGATATAATCTGCGCCATCGTCCGCTGGATTCCGCGAAGTTGTGACTGTTGGCAATTCTTCGCGAAAATTAATCCTTACGAAAGTTGCACTTTTGTCGTCGCGCAGAAGAATATTGAACGGCGGCATGTAGCGCTTGATCATCTCGCTTTCAAGAAAAAGCGCGTCGATTTCGCTGTTTGTTTCAATCCAATCCGTCGTGAAAATTTCGCGAACCAGCGCCTCAGTTTTCACATCATGTTCGCCGCGAAAATACGAAGAAACACGGTTTTTGAGATTCGCAGCTTTGCCAACATAAATGACATCCCCGGCGAGATTTTTGTGAAAATAAACGCCGGGCGCTTTTGGCAGTTGGCGCAATTTTTCGCGAAGTTCAGGGTTGGGATACGGCATGTCGCCACCATTATAACATTTTGTGAAAGTATGTTATTATATATTCAACTCGCGAAATCCTGAAATCCGCGAAAAACTAAATAGGTTATGGTGAGAAAAGCGAAAATCTCTGAAATTTCGCAAATAAAATGAAAGGACGTTTTTTAATGAGTCGTGAAAAACCTGTTGATAAAAATACTGCAAAAAAGACGATAAAAATATTTTGGCAAGCAACTTCGGAACAGAAAAAATATAATCTGCCGCTACTTTTAACGATTCCCGCGGCGCAATTTCTGCAAAATTTTGCAACAACTTGGATCATGAGCGGCGTGATAAATACGTTGTCAACAGAGACGATTGCGCCAGATCAAGTTTTCGCGAAATTCGGATGGCAGCTCGCGCTTTACGCGCTTTCAATCGCTTTCGGTGAGTTGGTTTTTTGGAGATTGTCGTTGTGGTTGAACTGGAAAGCTGACGAAAACGCCGCGCAAAAACTTCGCGAAAGAGCATTTGACGCGCTGGCTGTTCAGTCAATGAGTTTTCACAACAACAAATTTGGCGGTTCACTTGTCAGCCAAATGTCGCGATTTTCAAACGCATATATAAGTTTGGTTGATACGGTGATTTGGAACATTTTACCGATGATCGTTTCTTTCGGTCTGACGTTCGCGATTCTTGGACCGCAATTGCCGTTGTTTACGCTTTTGCTGGCGGTTTTTTCGGCTGGCTTCATGACGATTGCTTATTTTTCTTTCGCGAAAATCAGGCATTTTTCAGAGCGGGAAGCGGCTGCGCAAAGCAAATTGACAGCGCAACTTTCTGACAGTGTGAGCAATATACAAACCGTGAAAAGTTTTGGCCGCGAGAAATACGAAATCGGGCGGTTTTCGCGAAAAAACAAGGCTCAGCGCGACGCTTCTCTCGGCACAATGAAAGCGATGATTGTTCGAGATGTTCGCTTTGGCACGATTCTTTCATCTCTGTCAATCGCAACATTTATTTTTCTGATTGGCGGCCATGCATGGTTTGGCGCGAGCTTGGGCGCGCTGTTTATGGCGGTCAGTTATATGAATAATATCTGGGTTCAGCTTTGGCAATTTAACCGTATTTTGCGGAATATCAATAAAGGTTTCGGCGATTCTCAGGAAATGACGGAAATTTTGGAAGCAAAAGTCTCGGTGAAAGATGCTCCAAACGCGAAAAAAATTGCGGTTCGCGGCGGTGAAATTGATTTTCGCGACATCACGTTTTGGCACGCCGACGCGAAGAAAAAAGATGCGATTTTTCGCGATTTGACTTTGACGATTCCAGCTGGTCAGAAAGTTGGTTTGGTTGGACGGAGCGGAAGCGGAAAAACGACTTTGACAAAACTTTTGCTCAGATTTTCAGATGTGCAGAAAGGTGAAATTTTGGTTGACGGTCAGAATATTCGCGAAATTACGCAGAAATCTCTCCACCGTGCGATTGCGTACGTGCCGCAAGAACCGATGCTTTTTCACCGCACAATTCGCGAAAATATTATTTATTCAAAGCCGCGCGCTACCGAAGAGGAAATTCGCGAAGCCACGAAAAAAGCCAATGCTCTGGAATTTATTGAGAAGCTTGACGACGGTTTTGAGACGATGGCGGGCGAGCGCGGTGTTAAACTTTCTGGCGGTCAAAGGCAGCGCATCGCGATCGCGCGGGCGATTTTGGCGGATGCTCCGATTTTGGTTTTGGATGAGGCGACCAGCGCGCTGGACACTGAAAGTGAACGACTGATTCAAGATGCGCTGAAAAATCTGATGGCTGGGCGCACGAGTATTGTGATTGCTCACAGATTAAGTACAGTGGCAAATCTTGACAGAATTATTGTGATGGACGGTGGAAAAATTAAAGAAGATGGTTCACACAAGGATTTGATTTCGCGAAAAAACTCAATTTACGCCAAACTTTGGAACCAGCAAACCGGCGCCTTGAGCGAAAACGACGCGGACGACTAATTTTCGCGAAAAACGTGGTAAAATTGTTTTGATGAAAAATGAAGGTAGAAATAGTTTAGTGGTCATAATTTTGTCCTTTGTGATCCGATGGGTGCTGATGAGCCTCGGACTTTGGGTTTCCGTGCGCTTGTTTGGACAGGAAAATTTCTCTGATAATGGAACGATGGTGTTTACATTTTTGGTTGGCGGATTGATTTTCTCGATTGTTAACACGGTTATCAAACCAGTTTTAGTTGTGCTTTCGTTGCCATTTATTTTAGTCACGCTCGGTGTGTTCATTTTGGTGATCAACGGTTTGATGATTTATTTGACGCTGAATTTGCTTCCGAATATTCACATGGGATTTGCAGGGGCGATTGTCAGTAGTTTCATTTTGAGTTTGATAAATTATTTGATAAGCAATGTAAATGAGGTGATCGACGATCACCAGGAGAGGAGATAATATGTCTGGAATAATGAATATAATTACGATTATCAGCGCCGCTTTAATGACGGTTTTGGTCTTGTTGCAATCGCGCGGAGCGACGCTCGGAGCGGGTTTTGGCGCTTCGGGAGAGTTGTTTACGACTCGTCGCGGCCTTGAAAAATCCCTCTATGAAACAACAATAGTTATCTCATTTATTTTTGTTCTTTCCCTGACACTCGGCCTTTTGTTGGCTTAATTCGCGAAAATATTATGGACAAACGAAGTGATAAAACCATAAAAACCATCACTCGCAAAGCCCGCGTGGCTCGGACGAGTTTTGATAAGAATGGGCGCAAGATTTCCAAGCACGCGCGGAATTTTCTGGGCGGGCGTCTGGATAATTTGCGTATGGTCAGGCGCGGCGTGATCATATGGCTGACGGCGGTGGCGGTTTTGACATCTTTCGCGTTGATTCAGATTCTGTTTGCTTGGCAAAGTCATCAAGTGATGGCTCCGGCCGACGGAGGAGTTTACGCGGAAGGGGTGGTTGATAAAATTTCCACTTTGAACCCAATTTTCGCGACAACAAAAAATGAAATCGCCGGCAGTTCATTGATGTATTCTGGCATGTTTTCGTACGACAGGGACAATAAGTTGGCCGGAAATTTGGTTTCAACTTGGTCCACAAAAGACGGAAAGACCTGGTATTTTAAACTTCGCGAAAACGCTTTTTGGAGCGATGGGCAGAAGATTTCTGCGGACGACATTGTATTTACGATGAATCTCATCAAGAATTCGGCGGTTGGCTCGCCGTTGTATGGAATTTTCGCGAAAGATTCCGTCTCAAAAATCAATGATCATGAAATCAAAATTGAGCTACCGACGGCGTATATGTCGCTTCCATATACGTTAACTTTTGGGATTTTGCCTCAGCGCAGCCTGAAAGATATTAGCCCGACCTCTGTTAGAAATGTGATGAATACGGATTTTTCGCAGAATATTGTTAGCGGTCCATTCAAATATTCTTCTCGCGAAAATTTAGCGAACGGGCAGACGATTTGGAAATTTTCCCCGAACGAGAAATTTTCCCAAAACGCTCGCATTTCTTCATTGACGATACGAACTTACGAAAGCCAAAACAAGTTGATTGATGGGTTGAATTCTGGCGAAATCAACGCCGCGAGCGCTGTGAGAATGTCGGACGCAGCCAACCTGAAAGCTGACAGAAAATTAACTCAGGAAACATTGAACGACGGCGTTTTTGTGATTTTCAATACAAATTCGAGCGCGGTTTCAGATCAGTCGGTTCGCGAAGCTTTGCGCCTTGGTGCGGATCGCGAAACATTAAGAAAATCAGCTACGACAGGGGAATTAACTTCTGTGGATCCGCTTGATTCGCCAATCGCAAACGGCGTTTATGATTCTGTTGACGCGCTGAAACAGCCAGACTTTAACTTGAAGGCGGCGGAGGAAAAGCTCGATAATGCTGGTTGGAAAATCAATGAAAAAAGCCGTTTTCGCGAAAAAGACGGCAAAAAATTCACGATAAATTTAGTAACCATTCAAGACACGGATTATGCGCGCGTGGCGAAAGAGCTTGTTTCTGAGTGGAAAAAACTTGGTGTTGATGCTCAGTTAACAGAGTCGGATCAATCATCAGCAAACGACAGCTATTTGACTCCGCGAAACTACGATGTTTTGGTTTACGATCTTCACCTCGGAGCAGATCCGGATGAATTTGCGTATTGGTCGAGCACTGAGGCTACGGAAAAGGGGCTTAATTTCGCGAATTATTCAAACAAGCGCGCGGATTTGGCGCTGAACGGCGGACGACAGCAGTTTGACGAAACCGCCAGAAAAGCGCGATATGTTGACTTTGTGAAACGCTGGCAGCAGGATGTCCCTGCGATTGCGCTTTATCAGCCAAAATATTATTACATAACAACTGGTTCCGCGAATTCCGTGAACAACTCACCTCTGGTTGACAGCACGGCGAGATTTCGCGATGTTTCGGAATGGACTGTGAAAAGCCAATCTGTGAACACAACACCATAAAAGCGCGCGAACGATTTCGCGAAACTCTTGCAAATCTTAAATCAAAAAACCGCTGTCTTTATAACAGCGGTTTTGAGTTTTGCTCGCGGTTTATTTGGCGAACGGATGAGCTAATTTGATGCTCGGATCCGCCTCAGCAATGCGAAGCAGTTCGTTGTATTTCGCGACGCGATCTGTGCGGCTCATGGAACCGGTTTTGATCTGTCCGCAGTTCAGGCCAACGGCGAGGTGCGCGATGGTCGTATCTTCGGTTTCGCCGGAACGGTGGCTCATGACGGTGTTAAATCCGTTTTCTTTCGCGAGTTTGACCGCGGCAATCGTCTCAGAAAGCGATCCAATTTGATTTGGTTTGATCAAGATTGCATTTGAAGCTTTTTCGTCAATGGCTTTTTGCAATAATTTAACATTGGTGACCAAGAGATCATCACCGACCAACTGAACTTTGTTGCCGAGCTGTTCGGTCAATTTCGCCCAGTTTTCCCAGTCGTTTTCCGCCAAACCGTCCTCGATGGTGACGAGCGGGTTTTTGTCCGCGAGATCTTTCACAAAAGCAACCATTTCTTCGCTGTTCAGCTTTTCGCCGTTGGCTTTCAAGTCGTATTCGCCGTCTTTGTAGAATTCGCTTGATGCGACGTCCAGGCCCAAAGCGAAATCTTCGCCAAGTTTGTAGCCAGCTTTTTCAACAGCTTTTTCCAGTAAGGAAAGCGGTTCTGCGTTGCCGTTTTTGACGCGCGGTGCGTATCCACCTTCGTCGCCAACAGTTGTTGGATATCCTTCTTCTTTCAAAACGCTCGCGAGCGCATGGAAAACTTCCGCGCTCATGCGGATCGCCTCTGGGAAGGTTGTAGCGCCAACTGGCAAAATCATGTATTCCTGAATGTCGGTTGCCCAGCTTGCGTGCGCGCCGCCGTTCATGACATTGATCATCGGCATTGGCAAGGAAAGTTCCTCGGTGTCAGTGATTTTCGCGATGTATTTGTAAAGCGGCAAGTTCTCGCTCGCTGCCTCAGCTTTCGCGACAGCCAATGAAACACTCAAAATCGCGTTTGCACCCAAGTTGCTTTTATTTTCAGTTCCGTCCAGATCAAGCATGATTTTATCAACGCCGCTCTGATCTGAAGCATCTGAACCGATCACCGCTTCCGCGATTTTTGAGTTAACGTTTTCAACTGCTTTCATGACAGCTTTTCCGCCAAAAGCGTCGCCACCGTCGCGAAGTTCAAGAGCTTCGCCGCTGCCGGTTGAAGCGCCGCTCGGGACAGCCGCTCGTCCAAACGATCCGTCTTCCAAAACCACGTCCGCTTCAACGGTCGGGTTTCCGCGACTGTCGAGAATTTGGCGTGCGTGTACTGATTTAATCTTAGTCATGCTAATTTCCTCCTTGTTTATTTTCGCGAAATTCGCGAATTTATCTTACCAACACATTTTAACACTTTTTAAGAGTTATTTAAATGGTTTAATCTGAAAGTTTGCGGAAAATGCTTTGGAATAGTATAATATAAAATATTAAGCATAAATGAAAAAAGGAGAAAAAATGGCGAAAACAGCGGTAAAGGTTTCGGTGATTGGTGCGGGATTTGTTGGGTCAACAACGGCTTACACTTTGATGATGAAAGGGGTTGCGAGTGAAATTGTGCTGATCGATGTGGCTGCGGAAAAAGCGGAAGGCGAGGCGTTGGATATCAAACAGGGTGTGCCATTTGCGCCAAACGTGAAAGTTTATTCCGGGGATTATTCCGCGACGGCAGGCTCGGATTTGGTGATTATCACCGCGGGGACCAATCAAAAACCGGGTGAAACTCGTTTGGACATGGTTTCGCGAAATGCCGCGATCATGACCGGAATTGCTGGGGAAATCGCGAAATATGCGCCGAACGCGATCGCTTTGATCATCGCGAATCCGGTGGATGTGATGGCTCGCGTGTTTGAAGAAGTTTCGGGATTCCCGCGAAAGCGCGTGATTGGTTCAGGGACGAACTTGGATTCTGCGCGTTTTCGCTATATTCTCGCGACGCGTCTTGGCGTGGATCCGCACGACGTGCACGGATATATTTTGGGCGAGCACGGCGACAGCGAATTTGTGGCTTGGAGTACGGTAAATGTGGCTGGAATGAACATTGACGAAACCGAAAAAGAGCTCGGCGAGCAGGATCGCGAAGGCATTGAAAGCAAGACCAAAAACGCTGCCTATGAAATCATTTCGCGAAAAGGCGCCACATATTACGCTATTGCAATGAGCGCGGCGCGAATCTCCGAGGCGATCATCCGCAACGAGCACGCCATCATCCCGCTTTCGGTCCACATGACTGGCGAATACGGCCTAAACGATGTTTACGTCAGCTTGCCGACAGTGGTGGGCGAACACGGAATTGAAAAAGTTTTGACGCCAAGTTTAACCGACGAAGAAATCGTGAAAATCCAAAATTCCGCGAAAATTCTGTCGGACGCGCACGAAACGTTGAAATAGCTCGCTAATTTTCTTGAAAATGAAAAAAGATCACGATTTATATGCGTGATCTTTTGTTTTGAAAGCTTATTTTTCTCCGTTCCAGAAGTGAACTTCCGAATAGGTTTTTTCCGCAAGATTGAGTTCGCAAATCTGAATTGACCGCGAATCATCTTCTGTTATTGCCGTCAAATAAACATTGAAGGCTTGGACGTTTTCCGTGGAAATGTTTCGCGAAAATCTGTCCAAAATCAATTTCGCGTCGGCAACTTTGTGGTTTCCGGAAAATGCGCTTTTGTGAAAACCAATAGGTTCCTCTCTGGCTTTGGCGTAAATTTTCGTTTCAATGCGAAAATTCGGATCTGTGATGGCGTTGATAAAATCCTCTGATTTTATCTCAAAAAATAGTTGTTGGTTTTCTATTTTCATTGAAAATCCTCGCTTTCTAAGGTGCTATTACTTATATATTCTGTCATATTACCCTGAAAAAGTCAATATGATATAATATAAAGGATAATAAAGGAGGAAAATGAGCGGAAAAATAATCATCGCGCGCCACGCGGA
Organism: uncultured Candidatus Saccharibacteria bacterium; assembly: GCA_964292495.1. Lineage (GTDB taxonomy): Bacteria > Patescibacteriota > Saccharimonadia > Saccharimonadales > Saccharimonadaceae > CAXYVX01. The sequence continues at coordinate 14,738 of CAXYVX010000020.1, forward strand.
AAGTGAATATAACACAAAAGGCATTTGGACTGGAATCACCAATGTTAGCTTGACGGAAAAAGGTCGAGCAGATGCGGTGAAAGTTGGAGAAATTTTGTCGGATGTCAAATTTGACCGAGTTTATATGAGCTGTTTGAAACGGACGGCGGAAACTTTTGACGGAATCATGGAAGGATATTCTGCAAAAGGCGGGGAATTTGAGCAAAATCCGGAAACTGCAAAACATACCGCAGCCATCAATGAGCGTGATTATGGAGATTACACAGAAATGAATAAATGGGAAGTCAAGGAAAAAGTCGGCGACGAAGAGTTCAACAATATTCGCCGCGCATTTGACGCGGTCATTCCGAACGGCGAAAGCTTGCGCGATGTTTATGAGCGCGTCGTGCCGTGGTATCGCGAAATTGTGTTGCCGCAGCTCTTGGCGGGCAAGAATGTTTTGATGGTTGCGCACGGAAATTCAGACCGCGCGCTGCGAAAATTCCTGGAAAACGTCAGTGATGAAGACGTCGCGCACGTGGAAATGGAAGCAACGAAAGTTTATTTGTATTCCGTGAAAGAAGACGGTTTGTCTGACGGCAAGCCGGAAGTCCGCGAAATTGAGACCGATAAAGGCAATTACTAGATTTTTGCGAAATAATTAAATCCTCGTTATGAATACGAGGATTTTTTATAAAATAATTTCACGTTAAATCAAGTGATTAAATTCGCGAAAATAACACCTTAAAATTTGACATTTAAGTAAATTGTGCAGGAAAACACTTGACAAAAAATAGTTAGTGTGATAATATTTAGACAGTTCATTACGAAACAAAAACAAATAAAAACGAAATGAACCTCACAAAATTCGCGAAATCTAAAATCGCGAGCAAAAATAAAAAGAAAGGAGCGATAAATGAAAATCGCTGTCAAAAATCAGAAAAGCGTTGCGAAAATCCGTGTGAACCGCTAAACGCTAAGCCATTGCAAAAAACTTCCGCCGATAAGAGACGAGCGGAAGTTTTGTTTTGCAGTAAGGTCTTACTATAATGATTGGCAATAAACCTGAGTTTTGTTTGCTACGCGAACTGTTACTGCAGCATTAACACTGCTTAGATTCGTATTATCCCCACAGCTAGAGCCTATAAAAATATTTATATCCTCGTTTACACCAGGATTAAGTGCGTTTCCTCCCATGGAAGGGGAGATATACACACCTCCTATTTCTGATCCTGATTTTCCTACATATGACCCCAGTGGTGTTATGTTAATATCTGTCCATTGTCCGCTCACCATCAGCCCGCTCAAATCCCCTCCATTATCTATCTTATAACTTTGTAAAGCTGCTACAACTCTCCCTACATCTTCACGTCTAGCCATATCCTTCTGACTATTCTGTAACGCAGGAAGTGCTAAGAACACAACCAAAAAGATTAAACCAGCTATAGCAAGTACAAGTGCTACTTCTATAATAGTAAATCCAGAACTAAGTTTAGAACCAGTTCTTAAACTAAACCCAGAACCATAACTAAAATATAGTTTCTTATCTGTCAAACTCGGGAGGGAGGGGGGAACTGTTTGATGTTGTTTATTGATATTATTACTCATAACTATGATTTCCCTCCTAGATGATTATTTAGCTTAACTTGTAATATTTACCAGCTTAGCATAAGTGGGATGGGAGAGCAAATATTTCGCGAAAAATGCTATAATCGTAAGTACAAAGTTAACGAAAGGAGACTAACTACGAAAGAATATAAATTGCCTGATCTGCCGTATGATTATTCGGCGCTTGAGCCGTATTTTGACGAGGAGACGATGCGCCTGCATCACGATAAACATCACGCCACTTATGTCGCGAATCTAAATGCGGCGGTCGCGAAATATCCGGATTTTTTCGCGAATTTTACGGCAGATGATGCGAGTGATGTTTTGATCGATCTCGATGCTGTGCCAGATGAAATTCGCGAAACCGTGCGAAATAACGGTGGTGGTCATGCAAATCATTCATTTTTCTGGGAGATT
>CAXYVX010000021.1:0-15291 GCA_964292495.1 uncultured Candidatus Saccharibacteria bacterium
TCAAAACCAAAACTGACAGATCCCGGCTCAGCCATGTTTCCGCCATTTTTCGTGACCGCCGTTCGCACTTCTGGAAAAGTTCGGTTTCGGTTGTCGGTTGCCGCTTCAATAATGATGCCAGCTCCGCCCGGAGCGTATGCCTCATATAAAACTTCTTCGAGTTGAGCAGAGTTTTTGTCTGCCACGCGGTCAATCGCGCGCTGAATATTCGCCGCTGGCATGTTGGATTGCTTGGCTTTTTCAATGGCGACCGCAAGGTTTGGGTTGGTTGTTGGGTCAATTCCTTGGCGCGCCGCAATCGCGATAATGTTGCCGAGTTTCGTAAAAATCGCGCCTCGTTTCGCGTCGGTGGCTTCTTTTTGTCTGTGAGTTGTTGCCCATTTGGAGTGTCCTGACATAGGTAAAATCCTTTCGTTTTTCGCATATTCGCGAATTAAATGACCTTTTTCGCCAATAATTATAACAAATTTCATATTTTTTCGCGAAAATGATAGAATATGTTTATGCTTTTGGTGGGTTTTTTCTCTTGGTGGTACGGAGCTGGGTGGCGCGACCAGCTTTCGCGAATCGCCCAAATGATTGACAGAATTGGCGATTATTTTTCTATATCTCTTCTCCTTAAAACGTTTTTCAAGCCGTTTCGCCAGATTTCCGCAGATGAAAAAGGTCGCGGGCTTAGCGAACAATTTCAAGTGTTTTTGGATAAACTTTTTTCGCGATTGATCGGTGCTTTCATGCGATTTTTCATGATTATTTTCGGGGCAATCTCGATGCTGATTGTGGTTTTGATCGGATTTATTCGGCTGATAATTTGGCCGCTTTATCCTCTGATTCCGCTTCTCGGTTTGATTTTGTGTTTGACAGTGGGAGTGCCATGGAAAATCTGAATTTCAACTACAAATCCATGCGGTCCGCCAAAGCCAGGTTTTTTGCGAAATATGGGAAAATTACAGGGGTTTTCGCGAATGTTTTCGTAGGTTTACTTGCGGTTTTTGGCGGGTTTGCACTCGTCGCTGGGATTCCGTTTGGCTGGGTAATTTTGGCGTTTTCTGCGTGGCCGTTCATGGTTCACTTGTGGATTGAGCGTGACCTGAAAAATCTTCGCGCGAACAAAAATGGGCGAAACCTTGATGATTTTTTGGAAGGAGATATTTTGGGAGTTTTGCCGCCAAATCCGTCGCCGTCGAACATCGCTTCATCTGTCATGAAAGTGAATGGCGGCCGGTTCTTTTTCGCAAGATTTGGGATTTCGGCTCAGTATTTGCCGGAGCTCGCCTCAAAAAATACAGCCGATTCGCAGATTATTTTCGCGAAAATGTTGCAGATTCAGTCTGGACTTCGCGAAAAATCAGATGTTGTTTCAGCAGCGACATTGACCGCCGCACTAATCATTTATGAGCCAAAAATTCGCGAAACTTTAAGCTCGATTAGGATTGACGAAAACGACATTTTGAACGGCGCGGAATGGTTTGCGCATCTTTCGCATCTTATTAAAAAGCACGACGAACCGCAAAAAACAGGCGGAATTGGCCGCGATTGGAGTTTTGGCTACATTCCAACACTTGAACATTTTGGAGTTAATTTGAGCGAAAAATATTCTCACGGGCGTTCTCTCAGCACGAAACTTGAAGCGCACGAAGACATTATTTCGCGAATGTTTGACCTCTTGGCTGGCGGCGGAAGGAGCAATGTTGCTTTGATTGGTCAGGTTGGTGTCGGAAAGGAAACGGTTGTTGAGGCTTTCGCGGAAAAATTGATGGATGCCAGCTCAAAGATTCCGGAAAATTTGCGTTTCAACCAAGTTTTTCAGCTTGATGCAAGCGCTTTGATTTCGGCGGCGAGCGGTCGCGGACAGATTGAAAACCTGGTCAATGCGCTGATAAATGAGGTTTACCGCGCGAAAAATATCATTTTGTTTTTAAACCACGCTGAGCTGTTTTTCGCGGATGAAACTGGATCTGTTGATGTCAGCAATATTTTGCAACCCATAATTGAGGGTGGAGCTATTCGCGTAATTTTGGCGATGGACGAGCAAAAATATCTCCAAATTGCGCAGATAAAACCAGCTTTGGCGGCTGGTTTGAATCGCCTGCAAATCGACCCAACAGACATGTCCGACACTTTGCGAATTCTTCAAGACCGAATAATTTCACTGGAATTCGCGAAAAAAATTACATTTACATACCAATCGCTTGTGGATTCGTATCGTTTGAGTGAGCGCTATTTAAACGATGTTTCTCAGCCGCTCAAATCAGTTCAATTGCTGGAAAACGCTGCTGGATTCGCGAAAAATGGGTTGATTACATCCCAATCTGTGGTTGAGTCTATTGAGCAGACGATTGGTGTTAAAGTTGACGGAACTTTAACGCAAAACGACAGCGAGGAGCGTGAAAAACTCTTGAACCTTGAAAAATTGATTCACGAAAGGATGATTGATCAAGTTCCGGCGGTTAACGCTGTTTCTGCCGCGATTCGTCGAGCGCGCGCCGGTGTTCGGAATGAAAATAGGCCAATTGGAACGTTTCTTTTTCTTGGCCCGACCGGTGTTGGAAAAACTGAACTCGCCAAATCTCTCGCCGCAGTCTATTTTGACGACGAATCCAAGCTGATTTCCATTGATTTGAACGAATACGTGCAGGCTTCCGATGTTCAGCGGCTGATCGCGGACGGATCCACAAACCCCACAAGCTTGACGGCGCAGGTCATGAAAAATCCTTTTTCGGTGATTTTGCTGGATGAGATTGAAAAGGCGCATCCAAACGTTTTGACGGCACTTCTTCAAGTTCTTGACGAAGGAATTATGCTTGACATTAACAACAAACAGGTTAGTTTCAGGGATGCAATTTTGATTGCGACAAGCAATGCTGGTGCTGACAGAATCCGCCAATATATCGAGGCTGGATACAAAGTTGAGCAGTTCGCGAAAACCATCCAGGATGAGCTGATCAACTCTCATCAGTTCGCGCCGGAATTTTTGAACCGTTTTGATGATATTGTTGTGTTTAGGCCTCTGTCCGAGCAGGATTTACTGCAGGTTGTCGCTTTGATTTTGAAATCCGTGAATAAAAATCTTGCACCTCAAAAAGTTGCTGTTTTGGTGGATGAAGACGCTCAGCGCATGCTGGTCAGCGCGGGATATGATCCGCGGCTTGGGGCACGCCCAATGCGACGAATTGTTCAGCGAACTGTGGAAAATATTGTTTCGGAAATGCTCTTAAATGGCCAGCTTCAATCTGGGCAAAGTTTGCGAATCACCAGCGAAATGATCAGAGATTCCGGAGGCCTTGAAAGTGCGACAAATCTACCAGAGCCACCAAGCGCACCGCAAATCCCGCCAATTTCGTGATAAACCAAAAATATTTGCGATTTTTCGCGAAGTTTGCTAAAATAATTCTGTTGTGCGGGCGTCGTATAGCGGTTAATACTCAAGTTTTCCAAACTTGAAACGAGAGTTCGACTCTCTCCGCCCGCACCAGAATTTATCCTGTTAGTCCGCGAATTTAACCCGTTGCGGACTTTTCTATTGCTTTATTTTTCGCGAACATATATGCTTTTTCCAGGATCCAATTTATGAAGATTAATGTAAAGATTGATAAAAGTTTAAATCAGCCCGAGATTACGATTTCAGCTCAAACCGAGCGCGAAGCGGAAAGGATTCGCGAAATTGTTTTGGAGGCAAATAAAATTCGCCAAAAAAAGATTGAGGCTATGGATGGCAAAGACAAAATTTATGTTGATGCTCGCGAAATATTTTTTTTGAAAGCGCGGACGGAAAAACTTGGGTTCACACGAATGACAAAATTTTCGCGAAAAACGCAAGGCTTTATGAGCTTGAAAAATCGTTACCGCATGATTTTGTGAGAATTTCAAAAAGTGCAATTGTGAATGCTAGCCATATTTTTTCCATCAAGAAAAATTTGGCCGGACCGAGTGAAATTCGGTTTAGAAATTCGCGAAAAAGGGTGAATTTATCACGGAGCTTTTACAAAATTTTGATAAGCAAGATGAGCAAAAGTTAATGAAAGGAGATGAAATGATAAGTAAAAAAGATGGGCAAAAGGAGAGTAATTTGGAAAAAAATAATTGTTGCAACTCTAAAAAATGCTGCAAAAATCGTGGTGTAAAAAAAGTTTTTTCGCGAATTTTATGGGCTTTAGTTTTCCTTGTTTTCGCCGCTTTTTTCACCGCGCTCGTGTTCATTCCTTCGCACGAGTTAGCGAAATTTGGGCTTGCTGTAAACAACTCTGGCACGGTTTGGTCTATGATTGGGGCGATATCTTTAGCATCAATCGCTGTGATTTCCTTGATGAGTCTGCAGTGGTTTAATGTTTTTTATTGTTCAGCAGGATCGTTTCTTTTGGCCAACGGATTCGTATTTCATTGGTTGAATTTGACCAGCGCGCAAGTCTGGGGAATCTTCGGAATTACAACACTGCTCGCGATTGCGTTCAGCACCTTATTCAAGCGGAAAAGTGTGTGTAAAGGGGGCTGCCTAGACGAGAAGAAAAAATATTGCGGAGTTGAAGATTTTGATGAGGAAATCAGCTCAAATGAAAATGTGGATATTTCGGTTAAAATGAGCGGAATCATCCATTATGTTGAGAGTGAAAATCTGAAAACCGTTTCTATTAGTGCAAATCGTGCAGGTGCGAAAGTGTATTTTCAAAACGCAATTCTCGCTGATAAAAAAATGGTTGTTGATGTAGATGTATTCTTGGGCGGCGTTGACTTATATTTTCCGCGAGATTGGAAAGTTGTGAACGAGGTTGGAACTATTTTAGGCGGAACGTCGATCAACGGACGTTCCGATATTGATTCTGATTCGCCGACAATACTTTTAAAGGGAAAAGTTTTACTCGGCGGAGTGAAAGTGGTGTATATCTAAAAAAATAAGCATTATTAAAACCGAGCGAGAATTTTTCCCGCTCGGTTTTGAATATAAAATCTCTGTAGAAAATCCACAGAGATTAATAATTTTTTGGGGCGGATAACAGGTTTTGAACCTGCGACCTCCGGAGCCACAATCCAGCGCTCTACCCCTGAGCTATATCCGCCATCCCAACTATCTTATCAAATTTTTCTTTATCTGGCTAGGGGAAAACTAAATTTCGCGAAAAGTCTCGATTTTTGCGCCGAGAGAATTTAACCTCTGGTAAAAATCTTCGTAGCCGCGATTGATATTATAAACATCTCTGAGAATTGAAATTCCGGGTGCGCAAAGCATTCCCAAAAGCACGACAACGGACGGTCTCAGCGCGGCTGGCGCCACGACGTCTGCGGGCTTCCAGCGCGTTGGGCCGGTGATATAGACCCGGTGCGGATCCACTAATTCAATCTGAGCGTTTAATTTCGCAAGCTCCGTGAAATAAATCGCTCGGTTTTCATAGCTCCAATCATGAATCAAAGTTCGTCCTTCCGCCACTGTTGCAATCGCGCCAAGAAAGGGGAGATTATCCATGTTGATCCCTGGAAACGGTAGTGCGTGAATTTTGTCTTTTGGTGCATGAAGTTTGCTTTTTTGCAGTGTAATGTCAACCAGCCGAGTTTTGCCGTTTTTCGCGAAGTATTCCGCGGTTTTCGTGAATTTCAAGCCCATTTCGCGCAAAGTTGCCAGTTCAAGCTCCAAAAATTCAATCGGCGCGCGCGCTACCGTGATTTCAGAATTCGTCATGACGCCAGCAGCAATAAAACTCATAGACTCGATTGGATCTTCACTGACAAAATATTCCACATTTCGCGAAATATCTTTCAGCCCGCGAACGCGCAGAGTTGTCGTCCCAATTCCGTCGATCTCTACGCCGAGTTTTTGCAGAAAAAAGCACAAATCTTGCACCATGTAATTTGGGCTCGCGTTTCTGATCACAGTTTCTTTTTCGCAGTTTGCGGCCGCCATCAAAATATTTTCAGTGGTTGTGTCGCCGCGCTCGGTCAAAAGAATAGGTTCATCCGGAGTTTTCAACTCTGTATTTACGGAATAATAGTCGGTATGCGGCAGAACATCAACACTCATACCAAACATTTTCAGACCAACTAAATGCGGTTCAACTGTGCGTGCCCCCAGATTACAGCCGCCAGTAAACGGAATCTTGAATTCGCGATATTGATGTAAAAGTGGACCAAGGAACATGATGATTGAGCGCGTGCGTTTTGCGGCAGAAATGTCCATATTTTCAAAATCAAGGCGTTTTGGGGCGGAAATTTCAAGGTCGTTCATTTGATCCCCGAACCAGCGAGTTTTCACGCCAATTGAATTTAGCACTTCAAGAATTCGGTTCACTTCTTCGATTTTCGCGACATTTTTTAGCGTGGTTTTCCCTTTATTCAGAAGCGAAGCACAGAGAAGTGCGACCGCGGCGTTTTTGCTGGTTTTCGTCTCAATTTTTCCGTGCAATTGAAATCCGCCATGCACGCGCAAATTTAGCTTTTTTTGATCATTTACGCTGAGAATTTCACTGTTGAGAACGCCAGAAATTTTCGCGATCATTTCAAGCGAAATATTTTGCGCGCCCCGCTCAATGCGATTTATCGCGCTCTGGCTTGTTCCGAGTTTTTTCGCGAGATCCGCCTGTGTATAACCATAATTTCCACGTATTTCCGCGATTAACGAGCCGATTTTTTCGCGATAATCTTGTTTTGTCACCTAAATTTTCCTCCAAATTTAAAAGATTTTACAGTCCAATTATATCATATTTGATATAAAACAATAGCATTTTTGCGAAAAATTATGTCGTGCTATAATATACCCATGATTTAGTTGATAAATTTTTGTGCGCCCGTAGCTCAGCGGATTAGAGCAGGAGGCTTCTATCCTTCGTGGCGGGGGTTCGATTCCCTCCGGGCGTACCAAAATTTGTTAACTAACTCTCGCGAATTCGCGAAAAAGGAGAAAAAATGGAACTCAAAAATGTGGCAAAAGGTATCGGGCTCAGTACTGATGATTTATTTTTTTACGGTGAAGAAATGGCTAAAATTCGACCCGAAACATATAAAAAATTATCGAAAAAACCAAAAGGAAAGTTAATTCTCGTTAGCGCGGTTTCGCCAACACCGGCCGGCGAGGGAAAAACCACGGTTTCCATTGGTTTGGCAGACGCAATGAACAAGATTTTTCGCGAAACCGACAGCGAAAAGCGTGCGATTTTGGCTCTTCGCGAACCTTCAATGGGCCCAGTTTTTGGCATGAAGGGCGGAGCGATCGGCGGCGGCGAATCTGTGGTTGTGCCGGGCGAAGAAATCAACCTCCATTTCACTGGCGATCTTCACGCCATCACGAGCGCAAATAATTTGTTGGCCGCTCTGGTGGACAATCATATTTATTTTGGGAACGAGCTGGATTTGGACCCGAAAAAAATCGTTTTCAAGCGCTGTCTCGATGTAAACGACAGAGCACTTCGCGATTTTCAACATAATTCTGCGGGCGATTTTCGCGATGTTCAGTCGGACCGTTTCGCGAATTTTTCGGCAGGTTTTAACATTACCGCCGCGAGCGAAGTCATGGCAATTTTAGCGTTGTCTAAGGATATTGATGACTTAAAAAATAGACTTTCGCGAATTCTGGTTGCGTTTTCACGCAGCGGAAAACCGGTTTTTGCCAGAGATTTGAAAGCTGAAAATGCCATGACAATTTTATTAAAAACTGCGCTAAATCCCAACTTTGTTCGCTCAAAAAGCGGGACGCCAGCGTTTGTTCATGCAGGACCTTTCGCGAATATTGCGCACGGAGCCAACTCTGTTCGCGCAACCAAAACTGCGCTCGCGCTCGGAGATTATGTGATCACAGAAGCTGGTTTTGGCTCTGATCTTGGCGCGGAAAAATTCCTTGACGTGAAGATGCGCGCCAGTGGTTTGTGGCCGTCGGCGGCAGTGCTCGTTGCAACTGTTCGCGCGCTGAAATGGGGTGGCGGGATGCGTTTTGAGGATTTGAATTGCGAGGATTTCGAGAAGCTTGAAATCGGCCTGGACAACCTGAAAGCTCATGTGAAAATTCTGCAAAAATTCCATCTTCCCGTGATCATCGCCATAAATAAATTTGCGACAGACACGCAAAAAGAGTTGGATTTTATTTGCGATTTTGCGGAAAAACTTGACGTAAAATGTGAAGTCGCTGACGTATTTTCGCGAAATTCTGCCGCTGGCGAAAATGGCGAAAACTTGGCGAAAACCGTGATCAATTCAGTCAATCAAAACATTGAAAATTCGCCGCATTTTATCTATAATTTACAGGATTCTCCCAAGGAAAAAATCGCGAAAATTGCGAGCGAAATTTACGGCGCGAAAGATGTTGAATACTCTAAAAAAAGCCTTGAATTTTTGAAAAAATTGGATGAAAATCCCGATCTTTCATTCGCGAAAAATCTGCTGGTTGTGATCGCGAAAACGCAGTATTCGCTGTCTGATGATCCCGCGAAAATAAGTGCAAATCTTCGCGAAAATTCCGATTTTAATTTGAGAATTCGCGAAATAGAAATCAATTCTGGCGCAGGATTTCTTGTTGCAACTGCCGGAACTTTATACCGAATGCCGGGCTTGCCGCGTGTTCCTCAAAGCAACAAAATGACGATTAATTCTGACGGAAATGTTTCAGGATTGAAATAGCTTAATCAAAAAGGCGCGGCTTATTTTGCGCATTTTTTTCCGGTTTTTAGAGATTTTCCGGCTCTTGCTCAAGTGTGATGTTAAATTTTTCGTGAACTTTTTTCACGATTTCCAAACGAAATTTCGCGAGATTTTCAGCGGTGTTTGTTGGCTCAATGTTTGTGATGACAAGTGCGTTTTTTGGATAAATTTTGAACCCAAATTTCTCAAAACCTTTAAGATTTGTCTGGTCCATCAGCCACCCGGCAGCTAGTTTCACTTCGTTTTCAGTCATCGGAAAATGCGGAGCGCTGGGATTTTTCGCCAGGAAGTTTTTCGCGAACTTTTCGCTAATAATAGGGTTTTTGAAAAACGATCCTGCCGATGGAATTTTTGCCGGATCGGGGAGTTTTTCTTCGCGAATCGCGATGACGGCTGAACGGATATTTTTTGGTGTGAATTCTGTGATTTTATTGTCGCTGCAATATTTTTCAAGCGATCCGTAAAAGGGCGGCTGGGGATTTTTTCGCGAAAGTTTGACGGTGATATTCGCGATGATATATTTGCGGTTTTCGCGAGATTTGAAAATTGAATTTCTGTACGAGAAATTACAATCCGCGTTTTTTAACGTTTCAAATTCATTTGTCTCGGTGTTAAAAGCAGTTAATTTCGTCATGACCTGCGAAATATCCGCGCCATATGCCCCGACATTTTGCACGGGCGTCGCCCCAACGACGCCAGGAATTAGCGACAAAAACTCCATTCCCGACAGGCCAAGATCCACAAATTTCGCGATAGTTTGGTCGAGATTTTCTCCTGCGCCAATTTGATATGCTGCGGAGTTTTTGTCGCTGAAAATTTCGCGAAAACCTTTGATTTTGTTTTGTATGATCACGCCATTGAATTCTTTTCGGGCTATAATGTTGCTTCCGCCACCTAGGACGAACCATGGTAATTTTTTTTCTTTCGCGAAATTTATTGCAGCCAATATTTCTTCCGGGGAATTTATCTCTAATAAAAACCGAGCGTTGCAACTGATGCGCATGGTTGTGAGGCTGGCAAGATTGATGTTTTCGCGAATTTTCATAATTAGATTATATCACGAGATGGGTTTTATGCAGATGGTGGAGCGGCGCGTCTTTTCTTTGGGATCAGCACGGATATTATGCCAATAATGGTGGCGGTCAGTGCCGCAATCACACCCGGTCCAAAAATCGATTGATTGACTAGATTTGAAACGTTTTCAAATATTTCCAGGCCAAGATTGCTGGAAATAAACCACAAAACCAAAATCCCGGCGCTCATCGCTGAGCCAAGAACCGAGAATGATTTTTTAGCGAGCAAACCAGCGACTAGGAAGAAAAATGCCGCCACAAAAAGCGCGATGGAAACGGTGAAATTTGTGGCGATGGTTGCGCGAGAATAGTTGACGGAAATCGGGATGAAGCTGGCGATTGTGTGTGCCTCGATTTGCGACGGCAAAACGCCATTAAACCACTGCAAAAATGCGCTTCCAGCGATCGCGCCGGCCGCAATGAGATTGGTGATGAGGATCAAAAGTCTGCGGTTTTTCATGATGCTAGTATAGCACAAGCGCTTGTTTTTTCGCGAAAATTCTGCTAGACTGTGAAAGTTCTAATTGGGTCGGTAGCTCAGTTGGTTAGAGCACGGGCCTCTTAAGCCTGGTGTCGAGGGTTCGAATCCCTCCCGACTCACCATAAATGTTCCGCGAGAAATTGCGGAGTTTTTATTTTCTAGAAAAAGTGATAAAATATTGAGGTAGGCGCCCGTAGCTCAGCTGGATTAGAGCGTCGGTTTCCGGTACCGAAGGTCATAGGTTCGAATCCTACCGGGCGTACCAAAAGTTTACAAATGAGCACCCGTAGCTCAGCGGATTAGAGTACTTGGCTTCGAACCAAGTGGTCACAGGTTCGAATCCTGTCGGGTGTACCAAATTGATTTTATCAGCAAATCTTCGCGAAAACGCACCGAGCGTTTCCGCGTTTTTGTTTTCCTAAAAATTACCGCAAAAATCACATATTTACATTATTTTCGCGCAATTTGTTAAAATAGTTATATGAGAAAAATTGATGCTGCGGAAATCGCGGATTACATGAAACCGCGCCAAATCCATCAGGTACGCCAGCTGATTCAGGCGGAAAATATTTGGCCGAAAATTGCAGTTTTTGGCGAGTTTTCAGATGATTTTCGCGAAAATTTAACGGAATATCTGGATGATTTTTTTGATATTGCAAAGAAGCAAAATTTGATCGGTTTGGAATTTTTTCCTGGGGAAGAGAATGATAGATTTTCGCAAATAAATGATGAGAAAAATTTTGAATTTCAGGGAATTTTGGCTGAATTTCTGGAGAAATTAACGGAGAAAATTTCGCGAAAAAAAGATATTGGCGGAGCGCTTGAAGATTCTGATTTTGACGCGCCGGAAACGCTTGCTAAAAAGTATTTATTGGCAGGATTTAACCTTGATGAGAATCCTGAAAACATAGAGAATTTAACAACGCTTGAAATTGCAGCTTTGATCGATAATTTGATTAGAACTTGCCAGGAAAACTTTGTTGAAAACTAGAGATTTTTCAGTTTTTCGTGTTCATCCATCACAGCTTTGACTTTCGCCACCACTTCGCGTGGAGTGAAATTTGCTTTGATGATGTAGTCATCGATGTCCCATTTCGCGAGGCGTTTTGGGGCGGATTCGTCGTCCATATTGGTTAGAATGATAACTGGGGTGGCGAGAGATGTTGGAATTTCGCGAATTTTTTCAAGAACTTCGTCGCCACCAATATCTGGCAAAGTTAAGTCCAATAAGATCAAATCCGGCTTAATGTCGGAAATCATTTTTAGTCCAGAAAGGCCGTTTTCTGCGACATCAACAGAGAAGCCGGTTGACTCGAATTTCATGCGGTACATTTCGGCGATCAATCTGTCATCTTCAATAATTGCGATTTTAACCATAAACACAGTATACTTTTTTATCGCAATTTTCGCAAATTTTCGCTATTTTGTGCCCATGCTGCTGAAAAAGCCAGTGAAAATTGCCACAATCAACACGACGACAACAACGCCAATCACCACTGCGCGGATAAGTTTTTTGTGATCAACGAACCATTGGGCGCGGTCGCTGCGGACAACAGCGGATGTTTTGCGGATTCTCACCATATTCCGCGTGTCTTTTGCTTCGGCGCCACGATATTTTTTATTGCGTTTCTTCTTGCTTGCCATATGCAAACAGTATAACGTTTTTTCGCGAAAATAAAAAACGCGGAGTAATTTTCCGCAAAAATTCATGGTGATCTCGCCGGGAATCGAACCCGAATTACAAGGATGAGAACCTTGTGTCCTAACCGTTAGACGACGAGACCATGCACAGATTTTAGCAAAAAACGGTGAAAAGTCAAAGCTTTTTTAACTCTTGAAATAGTGCTAAAATTGTAATCGTTATGAAGAAGATAGATTTTAAGTGGAAGACGATAAAAGATGTTGATGTTACTGGCAAGCGAATTTTGCTGCGCGCCGACTATAATGTGCCGCTGAGAGACGGGGAAATTCTGGATGATTTTCGCGTTGAGGCGAGTTTGCCGACGCTGAAATATTTGATTGAACGCGGCGCAAAAATTGTGATCATTTCTCACTTGGGTCGCCCAAAAAGTCCAGCTGATATACAGTTTTCGTTGGCTCCAATCGCGGAAAATCTATCTGAAAAACTTGGTAAAAAAGTGAAATTTGCAAAAGATTGCATTGGTGAAGATGTCGCGAATTTAACCGCGAAAATGGGTTCCGGAGATGTTGTGATGCTGGAAAATTTGCGTTTTCACCCAGAGGAAAAAGCTGATGATCGCGAATTCGCGAAAAACCTTGCGAAAGATACTCATGCGAATTTATTTGTTCAGGAAGGTTTTGGCGTGGTTCATCGCGCGCACGCATCAACTCACGCGATTACGGAATTTTTACCGAGCGTAGCCGGATTTTTGTTGAAAAAGGAGTATGTTGAAATTAAATCCGCGACAGATGATCCGAATCGGCCGCTCACTGCTCTGATGGGTGGAGCGAAAATCAGTGACAAAATACCTCTGGTTAGAAAATTTGTTGAAATTGCCGACAACGTCGTGATTGGCGGCGCGATGGCGAATAACTTCTTGAAATTTAACGGAAAAAATGTTGCGAAATCTCTCGTTGAAAACGATGTAGATGAAATAATTAAAGAAATCATGGTGGCGGTTCGCGAAAAATGGGGTGAAAATTACAACGATCATTTTATTTTGCCAACAGATGTGGCGATTGCGACGGACGGCGATTTTCATTCCCAGCGCGTCGAGGTTGATTTGGCTGGAAATCCTCTTTATGGTGAAGCGGCGATTTTTGACCTCGGTGCGAAAACGATTGCCAAAATCAACGACAAAATTCGCGAAAGTGGAACTGTGATCTGGAATGGAGATCTTGGGATTGATAACGTTCCTCAGTTTAGCGTGGCGTCGATTGCGGCGGCGGAGAGTATGACAAAAACGCGAATCATCTCTGTTGTTGGCGGCGGAGACACGGCGGATTTTGCGAGACATTGGGATAAATTGTGCGGTGGAAGTTTTACGCATGTCAGCACCGGCGGCGGCGCAAGTCTTGAACTGATGGCCGGCGAAAAATTGCCAGGAATTTATGCTTTGATGCGAAAATAAGTTTGAATTTCGCGAAAAAAAGCGCTTGTGTTAGAATTGAATCAATATAAAGTGGAGGGATTATGAGTAAAAAATATATTTTCGGCAACTGGAAGATGAACCTAAATGTTCACGAGGCTTCACTTTTTGTTGAGAAGCTTAAACAAGAAGTGAAAAATCACACCGATGTGGAAGTTGCGATTTTCCCCGGTTTTTTGGCGCTTCAACCAATTAGCATGCAGCTTCACGGCAAAAATGCGCACATTAAACTGGGTGCGCAAAATCTTTATTGGCGCGACAAGGGAGCTTTTACAGGTGAAGTGAGCGCGACTCAGCTGCGCGGATTGGCGAAATATGCGTTGATTGGGCACAGCGAACGACGAAATATTTTTCGCGAAGATGACCGAGAAATTCGTTTTAAGGTGCAATCAGCCCTCAGAAACAATATCGTCCCAGTGCTTTGCGTCGGGGAAACTGAATTTGAGCGGAACGAAGGCGACACTTCGCACGTTCTGAACGACCAAGTCGTTGGCGGGCTTTTGAACGTTGGTTCGGACGAAATTGAAAAAGTCGTCATAGCTTATGAGCCGGTCTGGGCGATTGGAAGTGGCGCGACGGCGGAACCGCGCGACATTGAAAAGGCGGCAAAAATTATCCGCGCGCAAGTCAGCCACATGTTTGGTAAAAAAATTGGCGAAAATCTGCCAGTTCTTTACGGAGGATCGGCGAAAATGAGCAGCGCGAAAATGATATTGAATTCAAAAGGAGTTGACGGTTTGTTGATTGGTGGCGCGAGTTTGATCGCTCCAGAATTTGCCGGAATGGTTGAGATTGCACATGAAGTTGCGAAAGGTAAGGAGAATTAAGTGAACAACAATTTTGATTTTGAAGATCTGGACGCTGCGGTTGCTGACCTGTTAAAGGAGAAATCTGACACAGACGATTCTTTTCGCGACAGAGAAAAAATCGTTAGTGCTGAGAAGGCTGAAGTTCGCGAAAAATGGAATTTGCCAAAATCGCCGCGTTTAGAGGCTTCGGAGCCGAAAACCCTTCAAAAATCAAACTCACTTGAAAATGAGCCGGTTAAACCGCGCCCGCGGCGTCGCGGAAAAGGGCAGTTTATGGACATGGTGGACGCTTCTTCGGACGCAACTCTTTATAATAAGCCAAATCGCGCGCATCATCAGAATTTCGCGAAAAAGGCGGTTCAACCAAAACCTTCCAAAGATTCAGAAAATTCTCCGATTAAGGAAAAAAATCCCCCAATTGATTTTGCGGAAGAACTGGGAAATGTCGTTGAGAAAAATCTGCAAAAGAATAGCGAATTTGCAAGAAAATTTCGTGGAGCGAAGAGCTCGGCTATGTCCGCGAATCAGCACGAAAAAAGCGAAAATGAGCATGTGTATGAGGATTCAAAGCCGGAAACACCTTTTTTGCCCGGCGTGAAAGTTGAGAAAAACCCATTGTCAACTGCTCGTCCAACAGGCGAAATAGCTGCGCCTAAAAGCGAAGAGCTGTTGAAATCGGTTCTTGACGCCCCAGATGAAACTGTAAATCCAGCGCCAGAGCTTGAATTGAGTGAGGATAATTTCATCTCAAAATTTTTAGGGGAAATTAAAAACGAGGCCATTGAAGATGACGCCAAGCAGGCTCGCGAAAAAAACGCAAAGGAAGCTAAAATTGACCATTTGCCCAAGCCGAAAAATCGCCGAGAATCGCGAAAAGATACGAAAAATCTACTTGACAATAGTATGATTATGTCGCAATATAAAAGCAGTGAAACGGCGCAAATCATTGAATCGCCAGCGCCTTTTGCGCAGCGGGCAAACGTGGAAAATGGTGGTGAAAACCACAGCCACATTGGGCGATGGATTTTGATTTTTGCATTGCTGGTTTTGGCTGGATTTGCGGTCGGCGCTTGGTGGTATCTCACGAAATAAATTTCGCGAAGAAATACGTTGTTGCCAAAACCACGACACAAAAATCGTTGTGGGGGGGGGGGTGAACTCGTTAAAATGTTTATGTATATTTTACAACTAAACTAAATAAA
>CAXYVX010000022.1:0-14766 GCA_964292495.1 uncultured Candidatus Saccharibacteria bacterium
CAACATTAATCGTTGTACTGTCGTTAAAAATATCGTTTGAGCCAGACGCAATAAACCAAACAATTCCGATATTTCCGCCATCAGAACAAGTCGGATAACCCCTTGAAGACGGAGTTTGTGGCGCAATCGCGTTCGCGAGAGATTGATTCCAGTTCCCCAACCAGCACCCGTTTCCCGTGTTTCCACCCGTTAAAACCATGCACTCCGTTGTGTTGCGGGCGCCAGTCGAGGGAGCGCCGGCAGCTTCAGCTTTGTCGCCGAAAACAAATATAGATAGGACCGAAATAAATAGAATTGAAGCCGCGAAGATCAGTAGTCGCCGTTTCATAACAATCCCCGGCTTAAATGCCGTGCGCTCCGTCCGGTTGAGTTTGGCTGCTCGGATGCGCCAATTCCGCAGAGCTCAAAAGTGAATCGTAGCTGCCGCCAGTTAATAAAATCCTATTATTCGGAAAAACGCCGTCATTCGCGAACTTATTCAGCTTTTCAATAGACTTTTTAAGTCCGCCAATGTCGCCAGATGAAACTTGGTTCAGCGCCGAAATATAAACGCAATTCACATCAGAATCAGAATCAACATTTTCGCGAATAAAATTCATCTCAGTTTTAAGAGAATCTTTTTCAAACAATTTGAATTCTTTCAGAGATTTTTCCACGCCGTTTATAATGTCCGTTCCGCAAATTGTTGAGACAACCCTGACTTTTTGACTTGGAGATTTTGCGCCAAAATATGTCAAACCCGACGCCAAAAATCCAATAAAAATAACACTCGTTGCCACCAACGTGGCCGCAGCGGTCAGCAAATTTCCCATCCATTTTTGTTGAAACACTGTAACTCCTTGTATTAATGTAATAGCTTAACCATCATAGTACGGAATTATTTTTTCGCAATTTTATGTTATTTCTCTTTTCGCGTTTTCCACAGATCACGCAAACCGTCAAAATCGTTTCGCGAATTGCTCTTCTCAATCGCCACCAAATCCTTTTTTAGCCCATTCACCGCGCCGTTAATCAGCCGCGCCTTATCTGTTTCGCCAGCTTCAAGAACATTCGCAAGCTCAGATGAAAGCGACTCAAATTTTCCGCGAATTTTGAGTTTTTCAAGCTCGTTCATGTTCGTCATCAGCGCCAAACGTTCGTCAAAATTCTCGCCAAAACTGCGCTCCGCAATCATCTCAAGTTCCGCCATTTTGTCCGCCATTTCCGATGTAATCTTTGCCTCATTTTCCGCCGCCTTCACTTCTCGATTCAGCAAAAAATATTTGATTTTCGCGAAAAGTTCACTCAAATATTCGTCAGGAACATTCGCCGTGACGCTCGCAATTCTCGGGAATTTATACGCCAACGCAAAAATCATATTGATATAAAATTCTTCATTTTTTCTTTCACGAGCCGCCAGTTTCAACTTGCTTTCGCGCAAAAATTTTCGGCCAGTTTCAGTTTTTTTCGCAAACGTTTCGCCACGCATTTTCGCGAAAAGTGAATCTTCCGAAACCCGTAAAATCTTGGCGACTTTTTTTACATAAAATTCTTGTTCAACTTCATCGCGAAGATTTTTTATGAGCGCCAAACTTCGGTCAGAAACGACTTTTTGACCGTCCGCCGTGGCAATATCTTCCCCGCGAACGTAGTGATTTATCACCCAATCCACCGCCGGCGAATGCATTTTATTCACCACTTCTTCCCAAACTTGAACACCAAAATTGTTCAATATTTCATCAGGATCTTTGGGAGGATTTTTCGCGAATTTTTCATAATCAGACCAATCAATAACTTCCAGTTTCAAATCCAAATCCTGCGACAAATTTATCGCGCGTTCTGTCGCCGCAATTCCAGCTCGGTCGCCATCAAAACACAGCCGAATATTCCGCGTCAATCTCTGCAAACTTTTGAGGTGATCTTTGGTCAACGCAGTTCCAGCCGCTGCCACAATGTTTTTCACGCCAGCCTGCGAGCTAGAAATCACGTCAAGATTTCCCTCCACCAAAATCGCGAAATTTTTCTCGCGAATCGCCATTTTCGCGAAATTCAGCCCGAAAATTTGCCGCCCTTTGTCATAAACCAGCGTGCCCGGCGTGTTTAAATATTTCGGCTCACCAGGACCAACAATTCTCCCCGTAAAGCCGACAATTTGCCCGACCGAATCGCGCAGTGGAATCATCATGCGAGAGCGGAACATTTCATTTTTTCTCTCGGAAATTAAGCCAGCTTCGCGAATTTCTTTTTCATCAAATTTTCGCGAAATTAGCAAATTTTTCAGTCGCGAATTTTCCGGAGCAAAACCAATTCCCCACTGTAAAACGGTTTCTTTTGTCAATTTCCGGTTCGCAAAAATATATTCCATGGCTGATTTTTCGCGAGTCATTTCGTGCTGAAAATAGTTAACGGCGAGACTGTTCATTTCGTAAATTCGCTCTTTGCGCCGGCCGAGATCTTTTGGCGCGCGCGAATCGTATTTACTGAGGTCAACGCCAGATTTTTTCGCGAGAATTTCCATTGCTCCGCGAAAATCCACGCCTTCAACCTGCATGACAAAACTAAAAATGTCTCCGCCCTGACCACTGGAAAAATCGTGCCAAATATCTCGGTCCGGCGTCACAAAAAAGCTCGGCGTTCGCTCCTGCGTGAATGGACTGAGCCCGCGCCAATAGCGCCCGGACCGTTTCAGCTGGACATATTCGCCAATTACGTCTTCAATGGCGAGTTTGCTGCGAATTTCCTCTTTGGCGTCGTTCATAGTTATATTATATATGTTTTTCGCGAATTTTGTCGCTTGTGCTAAAATCGAGACATGAATGGGGATGGGCAGCTCAGTTCTTCTGGTCAAAATGGCCAAACGCCTGCGTACGGAGCGCAGGATAATTTCGCGAGTCCCGCGAGTTTTCCCCAGCAACAGGCTCAGCCACAAATGTCGCCCGTCCAGCCCGCAAATATTTTCCCGAGCCAGAACGAGAATTTTCCGGCGCAACAAACTTACCAGCAATATTCCGACATTCCTGTTTCACCACAACCACAACAACCGCCGCAGCCACAGGTTCAGCAACAGCAAAATTTCGCCCAGCCAACAACATATTCCAGCTCAAATTATTCTTCCGCCGCGCCAGCCTCGCAAGATGAATATTTGAGAGCACAACAGCAAACCGCCCAAGCGCAAACTCGCCCGCTCAATTACGGGGATCTCATCGCTGACGCAAATTCGGCGAAAAAACACGGCGATTTGCTGCCTTTTTTACCGAATAAAATCTTGTTTCCGCTTGTTGGCTTCGTTGTAGGGATGATCATTCTCGCGATTGTCATAACGGCAAATCGCGCCAAACCAACCGTCGCGAACGATATATCGGCAAACGATCAGTTGCTGGCACTCGGAACTCTACTGGCTTATGGTCAGAATGGAATCTCAAACTCGGACAGCTTGCGGGTTTCAAGTGAAGCGAATTTAATCCTGCCGTCCATGCAAAACAATCTCTCCGCTAAATTTGGCAGCATCGCAAAGCCAAACAACGGCGCAAAAATCTCAGACAGCCTCAAAGAAAAACTGGATAAAGCAAAATCCATCAGCAATCTAGAAGCAGTCTACCACGACGAACTTCGCGACATGCTCAAATCAACAGCTGCCTCTTTGGACGACCTTTCGCGAAAATCCGCTTCCGCCGAGGAGCAAACTTTGGCAGAAAAAGCGGCGAAAAACTTCTCTGAGCTCTACGATCGCATCAACTCAACCACAGAACCGACGGATTAGCGCTATTTTCCGCCAACCAGCCGCCAGCTCAAACGGATCAAATCTTTAATGAATTCGTCGTCCAGCTGACCGGTTAAAATCAGCGTGTTCCAATGCTTTTTGCTGAGGTGATATCCAGGCATCACGGATTCATATCTTTCGCGAAGATCCTCAGAAAGTTGCGGATCGCATTTTAAACTCAAATTCAGCGGGTTTTTTCCAAGCGAAATTAAAGCAAACATTTTTTCCTCGCCTCTGTCATTAATGGTTTTATAGACCGCAACATCCTCGCCAAACGGAAAATCTATTCGCGAATTCGGCATGCTCAAAATATATTCTTCCAGCTCGTCATGACTCATGTTTTTATGCGTAAGTTCAGCAGAAGAATGCATTTTCGCCGCCAAATCTTCCAAATATTGGTCGCTGTTTTTTCGCGAAAATTTATGTTTTCTTGGCGCCGAAACTTCAAGTTTTCCGAACTTTTTTCGCGAAATCTCAGCATTTCGTCCGCGTCCGTCAGTCAAAATTTTTCCAATGTTTTTTCTGGCCATAATTACTTTTTCTCCTCTGAAAAATTGCTGTTTTTTGACTTGAAATTTCCACGATTCAAATAAAATTTCAGCTCTGCGATCGACCCTTCAATGTCGGCCATCGCGCGGTGATCTTCCGGTTTCGCGAAAATTATCCCGCGGTTTTCCATGATCAATTTCCAGCTGGAAACGTCAAGTTGCCGATAATGCAATAACTTTTGCAGACGAGGAAATTCCAGCGTAATAAATTTCTGATCCTGGTGAATTGAATTACCCGCCAAATAAATTGGAGCAAGCGCACATGGATTCGCTTCCCCACACTTTTTCAAGACTTGTTTTTGTTCGTCGACAGATAAATCCTCGATTTTCGCGAAATTTTCGCGCGCAAAATCAACCAGTTCCGCGTCAACCAGCGCCGCGATTTTATGCGCATTGCAGTTTCCATTGATCAACGCGTCGCGCGATTCCGGGTTTTTGTCCCAGAATTCTCCTGTCAAACGCGCTTCCAAAAAATCTTGCGGAACTTTTACCGCGCTTTCATATCTCGCGACTTCATTAAAATCCCAATCCGTGGCAATCGCGCCAACTTCAACAATTTTGTCTTCGCCCGGCTTCAATCCGGTCATTTCCAGGTCAATCCATAAAAGTCTTGCTTTGTTCATGATCACATTATACCATGGCGCTTTCATCTGATCCCAGATTTTTGACGTAATCGCCGCTGTCTTCATCCAGCTTGTAGCCCATCCGTTTCGCCGTGGTATCGTATCGCCTTTTTCCCGCGTCTAGAGAAATTCCCTGCGTAAAATCGCCTTCTTCTCTTCGCTTTTCATAAATCTTAATCATTTTGTTGTTTTTCGCGGACTGAACAATCATCTGCGTGATTCCAGCTTGTTTCGCGATTTGCTCGCTCGCCGCAACCAAAATTTTCTCCCAGCGCACATCTTCAAGCTTTGGCAGCTCCATTCGCGAAAAATTCAATTTTGATAAATAAACTCTCTGCAACTGCACAATTTTCAACGCCGGTCTTCCGTCAAACGCGACAATTTCAAATCCCGCATTCACAGACGGCACGCCTTCAAACGCCAGCGCCAAACCGCCGTCCGCTCCGTCCAAAACAAACTCTTGCGAGAGCGTGTTTTCCGCCAAAAGCCCAATTTCCTGGTCTTTCGCAATTTTTTCAATATATGGATTTTCGCGAAATGTTTTATTCTTTATGATCTGATGGACGCCAGGATTATCCGGATTTTCCTCTGGTAAACCAAGTAAATCATAGCTTCCGCGAATTTCATGATTCTGTTTCGCGAATTTTTCCGCCAACGCACCAGCGTCATCGCGCCTCGTTTCCACCAGAGTGTCAAGCAAATCCATGCGCGCATTCCAGATTTCGTTTTCCAGCGAATTTTGATTGAAATTCTCGTAGCTCAACTTAAATTTCCCCTTCTTTTTTCATGTATGCGTAATTTCGGTTTATCCTGTTCAGGTCTGCGTCATTCTTGTTTTCGCGAATAATTTTCATCTTCTCCTCAATGAATTTCATCACCTTAAATCTGTCCGCGCCGGCTTTGAGAAAGCTTTCAGCCTCATCAAAAATATCCATTTCATCCGCAAATCTTCCCGCTTCGTGAATTTGGTCGTCATAATCTTCCATGTCAACAGTTCCAATTCTGTCAAAATCCGGATTAAGGTCGCCAAGAAGCGTTTTTAAGTTCTGGATTCGCTCGTTATATTCGCTCCGGGAAAGCAAAATATTTTCCGCAGAATCTGCTTCACTGTCGTTTTCATCTTCGTTTTTCAGCTTTTTTTCGTCCTTTTTTTCGCGACGAAAACGCCCGTTCTGGTCAATTTTTGCGGCTGTTTCGCGAAGAAATTTTACTGCCGCCAACAATTCATTTTTCTCTGTTTGAACAACAGATTCTTTCGCAATTTTTTCCGCGATTTCCGCGAATCGCTCCATCGCTTCATCACTATAATTCTGCGCATCCAAAACATCTTCTTCGGGGATTTCAGTCGGTTTTTCGCTATTGACGGCATACCATAAAACCGTCGCGACGGCATCATCAATCGTTTGAATCATTTTCTCATTGTGCTCGCCATCATTCGCGAAATTCTGAAAAGTGTCATCACGGTCGCTTTCATCCTGATCACGCTTCATATTCCACGGATTTTCGCGCCATTCAGCATCGCTCATCGGCGTTTTTTCAGCTGTGCGATTTTTGCGAAGAATCGCTTCAAGATCGTTTTCATTGTTTTTTGTTTTTGGTCGAACATGCATATATACTAGCAAATATTTGACAAAATGTCAATGCTTATTTTATAAAACTACATCTTGTCAGGAATTTCAATTCCCAAAATGTCAAGCGCACTCTCAAAAACTTCCGCAACTTTCAGCAAAACTTCCAGACGTTTTTCGCGAATTTCCGGATGAACCTCGGCCGTCGCTACCGGTGTTTTCTCGTAATATTTGTTCAATTCCTTCGCCAGCTCAAACGCATAGCTCGCCACGCGGTGCGGTTCCAATTTATCGGTCGCGAGCGCGACAACGCCAGGGTATTCAAGAAGTTTCAAAATCAAATTTTTCTCAGCCAAAAAATCATAATCAAAATTCGCGAAATTATTAGCTAGCAAATTTTCGCGCAAAATCTTCTTCGCGCGAACCGCCGCATACTGAACGTACGGCCCGGAAAATCCCGTCAACGAGAAAATTGAATCCCAGTCAAACAGCATTCCCGTCCGGCGATCGGCAGAAAAATCCGCGAATTTAATCGCGCCAACGCTGATTTTTTTCAGATCGTTTTCGCTCATATCATCACTTTTCGCGTTCTGTTTTGCCCGCTCAAACGCAAAATCCAGCAGCTCTTCCATCAGCACAACACCTTTTCTGGACGACATTTTACTGCGCGTTCCGTCTTCGTTGATCTGATCAATCGTGCCAAACCACAGGTGATAAACTTCTTGTTTCAACCCAAGCTTTTTCGCGAGAGCCGCAACCTGTTCAAAATAAAATTTCTGCTCGCCGCCCACCGCGTAAACCGTCAAATCTGGGTGCCAATTTTCTTCGCGCCAGACCAAAGTTGCGAGATCTCCGGTGGCGTAAAGATTGGCGCCATTGCTTTTTTGGAGCAACATCGGCGTTTTGATTCCCTGCTCTTCAAGCGAAACAATGACCGATCCGTCCGGATTTTTGATGGCCTTTTTCTCAGAAACCAATTTCGCGACCAAATCTTTTCCCATCGGTGCAAAAAATTTCTCACCATATTCAAACTGCGTGGAAATCCCTAGCCGCCGCATCACATTATGAATGTGCGCAAGAGAAATTTCAGTGAAAGTTCGCGAAAATTCCTCCGCCTCTGCGTCGCCAGCCTCCAGCCGTTTCAGCCAATTTTGCGCCTCGTCAGCGAGCGGCGTGCTCTGGCTCGGGTCAGATTCCGCAGCTTTTTCCTCAGCTTTCAAGTCGGCGCGGATCTTGATGTAGACATCGCCAAGCTCATAAACTCCGCGTTTCGCGAGTTTTTCGCGGTCCGAGTATTTCTTAAATCCGAGCACCCAGTAGCCAAACGGGCTGCCAGCATCGCCAATATGATTGTCCGTGATGACTTTCCACCCCTGAGATTCCAGCAAGTTTTTCGCCGCCCAACCTTGATTTCCCGGGCGCAAATGCCCAACAGAATATGGTTTTGCAACATTCGGCGAAGGATATTCAACGACAGCGGTTTTTCCAGAATTTTTCCGCGATGTACCAAATTTTTGTTCGCCAAGAAAACTTTCGTCCAGCGTTTTCGCGAGATTTTTTGAGTCAATACTGAGATTCAAAAAGCCCGGTCCCGCGATTTCAACTTTCGCGAATTCGCCACTTTCCATCAGTTTTTCGCGAATTTTTTCCGCCAAATCGCGCGGACTTTTCACGCCTTGCTGATCAAGTTTTTCGCGCATTTGTTCATCTTTTTTCGCCGAGCCAAAAATCACCATCGCGGCGTTTGTGGCAAAATCACCAAACTTTTCGTCAGTTCGCGAAAAATCAAACTCAGCATCCAAACCAAACAATTCAAATAAAACTCTCGCCAAAATCTCTCTGTATTTTTCCATGCTTCTATCTTATCACCGGCAGACAAATTCGCGAAATCGCTCGTTTATGGCGCAAGTTTTTCGCGAATTTTTTTCATGTCGGATTCTGGTAATTTCAGCCCTTCGGAAACGTAATTCTCGATTGATCCGTATCTTGTGCGAGCACTCAAAATTCCCGTGCTAAGCCATTCCGCGTCAACGCGCGCGCCGAGAATTTGGTGGTTTGACCTCAGATATTCCGTCATAACTTGGCTGTCGCTCGCGCCCGCCATGTACATCAAAATCGCCACCATCCAGCCGGTTCGGTCTTTTCCAAAAGTGCAGTGAATTAAAATCGGAGCGTCTCTGTCGGTCCGGGCTATGTGCTCCAACGCGAAGTAAAAACTCTTTCTGTCATGCGGGTCCATCACAAACGCATCAACATATCCCGCCGCATCACCAACGCCGCGCACGGGAAAATTCCGGTCTTTAACACCGTCAATTTCGCGGTCCGGAGCGTGATTTACTTCCCATTTCGTCCGAAAATCCAAGATCAATCCGCCCGCCAAAATTCCACTCAGTTTGTCCGCGTCATCATCCGAAGCCATTGACAGTGCCGAAGATCTAAATAAAATCCCTGAACGGATTTTCCCAGGCAAAATAACTTCGCGAAAATTCTGAACGCCATCAAATTCTCTGACTTTGTCGAAACTTTTAACCGTTTCGCTAAATCCATATTTGCCGTCCACCCAGATGAAAAGTTTGGCGGCGGAAATCGCGAAAATAAAAAGCACGGAAATTGTGAGGATAAAAAATTTTTGTCCCGTCAAAATCCGCGAAACTTTTTTCATTTTTTGCCTTTTGTGAAGTATTTCCAGATGAAAACCGCCGCCGCAACGATGATAAACAGCTCAATAATTCGCGCAAAAATCCCCAGCAGCCAACCAAAAACGTTGATCAAAATCAGCAACGCCAGCAAAATCACCGCCAAGCCGAGATAAATATTTTTTGAAAACGCGGTGGCGAAATCGCTTTGTAAAAAGTCGCGTTTTGCGCCCTTTTTCGCGGATTTTTTGGCGCGGAATTTCGTGCCATAATTTTCAGATTTATTGTCTTTCATGAGCATATTATATCACAAACAGAAATCAAATGTTGACAAAAAACTTTTTTTCATTTATAATTTTGACGGTAGATTTTGCGAGTAGCATTAAACATTATGAAGACAAGGATTTCCCTTATTGAAAATCCTCAGCGCCCCAAAACAGGGACGTTTTTTATTTTTCAAGCGCAGCTAATAAAAATTCGCGAAAAAGCGGGTGTTCCCTGGTTGGGCGCGAGCGAAATTCCGGGTGCGCCTGAGTCGCGACGTAAAAGCGTTTTGCCGGCGCGTCGACAAATTCCACCAATTTTCCGTCCGGCGAAGTTCCGCTGATTTCCAGGCCACCTTTTTCAATGTTTTCGCGAAAATTCTGGTTCACTTCGTAG
The DNA here is from genome assembly GCA_964292495.1 of uncultured Candidatus Saccharibacteria bacterium. GTDB lineage: Bacteria > Patescibacteriota > Saccharimonadia > Saccharimonadales > Saccharimonadaceae > CAXYVX01. The sequence continues at coordinate 9,775 of CAXYVX010000022.1, forward strand.
CGGTGGCGGTGCCGCTCAACAACTTCATCTTCGCCGTAAATTTCGCGAACTTTTCCGCTGACGCGCGCCGGGTAATCGCCCAAACGCAACGTGCCGCCAGTGGATTCTTTTCCTTCTTGCCCGTCCATGATGTAGACCACATTTGCGGCATTTTTTCGCGAATTTTCGTCAAATTCCTCGCTGTTTGCGTTTTTCACCCCTGCTCTTCTGGCGCTAGCAATCACCGCAACTTGCAGACCCAAACAAAGCCCGAGATAAGGGATGTTTTCGCGAAATGCGTAATCCGCGGCGGCGATTTTCCCTTCAACTCCGCGCGAACCAAATCCGCCAGGAACCAAAATCCCGTCAACGCCCGTAAAATTTTTCGCGAAATCTTCCGCGCTCAGAGATTCCAGTTTTTCCGCGTTGATCCACTTGATTTCCAGGTTCGCACCCGTGGCAAACGCCGCGCTTTTGAGGGCTTCGCTGACGCTCATATATGTGTCAGAATTGTCTATGTACTTCGCAACGAGCGCGATTTTCAACTTGTTTTTTTCCGGATTTTGCTCAATTTTCGCGATTTTTTCTTGAAGATTTTTCAAATTTTTGAAATCCGCTTCACCTGTTAAATTCGCGAATTTCATGATCGGGCCGAGACGCTCGGAAATTTTCAATGGAATTTCATAAACAGATTTTGCGTTCGGCATGAGCAAAACGTTTTCCGCCAAAACGCCACCAAACGTCGAGATCTTTCGCGAAATATTTTCAATCCAGCTTTTTGACAGTCTTGACGCCTGGACGTCAAGACGTACAGCCACCATGTCAGGGATCAGTCCAAACGCCCTGAGATCACGCAAGGCATTTTGCGCCGGCTTGGTTTTGAATTCATCCGAAGTTGAGAGCTCCGGCACAAAAACAACGTGCATATAAAAACAATTTTCGCGCCCAACTTTTGCAGGAAATTCGCGAATCGCCTCTATAAAATGAGCGCCTTCAAGATCTCCGACAGTTCCGCCAATTTCAACAATGTGAATGTCGCTGCCGGCTTTCGCGGCGGATTCAAGAATGGTTTTTTGGATCAAACCGGTGAAATGTGGGACCAGCTGAACCGATTTTCCGTGAAAATCTCCCGCGCGCTCCATTTGCAATAATTTCGCGAAAAGTTTGCCGCTGGTCGCGATGGAATCGTCGGTCATTTCTTCGTCAAGAAAGCGCTCGTATGAGCCCAAATCCAAATCTGTTTCCGCGCCGTCTTTCGTGACGAAACATTCTCCGTGCTCAGCGGGGTTTAATAAACCTGCGTCAACATTGAAATACGGGTCGAGTTTTTGCATTGAAACCTTTGCGCCGCGCGCTTTTAAGTTTGCGCCGATCGCCGCCGCGGTTATCCCTTTTCCAACTCCACTAATCACACCGCCCGTCACGAACAAAAATTTCGTCATTATTTTCCTTTCTGCGCTATTACATTCTATTAAATTTTAGCACTTTTAAGCATTTGCTGAATAGAGTTTTTCAAAAAAGAAAAAGAGGCTGCAAATCCACAGCCCCTGGGCAATTTGTTTTCGCGTTGCCGTACTCTCATGTATATAGATTATAGCAGAAAATTCGCGAAAAACCTAACTTCCGCGCGCCTGAGAAACAGAATTGAAATGTTTAGTATTATCCGAATCTTTGCCGTCGTCGTAGCGAACATGGCGCAAACGTTTGGTGTCAGCGACCACGAAATGCAGATCCGTCAGGGGCAAATCGTCCGGCGTGTGCGCGTCGTTCGTGATGCGATATCCAAGATCCGTCAGCGTCACATTCTGGCGCTGCGTTCCGGTGATGAACGCGCCGTGCATGCTCGCAAGAATCGCGCCGGCCGCCAAAAGTGGCATCAGCGAAAATTTTGCAGTTTTTTTCGCGGTTTTTTTAATTTTTCGCGAATCCAGCCTAGGCATTAAAATTGATCTCCAAAGTGTTTTTATCAGACTCTTTGTAATGGTTTTTATTACCGTCAGAGCGAGCATTTTTCAGCGCGCGCGGATCAACCGGAATTCCAGTTCCCGCGCCGTCGCTGTGCGTGTGCGAATCACTGATGACTTTCGCGTGAAATTCCGCCGGCTTTGAATAATGGTGCCCGCCGCCGTTCAAACCGCCGTGAGTTCCAGACATAATCGTCCCGATCGCCAGCATTGACATCAAAATTCTTTGCGACGCGCTCGGTGCACTTTCAGTTGTTTTTATAATATTTTCGTACTTTTCCATGTTTTTATTTTCTTTAACACTTCAAAGTCTATCACAATATTGCGTTTATGTCAAGAATGTTTCTTTTATAACTAAACGTGATGATACGGCATGTTTCGCGAAATCGCCCACGCGCGATAAATCTGCTCAATCAACACCAGCCGTGCAATCTGATGCGGAAAAACCATCTTTGAAAAACTCAAACAAAAATCCGCGTCCGCGCGAAGATCTTCCGCCACGCCATACGCTCCGCCAAGCACAAAAACCACGTTTTTCACCGGTAAAATTTCTTCGATTTTCCGCGAAAACTCCGGGCTGGCGAGTTCGCGCCCGCGTTCATCCAGCAAAATCACGTAATCGCCGGGCTGGATTTTTTCGCGAATTTTCGCCGTTTCTTCGCGCCGTGAGTCATTGCCGGACTTTCGCGAATACGGAATAATTTTCCACTCAATCGCCCAGTTTTTCGGCAAACGTTTTTCGTAATCCGCGATAATTTTCGCGAAGTTATTCTCTGTTTTCCCGACCGCGATAATTTTCATAGCGCCAATTTTTCGCGAATTTCGTCCAAGAAATTTTCGTCGGTGTTCACAGGATATCCGTGATGCAATTGCAACGGATCGCCTTTCGTCGCTTTTTCCGCTTCGTACAGAGGCACTAAATGAATGTGCGCGTGCGGAACATCCATGCCTTCCACGGCAAAACCGATTCTACAACCAAGTTTTTCCTCCATATTTTTCGCGATTTTTTTCGCAACCAGCCAAAATTTCGCGAATTCCGCATCTTCCATGTCGTAAATTTTGTTCGGCGCTTTCACCGGAATGACCAAAGCGTGCCCGTCGCTGAGCGGGTTGATGTCCAGAATCGCGAAAAATTCTCCGTCGTCGTAAATCTTGCGAGATGGAATTTCACCGCTGTAAATTTTTTCAAAAATGTCCATATTCCTCCTTATTTTTTTGAAATCTTTTTGCTTTTAGCCACAGTTTTCTTTGAGCTTACCAGCGATTTTTCAATAGCGTTTCGCGCGGTTTTTTCCTCATCCCAAGGTTCATCAACAACTTTGCCATTTTTCATGCGTGCGATGATTTTTTCCGGGCCCTTTCCGAGCAAAACGACTGTATCGCCAGCTTTCGCGATTTTCATGGCCTCTTCAATCGCCTTTTTTCGGTCGTCAACAAATTTCACTTCGCCGCCTTTTTTCGCGAAATCTTTCGGTACGCCAGCCGCCATTTTTTCACTTTGCGCTCGCACATTTCCACGCGCGTCGTCCTCTGTAAAAATCAAAATGTCAGAATATTTCGCGCCGATTTTTCCCATTCCGGCGGCTTTTGACTGATCGCGAGCGCCCGGCAAACCGAACAAGCTGATCACGCGGCCTTTGGTGGTTTCGCGAATTCCCGGCAGCACGTTTTCAAAAGCATCTGGCGTGGTCGCAAAATCAATGATGACCGAGAATTTCTGTCCGGCATCCACGCTGTTCATCCGCCCAGCAACGCGCGTTTTCGCGATCCCAGCTTCAATTTCCTTTCGCGAAAGTCCGTATTTCAAGCCAACAGCGGTCGCCGCCAAAGAATTGTAGACGTTAAATTCGCCCGGAATCTGCGTTTTGATGTGAAATTTCGCGAGAGACGCGGCTTTCGCTTTGGCGCTAGCGTATTTTTTCGCGAAATTTTCATTCTGTTCGGCGAGCTCTTCCACGAAATTCGCGTTCATTTTTAGGTCATATTCAACACCGGAAGGCGTAAGTTTCACCTTTTCCGCGAAAAGATCCGCGTCCGGATTCGCGAGAGAATACGAAACCGCGTCGCTGGTTTTCCCGGCAAAATTCGCGAATTCGTTATCGTCAAAATTGACGATGCCGAGTTTTTTCCCATTGCGTTTTTTCTCCGCTAATGAAAATAATCTCTGTTTTGCGGCGCTGTATTTTTCCATTGTTTTGTGATAATCCAAATGATCCGGCGAAAGATTTGTGAAAATCGCCGTGTCAATCGGGATTCCGAAAATTCGCCGTTGAGCCAGAGCGTGGCTGCTGACTTCCAGCACAACATACTCTACGCCCTTGTCGCGCAATTCCGCCAAATGTTTCTGCAAAACTCCGGCGTCTTCGGTGGTGGCGTGCGCAGTTTGCGCTTTGATTTCATTCCCATTTCCCCAGCCGATTGTGCTCATCACACCAACTTTATCGCCGAATTTTTCGCGAAGAACGTTAAAAACCATCCAAGTTGTAGTGGTTTTTCCGTTGGTGCCGGTAATGCCAATCACTTTCATGGCGCTGGCTGGATAGTTGTTTTTGCTCGCGGCGTGAAAGTTTTTCGCGAAAAGATATGGTTTGACTGCTTCATTGTAAAAAGGTAATTTTCTGAAATTCATATCCGTAGTTTATCACTTTTTACGGAAATATGTTAGACTAAAAATATAATAAAGGAGGAAAATGACAGAAAAATCAGTTTTGATCTCAACAACAGAGAATATACCAGGACACAAAATCACCAAAATTTTCGGCGAAGTTTTTGGAATAACCACGCGTTCGCGAAATATGTTTTCAACGTTCGGGCAAAGCATGAAAACCATCGTTGGTGGAGAAATTGTTGGATATACAAAATTACAACACATGGCGCGCGACGAAGCCATCGCGCGTCTGAAATCGGCCGCCGAAGAACGCGGTGCCAATTCGGTCGTGATGATGCGATTTGACAGCAATTCATTCGCGAGCGTCAACGAGGTAACAGCATACGGAACAGCGGTGTTTATTGAACCGATCGAAAAATAATTTTCGCGATATTGTAAAGC
>CAXYVX010000023.1:0-14239 GCA_964292495.1 uncultured Candidatus Saccharibacteria bacterium
CCCAAAAATGTCCCTCAGAAAATAGAGGAGAAAAGGCATTCGTGCAGCTGAGGACCTCAGAAAATAGAGGAGAAAAGGCCTTGCTGGCTTGCTTGCTCCTCAGAAAATAGAGGAGAAAAGGCAGAATTATAGCGAAAAAACCTCAGAAAATAGAGGAGAAAAGGCCTTATTCGCTTGCTTGCTTCCTCAGAAAATAGAGGAGAAAAGGCACAAACATAAGCAAGTTTCCTCAGAAAATAGAGGAGAAAAGGCTTATAAAATTGAAGTCTACCTCAGAAAATAGAGGAGAAAAGGCCGATAATGCCAAAGTTTACCTCAGAAAATAGAGGAGAAAAGGCAATTTTAGCTCTTTCATTCCTCAAAAAATATAGACTTTGCCCGGCGCGAAATTTCACGAAGTTTGCGAAAGAGTCGGACAAAAGTCGATTCTTCTATGAATAAATCTATGGAAAGTTCCAGCATTGTGAAAGAACATTGCTTAGCCTTATCTCGCCATAGTTTTCGCGAAAATCACAGAAATTTCGCGAAATCCGTCTAAAATAACAGGTTATAAACGTGCGTTTTTTATTAAGAAAGGATTTTATGGGAAATCAGCGCAAAAACGGCAAACGCGGATATCGACTCCACGACGAGCGGATCGCATATTCGGGCGGGATCGGGTCGATGCGGACGATCAAATACGAGTTGGATGGCCGAGACAAGCAGACGGTAATCGATGCGCTGGTTGAAGATTCGCGGAGGTTTTACGGTGCGCTGAATTTCTCGGATTTTCTCGCGAATCCTGATACGCCATCGCTGCTTGGCTTTTGGGTGAAAGCGCTGTCGCTGGGGTTTGTTTTTGCGAATCAAAATTCGATTGAGCGAGAGTTTAAGAAATATCTCGGGATTTTAACGCGCGAAGAGCAAGTTTTTGCGAAAATATCAGACAAATTTCGCGAAAATTTGGCTGAAAAAGCGTGGATTGACTTTGTTTTCACGCCGCAACGCGGAGTGGAAAAAAAGACGGCCGAGCAGCTGAAGCAGATGATTATGCGGCTCGCAAAAAAAGACGGCGACGCAGAGATTTTTCGCGGGATTTCAGAAGAATATGCCGAAAATGTGCGAACTGGCTGGACGGAAAAAGAAAAGGCGGAGCTGTTTGGTGTTCGCGAAATTCCAGCCGCAGTCAAGCAAAATTTGGCGCTCTCGTTTGCTGTTGATCCAAATTTCGCGAAAATCGATGAGACGGATAGAACGAAGTTTTTTGACGAAATCATAGCGTTTTACGAAGGAAAAGTTGGTGAAAATCTCGCAAAAATCTTTCTCGGGGTCGGAAATAACGGCGGATATTTCAATGGGTTGTTTGGCGGACTTTTTGGGCTGCTTCGCGAGAATCGCACCGAGGAAATTGCACGGCAGATAGATGAAGTATATGGGTTTGATAATTTTCGCGAAGTTTACGATCGTTTGGAGATTTTGCGCGAATATACAGACAAGTTGGGCGAGCCGAAATTTGTTGCGAAATGGTCAGATTATCGCAGTGATTTTAACGGGACGATCGAGAGTTGGTATTCCAACCGCGCGGGTAAGGGTGACATCGCGCACGAACAGCTGGCGAGTTTGGATAAACTTTTGGGCGAAATTTCGCGAAAACTTGATGAAGCTGGCGAAAGTGAGATTCGCGAAGGAATTCTTGCGGAAACGGTGGAGCTGATCGAGGGGCGCGAGGGAAAAATTTCTCGAAAATTTAGTGAAGAGTTGGAGAGTTATTTGGCGACTTTGCGCACGGATCTAAACTATGCAGCTCAACAAAATGTGGAAGTTCATGAAAAATTGAAGGAGATACGCGGCGCAAAAGATGAGAATGGTGAAAGCCGACCGATTGCTTGGCAACGAGAACTCGGACGGCACATCCAGAGCTCGCCGCTGTTTTTTGGCGAGAATAAGCGTGCGCTATGGGAGCAGCTCAGGACGCTGAAAGTGCAAATTCGTGAGGAAATTGATGCATTAATTGCGGATACGGATGTTAATTTTGCGGATTATGAGATCCAGCCGCGGCAGGTGGAAAGTTTGGCGTTTCTTTACGAACGCCTGTTTTCGGACAAAAATTCCTCACGCGAAATTCGCGAAATTTTGACGCAGATTGACACGGAATTGTGTGGAAAATTTGTGAAGTTTCGGCCGCGCTGGACGACATTTATGCCGGATAAAAATAATTATGCGCGACAAAAACGCGAAGTTCTGGAGTTTGCGCCGGTAGAAATTTCGCGAATTCTTGCGATCGCGAATTTGCCAGAACTTTTCGCGAAAATTTCACAAAACCTAAACAACGAGCCGAAGAATTTCGCGAATTTTCGCGATGCAATCCAGCTCTCCAAGACGCTTTCCGCGATGATTGTGCGCGATCAGGACAAGGATATTCAGCGCAAGGTTAATTTTCACCACAGTCAACTTTCGGGCTTCGCGAATCTTTTGAGTAAGCGCGAAATCATCGAGCGATACGCGGTTCAGGCGGTGAATGGCGGGCAGAATTTGCTGGGGATTGATGTGAACTCGCGAAAATATTTTTACAAATTCAACGAAGGAAAATTCTTGAATATTGAGAAATTCCGCGCGGTTTTTGCGAAACAGGGCAACAATTTTCGCGCCACGGAAACGGAAAATTTCGTGAAAAATGCGGAGGAAAAACCGGCGCTCGCTGTTAGAAGTTCGCGCTACCAAACGCAATTCTTGGATTGGTTTTTCAAGAGTCTGACTGGCGATTTTAAGAAGCGCAAAAGCTCGCTAACGGCTGGTGGAAGCTTTACGATCGTGGAAATTCCGCAAAAAATTGACTGGTCAGGCGAAGAGCCTCGCATCGAAAAAAACGGCGAGGATCGGATTTTCGTCAGTCAGCCGTTCACGATCGACCCACCAGAAAATCGTGAATTTTCTGCTGAAAAAATCGCGAACCGCTATCTCGGTGTAGATGTTGGCGAGTTTGCACTGGACTGGTGCTTGATTGAAATGGACGGAAATTTCGCGAAAATTTTGGAACAAGGCAGCATCGCCGACGGGCAGCAGCGTAGTGTTAAAAAGGATGTAAAAGATCTTAGAAATAACCAAGTACGTGCGACATTTTCCGCGCCGAACACTAAGATCGCGCGCGTTCGCGAAAGTTTGATCGGTTCGTTTAGAAATCAGCTGGAAAGTTTGGCTATTGCGAAAAACGCGCGGCTGACGTTTGAGTACGAAATTTCGCATTTTCAGACCGGTGGGCGGCAGATTTCGGTGGTGTATGATTCGGTGAAAAAGGCGGAGGTCTTGCGGCCAGGTAATGATGTGGATATTAAACAGGCGTGGGGCGGAATCAAGCGCGGACTTTCGACGAAGCCGATGCTGGTTCGCGAATTTCCGCAATATGCTTTCGAGGTTGTCGCTGGTGGGACGTCGAGTTTTTGTACGAATTGTAAGCGCGACGCGTATGATTGGTTGAAAGAAAATGACATTAAGGGGTTAATGGGGACAGAGGTGCGGCCGGATCTTGGGCAGGCGAAGTGGCGAGATTTCGCAAAAGAAAAAATTTCCGAATATGCGGAAGATCATGCGAATTTTGACGTTAACAAAGCGCTTGAAATGGTTGAAATTCACGAGAATGCTGATGTGAAAATTCGCGAAAAAACTTCCACAGTTGATCTGTTTATTTGCCCGTTCTGTGGACACATCACGCATGCCGATAAGCAGGCAGCGTTCAACATCGCGGTGCGCGGGGCACTGAAAGATCGCGAGCTAGAAAAATACCCGGACAGAAAAATGCCAGATAAACTCGCTGGCGATCAAAAACTATCAAGAGATAATATGACGAAATGGCAGGCAAATTTAGAATTTGCGCCAGTTGAACTGTAAACGTTTGATTTTTAGAAGAAACTCTGGTAAAATAAGAGCAACATCTCAAATGCGTGATTTTTGTTGTGGAGAACTATGGAGTTCAGAAAATAATTTTCGCGAAAAAACAGATTTGACGGATGTGAACCGGTAAGGTTTCGAGGAAATTTAAGCAGAAAAATCTGAAAAATCAGAGAAGCGCTAAAATTTTGCGAAAAGTGAACGGTCAACTGGATCCGACGAATTTATAAGAGAAAACTTGCGAAATGTGAGATGGATTTCGCGAAATAAGAAGAAAGGACGAGATGTCAAGAATCGGAAAACTGCCGGTGGCTATACCTGCTGGCGTGACAATCACGGTTGATGATGATTTCATCACAGTCAAAGGACCGAAGGGTGAGCTGAAACAGTTCACATTGCCAGAGGTAGAAGTTAAAATTGAAGGCGCGGAAGTTGTTATTTCTCGCGTGGACGACAGTAAAATCGCGAAAAGCCGCCACGGTTTAATGCGTGCGTTGATCGCGAATATGGTTGACGGCGTCAGCAAAGGTTTTGAGAAGAAACTCGAAATCAACGGCGTTGGTTTCCGCCTCGCGAGCAAAGGCCCGCAGGAAATCGAAATGTCGCTCGGTTTTAGCCATCCGGTAAATTATAAAGCTCCGGAAGGAATCACAATTGATGTTGACACCAAAGGCCACCTCTGGATGACCGTTAAAGGTATCGACAAACAGCAAGTCGGACAAGTTGCGGCGGAAATTCGCAGCATCAAGAAGCCAGAACCGTACAAGGGTAAAGGCATCAAATACGCGGACGAAACCATCCTCCGCAAAGCAGGAAAGGCAGGTAAATAATGGCGAGTTTAAACAATTTGCAGCTGCGTAAAAATCGCGTTCGCGCGAAAATCGGCGGCACAGCGGAGCGCCCACGCCTGAGCGTTTTCATCAGCAATTCGCACATTAGCGCGCAGTTGATCGACGATGTTGACGGGAAAACTCTCGTTGCGGCTACAACCGTTGGCAAAAAAATGACCGGCAGCATGACAGACAAAGCTGCTAAAATTGGTGAAGAAATCGCGAAAAACGCGAAAAAAGCCAAAATCGCGAAAGTTGTGTTTGACCGCAACGGACGCGCATATGCAAAGCGCCTTCACGCTCTGGCGGACGCGGCGCGCAAAGGAGGATTGGAGTTTTAATATGGCAGAAGAAAATATGAAACCAGCAGAAAACGCAGTTGCTCCGGCGGCAGCGCAAGCCGAAAATAACGGCGAAGCTGCGACAAACAAATTCTCGCGTGCGAAGAATTTTAGTTCAGACAATTTCCGTGGTGGAAACGCTCGCGGACAGCGCGGTGGCGGAGATCGCCGAAACCAGCGTGGACGCGGACGCCGCGAAATGCCGGAAAAAGACAAGACTTTTGAGGAAGTTACCGTTGCTATTGATCGCGTTTCGCGAACTGTGGCCGGTGGACGACGTTTGCGCTTTAAAGCGTTGATCGTGGTTGGTGACCGCAAAAATCGTGTTGGTGTCGGTGTGGCGAAGGGTAATGACGTTCAGGCTGCAATCGAAAAAGCAACCACAAAAGCGAAGAAAAGCTTGATCACTTTCGCGATGAATGAAAAAGGTGCGACAATTCCGCACGAAGTTGAAATGAAACACGGCGGCGCAAATATTTTGCTGAAACCTGCAAAACCAGGTACTGGTTTGATTGCTGGTGGTACGCTTCGCGCGATTCTCGGTGTTACCGGAATCAAAAACATTTCGAGCAAATCTCTTGGTTCAACCAACAAAGTCAACATTGCTTACGCTGTTGTTGATGCTTTGAAGAGCCTTGTGCCGAAAGAAGATTGGATTACATCCGACAATAAAAAGGAGGATAAATAATGAAATATAACGAACTTACCGCTGAAGCGAACAAAAATCGCAAACGCGTTGGCCGCGGAATTTCAAGCGGATACGGCAAAACTGCCGGCCGCGGAACCAAAGGTCAGGGCGCGCGTACTGGTAAAAAACTCGGTGCTGCGTTCCGTGGCGGCGACGGAGAACATATCATGAGCCGCTTGCCAAAACTTCGCGGTTTTAAGAGTAAGCGCGTCCCAGCTCAGGTTGTTTATGCAGATTCTCTTGACCAATTTGCGAAAAATGTTGACAACAACGTTTTGTTTGAAGCTGGTTTGATTGCAACTCCGCACCACTCAGTGAAAGTTATTGCTGCGAAAAGCGGTGAAGCGACCAAATTCGCGAAAAATTTGAACGTTGCAGGAGCTTCGGCTTCCGTTGTTGCGGCGATCAAGAAAAATGGTGGCGAATTCGCGAAAACCGCTGTTCCACTGCCGAAAAACACAAAAGCCAAGGAAGATTAATTCTTGAAAAAAACCGCTCGTGATTGAGCGGTTTTTTGGTCTCGCGAAATTTTCATGCTTGTGTTAAACTTGATGCATGCATGAAAATATGAAACAAGATTATCCTTCCGACGATAAATCGCCGATCATTTTTCGTCTACGCGAATTTTATTCAAAGTTCAAAATTAAAGCCATTATGTTTGGATTGGCTTCACAGCTCTTGATTGCTGGGATGAGCATTTTGCTTTTTGCTGTCGTGAGCTCAAGTTTTGACGAGAGCCAAATCGCAATAACGATCACAATATTTGTCTCTGTTTCCGAGATAATTTCTGTGTTTTTGATCATCGCGTATGCGCTTTTGCCGTTCCGAATTTTCACGAAAATTTTGGATGAACACGACGATCCAGCGTCAAGCGCAATAAATCTTAACGACGGTTTTTATTCAAGATTTGGTATGAAAAAGTTTTCGTATTCGGTTTCAAAAAGTGTGAGTGATTCGCGAATCGGCGCGCTGTCAATTAAAGGTGATGATCAAGCCGCTTCTTTTTCAAATAGAGATGATTTTAAGAATATTTTTGAGGAACTGCCGGTTGGCGTGATTGGATTGGGTTCTGATGGGCGGATTATTTATGCAAATTCGCGCGCGCCAATCGCGGTTGACGGCAGAATTGAGCTTGATTTTTCAAACAAAGAAACGTCGCTGCGAGATTTTCTTGTTTCTTCGCGAAAAAATAGTATCCAGAATGAAAATAACTGGATTCGCGTGCAAAATCACGCCCCGAAAAATGATGATGATTCGCGAAAAATCTACGATGTTTTGGCTAGCTACCACAGAAATGCGCCGAGCGGGGTTGAGATTTTGATCGTCACGATTGACCGAACAAATTACTATCTTGAAGATGAGGATGCGATGGATTTTGTCGCGCTTGCGGCGCACGAACTTCGCGGTCCGATCACTGTAATTAGGGGCTATCTTGACATTCTTTCGGATGAATTTCAATCCCCAACAAATCAACAGCAGAAAATTTTTGACCGCTTGAATGTCAGCGCAAAAAGGCTTTCAAGTTATGTGAGCAATATTTTGAATGTCAGCCATTATGATCACAAACATATGCGGCTTGATCTGACAAAAACCGAAGTTGTTGATATGATTGACGACATTCGCGAAGATATGGAGCTGCGCGCAAAAACATCTGGGCGAAACATTGTGTTCAGCATCCCGAATAATTTACCAAGCGTGGCCGCGGACAGATCTTCAATTGGCGAGGTTTTGATCAACTTAATTGATAACGCAGTTAAATACTCTCATGACGGCGGGACAGTTGAAGTTTTCGCGAAAACCGAAGGACAATGGGTGCAAGTTTCAGTCCGCGATCACGGAATCGGGATACCTGACAATGTCGCGCAACATTTATTTGATAAATTCTATCGCTCGCACAAAAGCTCTGGGGTTGTCGGGGGAAGCGGACTTGGACTTTACATTTCACGGGCAATAATTGAGAGTCACGGAGGACATATTTCAGTTCAATCAGTTGAAGGTGGCGGATCCGTGTTTACTTTCATGTTGCCAACATTTGAAAGCGTGGAAAATATGATCGCGGACGGCAACGAAAGTCTGATCCGCGCCGACGAGCCCAAAATCACCAACCATGGATTTGTGGAAAACTAATCTTAAAAAGTTTGCATTTGTGAAAAAAGTTTGCTAGAATATCCGTATGGTCTCGTCGTCTAACGGTTAGGACATCAGGTTTTCATCCTGGCAATTCGGGTTCGATTCCCGGCGAGATCACCACGAAATTTTCGCGAAGTTATGCTTCGCATTTTTTATTTGCCAAAAAAATTAAGTCTGCTAAAATGGTTATGAATTAAAGGGTGGATTTTGAAGTGTTTGAAAATTTTTTTCTGAAAAACAAGAGTTCTGAAAATTCTTCGACGAAGCGTGCCTCTGAACAGAGAGACGATTTGGCACGCGTCGTTATTGAAGCTACGAACAATTCAATTGTAGTTTTGAACTCAAAGGGCATAATAACTTTGTTTAATCCGGCGGCCGAACGAATGACCGGCTGGAAATCGTCAGATGCAGTGAATTTGGATTGGCGCTCAATTTTCAAGCTTTATGATAAAACCGAGCATCCGATGAGTGATGAAAACAACCCGATCATTCGTGCGATTTCCGCGAAAAAACTGGTTGAAAATGACGATTGCTACATGGAATCCGTCAGCGGAAAAAAGATTCTGGTCTCAATCAGCGCCACGCCGACTTTCGCGAAAGTTCAGCCCACAGAGGCTAAAAAAGATTTGGCAGTGGAGGTTTCAGACCAACAGGAGTTGGAAAGCATTGTGATTGTTTTTCGCGATGTTAGTGAAGAGCGGGCGGATCAGAACCAGCAGACCGAGTTCATTTCAACTGCGAGCCACGAAATGCGCACCCCTGTCGCGATTATTGAGGGATATATTGGGATGCTGATGAATCCTGCCACAGCCACAGTTGATTCGCGCGGTCTGGCTTACGCGAAAAAGGCACATGAAGCCGCACAGCATCTGGGCAGATTATTTCAGGATTTGCTGGATGTGACAAAAGCGGACGATCGCCGCACGCTGACAAATTGCGTTTTATTGAATGCGACAGACGCTGCGAAAGAAGTTGTAAATGAATTCCAAAATATGGCGACAACGAAGAACCTTAAATTGGTTTTTCGCGAAAATAGCGTGGCGAACGAGCGCACTATTCAGCCGCTTTACATGATTTATGTTGACTACGATCAGTTCAAAGAGATTTTGGGAAATCTGATAGAAAACGCCTTGAAATACACGAAAATCGGCGGAGTTGAGGTTTCGGTGGTTGAGCAGTCTGGGCGAATAAAATTTGAGGTTAAAGATACGGGAATTGGAATTCCGGCTGAAGATACATCGCATCTTTTTCAAAAATTTTACAGAGTTGACAGTAGTGATACTCGCGAAATTGGCGGAACTGGACTTGGTTTGTATTTGATCAAAAAGTTGGCGGAAAACATGAGCGGTCAAGTTGGCGTGGAGAGCGTTTACGGCAAAGGGTCGACGTTTTGGGTTGAATTCCAGAGCCTTTCGCGTGAAGAAGCCATTTTAAAAGCGAAAGAAATGCGCCAAAGAGAAATGAGCGGGCGATAATGGTTGGTTTCGCGAAAATAAGCATTAGTGTTATAATTATTGAAAATATGTATTGAAAGGGCAAGATAATATGGTAAAGATTTTACTGGTTGAGGACGACAATTCTCTGCGGGAAATTTATTCGACACGACTGGCAGCTGAGGGATATCAAATAATCCAGGCTGGAAACGGAGAGGATGGTTTGGCTCAAGCAGTTGCTTACAGCCCTGATTTAATTGTTAGCGATGCGATGATGCCGAAAATTAGCGGTTTTGAGATGCTTGATCTCCTGAAAGGGAACGAGAAAACGCGAAATATCAAGGTTATTATGATGACAGCTTTGAGCGCAGATGGTCAGAAGATTCGTGGAGAAAAACTTGGCGCAGACAGATACCTTGTGAAAAGCCAGGTGGGAATCGAAGATTTGGTGCGCGTGGTTCATGATGTTTTGCTTGGCGAGACAACTTCGGAAAATCCTGCCGCTCCACAGTCCGAGCAACCAGATCAAAATGTTCAACAAATTGCACCGCAGCTGCAGCCTGCACAAGCGGGGCAAGCTCAAGTTGCTCCGTCTAATCAGCCACAGTCTCAGAATCAGCCCGCTCCGGTCACCCCAATTCAACAGCAGCCTCAGCCCGTTCAGGCGGTTTCAAATCCGTCAAATCAAGCTTTTATGCCTCAAAATCAACCGAATCCAGCCCCACAACAAGCATTTCCTCAAACTCTCGACGCTACAATTCCGCCGGTCCCCATGTCTGTCCCGGCTCTTTCGGCTCAGCCCAACACCAACTCAGGTGCAGTTATTGGTCAGCAGGATGCGCTTAATGAAATTCTTTTGCGACCAATTCAGGCGATCGACCCTGTCGCGCAAATCCCGCAGTCTCAGCCAGCTCAGCAGCAAATTCCGCAGCCTCAACCTCAGCAAATTCAGCAACCTCAACCGATTTTTGCGGTGTCGCCACAAACTGATCTTCCGCCAGTTTCCATACCGAATCGCAATATTGTTGCGAACCCCGAAAAGCCTTTTGTGAACCCAAACGGCGCGGATCCTTTGTCAAATATTTCAAACATCCCAAGAGAAGATGAAAAAGCTCAGCAATCTCAGCAGACGCAACAGGGTTATTTCGCGAATTCTGCGGCGCCGAATGCTTTTGATGGCGAACAGCAGAACGCGCAGATGGCGCAATTCAACCAAGATGCGCAGATGCATTCCGCGGGCGGCACAAGCAGAGTTATTTCACCTTTGCCACAGGATGAATCGCTAAATCCGCGAATAAACATTGACGATCTTTTAGTTAAAGAAGAAGCGTCCGAGATGGGTTTTCACCTGAACAAGAATGCTGTTCCTTCAAATCTTCCGCAGCAATCAACGGCGCCAGGTCTGCAAATTGATGAAGCTGATATATTCTCGCAGTTGAACAGCGCAAATGCGTCCATGTTCAATAACAATAATGGAAAGTAATAAATCAACCGAAAATGAGGTTAAACAAATACATCGCTCAGGCAACGGGTTTGTCGCGCAGACAAGCCGATGATGCTATTTCGCGAGGACGCGCTGAGATTTTTGACGAGAACGGTAAAAGCGTTTCTTTTGAGGATTTCGCGAAATTCAGCGATTCCCAATTGAAAAAAATTGTTATTAAAGTTGACCACAAACAGATTTCATTGCCGGACAAAAAAACCTTGATTATTCTGAACAAGCCGCGCGGTTATGTTTCTTCGCGAAAGGCGCAAGCAAAAGACGCGACAACCCTATATAAACTTCTTCCAGAAAAATATTCCAAGTTAAAAAGCGTCGGCCGGCTTGACAAGGATTCTTCGGGGTTGATCCTTCTGACAGATGACGGCGATTTTGCTCAGCGCATGACCCACCCGAGTTTCGCGAAAAACAAAACATATCTCGTGCGTCTGGACGCCGATTTGCAACCGCTTCATCAGCAAATGATCTCTGATTTTGGCGTTGAACTTCCGGACGGGAAGTCGCGCTTGAATTTAACGCGGATTGAAAGCGCGAATGAGTTTTCCGCAAATGATTTTTCCGCTCTTAAAACTAATGAAAAATTTGAAGAAAATTCGCGAAAAATTTGGCGAGTTCAGATGAGTGAAGGCAAAAATCGGCAGATTCGCCGCACATTTTCCGCGCTGGGCTATGAAGTTTTGCGCCTGCACCGCACGGAATTTGGTGAATATATTTTGGGCGATTTGAACCCGGGTGAAGTTCGCGAAATTTAGTGAAATTCAGCACTAAAATCGTTTTGAACAAAGACATAGTTTGATATTAACAAAAGCAGTTGAACCTATTAAAATAGGACCAGCGTTAAACGTGAATTAAAAGCGTTTAGTGGGTGAACGTTTACAATTCGCGAAAATTTTACTTGGAAATATCGCAGGTTTGGCTGCGCGATTAAATTAGAATCGCTAGAAATGAGGAAAAATAATGACAATGAAAAGCAGTGATTTTATATGGCTTATTCTTATACTTATGTCTATAACAGCTATCTTCGGCACATTCTGGTATGCTATCGAGAAAACAAAAATATTCGTCAAAAGAACCGGACGGGAAATTTTATTAGTTTTTCCATCGTTAATAATTACAGGGTTCATGTTAATAGACTTCACATATTTTTGTTGGAGATCTGAAAATATTTCTTTGGTTGAGACGCTGATCTGTATATATCTTCACCATGGATCCTGCTATTTATTATCCGTTGGTTTTTAATGCGAGGTATAAAAGAGAAGAAGCCGAAGAAAATGAAAATCCGGACCAGTTGGAAACTAGATAAGTTTTTCCCAGATTTTAAAAATTTTGACAAAATAATCGCCGAAAAGAGGAAAGAAATTAAAGCATTGAGAGAAAGAAACGAAGCTTTTGATGATTTTATTTTAATGTATCAAGGACTTGATGATGAAATCAAGGAGCTTGATAGTGTTTTTAAAGAAAAACAAAGAGCTGTTAGGTGTAAGGTATAATATGAAAACTAACATCTTAGTTTATATTAAGCACAAGTAGCCATTTAACCCATTTGCTTTTCAGTCAACTGACCATCTTCCATGGTGAACACTCTATCGCAATATTTCACCAATCTTAAATCATGTGTAACCATGATGGTGGCCTTATTTTTTTCCTTTGTTTCCTTAGCTAATATTTTAACGACTTCAAAAGCTTTATCTGTATCAAGACTTGCTGTTGGTTCATCTGCTAAGATAATCGTTGGATCATTATACAAAGCACGTACAATCGCCACACGTTGTCTTTCTCCTCCTGATAATTCCTCAGGATATTTATTAACTAAGCCCTCTACACCTAGTTGTGCTAGTAGATCAACACCTTTTTTAGGTCCTTTATTTTTTGTTATTTTGTCAACTAACTGTAATTGTTTTTTTACTGTTAAAAATGGCACAAGATTTGAGGCTTGTAAAATAAATCCTATTTCGTCAAATCTTAATTTTGCACGCATCTTCTCTTTTTTGTCGCTAAAACTATTTCCATTCACAAGTACTTCACCTTGTGATGGACTTTGTAAGCCTCCGGCAATAGTCAGTAAGGTACTTTTGCCTGATCCTGATGGGCCTATTATAGCAACGAACTCACCTTTTTTGACAGAAAAATCTGTTTCTTTCAACGCTTCGATTTTATCATCACCATCTTTAAAATACTTAGTGACATTTTTTAATTCAATTGCATTCATGACTCTACCTCCTATCCGATTGTTTTCAAAGGATCAATTTTGACAATTGAGCGCACTGAGAATAGTGCTCCCAAAATCGCTACTAAAATAATCAAAATCCCGATACCAGCTAAGAACATAGGATTATTTTGAAAAGGTATAGCATCTGGTAAAGCTAAAGAAGATAGCAAAGTCACTACTAAACCTGCAATGACACCACCTGCAGAAAGTAGTACAGTTTGTGCAATGACTGATCTAGCGATGTAGCTACTTGAGATACCTTGTGCTTTCATAACACCAAAAATAGCTACTTTTTGCATGGTTAAGACATAGATGAAAATACCAATCACAACCGCTGCGATCACCACAAGAAACCCAATCATAAAACTAAAAGTTAAGACTTGTGCATGATATCCAGGTTGTACATTAATAAATTCTGGGATAGTCATTTTTTCTAGACCAGACGGCATCTCACTAACTGTACCTTTTGTCACAATCGCATTAACGCTTAGGCCTTGTTTACCTGCATTCAAAGCATCATCACCGTAACGAATTAATTTAAAAGTATCTAAAGATGAGTAGAGTACTGGGGATACACTAAATTTTGCCTCATCAGTAAAGCCAACGATGGTTAATTTCTGGTCATTTGTCGCTAATTTAACCTGATCACCAATTTTATAATTGTAACGTGTTTTTAAACTGTCATCAGCAACTACTTCGCCTTTTTGGGAGAACATTTTCCCTTCTGTTATATTAGGCTTTAAGAATTCATCTGCTTTAATTCCAAAGAAACTAACATTTTGTTTGTCATCAGATTTTTTTAAATTAATGATAATGCCAGGTGTTTGTGCTAATACCGCCTTATCTTTTGCCTTAACTTGATTGATCGCATCTAAATCAATCATCGACATAGCAAGTGTGTCATTTGCCTTATCAGATAATAAAATATTAGTCGCTTGCCATTTATTAACGGCTAGTTGATATTGCTGAGCTAAGCCATAAGCAAGACCTGATAAGAAAAAAACTAAATAAGCAATTAAAAAAGTTACACCGATCACAAGTGCGTACCTCAATTTTGAATGCTTAATTTCATTCAGTGCTAAAAACATACTTCATCCTCCTGATTGATAAAACTGATACAGCATCTATAATAATAATTATATCGTTTTTCACTAAAATCTATGTTTATTATTTAAATGAAACTCATAAAATTAGCTAAACAAATTATAACAAAAAAGTTGACGTTAAGTCAATTTATTAGAGT
>CAXYVX010000024.1:0-13611 GCA_964292495.1 uncultured Candidatus Saccharibacteria bacterium
TGAAGATTTCGCGAAAATGTCCGCGGATAAAAAGATTATTTCGCACGATTTGAAGCTTCTTGCCGAGCAAATGCTTGATAGAAATTTGGAGCTAAATTTTGTGCCTGAGTTTGACACAAAACACGCGGCGTTCTTGCTGAATTCGTTAAAAAAATCTGTTGATCTTGCTGAGGCTGTGAACTTTTCTGAAATGGAAGACGGAGTTGTTCGCGAAATGACGGCTGGCGAGAAAATTTCTGCCACTTGGTCGCTGTACAAATCCGAAAATTCCGATCTTTCAAAAAACGAAAAACTCGCGAATTTGGCTCACAATGTTGACTTTCCGCTTCAAATATTGCTTGCGAAAATTGAGAAGCGCGGCGTGAAACTTGACACGAAAATTTTGGCCGAAATGTCGATTCGTCTTGGAAAGGAAATTCGCGAAAGTGAACAAAAAATCTGGGAAATGGCCGGGAAAGAATTCAATGTTTCAAGCGCGCAGCAACTTTCTGAAATCCTGTTTAATGTTCTTAATCTTCCATCAAAAGGCATAAAAAAATCTGCGCGCGGATATTTTTCAACGGGCCAAAAAGAGCTTGATAAACTTCATGGCCAACATCCAATGATCTCTGAAATTGAGACATTTAGAGCTGTTATGAAATTGAAAAATACTTATGTGGATGCGCTGCCAAATCTTGTTGATGAGAAAAATTATTTACATACAATTTTTCGACAAGACATCACCGCAACCGGTCGCCTCAGTAGCTCTTCGCCAAATCTGCAAAATATTCCAACGCGAACTGATGAAAGTAAAGAGATTCGCCACGCTTTTGTTGCTTCCGATGGAAAAGTTTTAGTGAATGCTGATTACTCTCAGTTTGAGCTCAGGCTCGCCGCCGCTATGGCTGGGGATGAAAATATGATCAAAGTTTTCGCGAAAGACGGCGCGGATATTCACACGGAAACCGCAGCTGAGGCGTTTGGACTGTTTCCCGAAAATGTCACTTCTGAGCAAAGACGCCACGCGAAAGTCATAAATTTCGGCATTTTATATGGGATGAGCCCGCATGGATTGGCGGCCGCGACGGGAATGGATTTTATTGAAGCGAAAAAATTTATTGACAAGTATTTCGAGATTCGTCGGCCGATTCGCGAATATCTCGACAAGACGATTGCAAAAGCGAAAAACGAAGGTTTTGTTGAGACTTTATTTGGGCGCCGCCGACCAACTCCGGATGTGAATTCAACCAATTTTCTTGTTCGCGAATCCGCAAAACGCGCCGCCGCGAACATGCCGATCCAAGGAACTGAGGCGGATTTAATGAAAATGTCTATGTTGAAAGTTGAACGCGAAATCCCGGAAGCTTCACAATTTATGCAAATTCATGATTCAATCATGGTTGAATGCGATCCGGAAAATGCTGAAGAAGTTGCTTTTCGCATGAAAAAAATCATGGAAAATATTTATCCAGAACTTGGCGTTCCGTTGCGTGTTGACACAAAAATCGGTAGAACATGGGCGGAATTTTAATATGGATGAAAAAATGAATCCAAAAATTTTGCGCGAATTGAACCCGGCTCAACTTGAAGCGGTTGAAGCGACAGGCGGACCATTGTTAATTTTGGCCGGCGCAGGAAGTGGAAAAACAAAAACTTTGACGCACCGGATCGCCTACATTATTTCGCAAAATCTTGCTCTCCCAAGTGAAATTCTTGCGGTAACTTTCACAAACAAAGCTGCTGGCGAGATGCGCGAAAGATTGGCGCAACTTCTCGGTCAGGAAAATTCGCGAAATTTCATGCCATGGATGGGAACTTTTCACTCAATCGCGGTTCGTTTGTTGAAGATTTATGGCGAGAATATAGAGGTCCCAAAGAATTTCGTGATTTTAGATGAAAGCGACCGGCAAAGCATCGTTAAAAGTGCGATGAAAGAGCTTGGCATAACCGACAAACAATATTCGCCGAGAAGCATTTCAAGCCAGATTAGCAATGCAAAAAATCAGCTTTTAACGCCCGCTGATTTCGCGAAAAACGCCCGCTCGCCGCAACAAAAAGTCGTGGCAGAAGTTTTTGCGCGCTATGAGACTTTGCGAAAAAACGCGAAAAGTTTGGATTTTGACGATCTGTTGAATGAAACGGTTCGGTTGCTTTCAAAGGTTGAAGATGTTCGCGAAAAACTGCGCGCGAAGTTCAAATTTTCCATGATTGACGAATATCAAGACACGAACGCGGCGCAATATAAAATGATCAAACTTTTGGCAAATGCAAACAATAATGTTTGTGCGGTTGGGGATGATTGGCAGTCAATTTACTCTTGGCGTGGCGCGGATTTTATGAATATTTTGAATTTTGAAAGAGATTTTCCTGGCGCAAAAATTATTAAATTGGAGCAGAATTACAGGTCAACGCAAAATATTTTGAACGCCGCCGCCAACGTGATTTCGCGAAATGAAAAGCGTAGTGAAAAAAATCTTTTTACAAAACTTGGCGAGGGAAAGCAGGTTGAAATTTTGGCCACGCGCGACGAGCAAAACGAAGCTCAAAAAATCGCAAATTTAATCAATTCGGAAGTTGCTGTCGGCTCGCGAAATTTTCGCGATTTCGCGATTCTTTACCGAACAAATGCTCAGAGTCGCGTTTTGGAGGAGAATTTTTTGCGCGCGAGTTTGCCGTATAAAATCGTTGGCGGAACACGTTTTTACGATCGAGCGGAAGTCAAGGATTTGCTTGCATATTTGAAATTTGTTTACCAACCGTTTGATCGCGCAAGTTTTCAAAGAATTTTTAATACGCCAAAACGCGGGCTTGGAGAAACGAGTTTTTCAAAATTTGAGCGGTTTTGGTCCGCGAGAGGAGATTCGATTTTGGACTCATTGAACGACATTTTATCTCAGGAATCAGACGCATTTTTTGCCGCAAATCCAGCGTTCAAATTGCAAAAAAGCGCCCGGGAAAAATTCGCGAAGTTTGGCGCGGAATTGGATTTTTTTGCGAAGAAAATTGAAACGACCGCGCCAGCTGAAATATTGGATGAGATGATTAGGAAATTTGATTTTGCGAATTATTTGAACGACGGCACGCCTCAATCCGAATCGAGAATTGAGAATATTCAGGAGTTGGTCGGCGTCGCTGGGCAATTTGGTGCGGTTCCGGATTTTTTGGAAGAAGTTTCGCTAATTAGTTCTGCGGATACGGAAAATCGTGAAAATTCAGCAACAATGATGACGTTGCATGCGGCGAAAGGCTTGGAATTTCCGGTTGTTTTTATGGTTGGAATGGAAGAAGGTTTGTTTCCTGGACAAAAAGCTGAAATGGAGGCTTCGGCGATGGAGGAAGAGCGGCGGCTTTGCTATGTTGGCATGACGCGCGCGCGCGAAGATTTGTATTTGACTTTCGCGAGAAGCCGGTTTTTGTTTGGTCAGAGAACTTACAATATGCCGAGCCAGTTTTTGAGTGATGCTGTTCCTGAATTTTCTCGGTTTGGCGATGATAATTACGCAAATGAAGATGATTCAGATTTTTATGGAGATCTTGAGTTTTCCGAAGATAATTTCGCGAAATATCAACATTATGGCGCAATGAATTTTCATAAAAAATACGGCCCAGAAAAAGCGGCAAGCGCAGAAAACTTCACGAAAAACAACGAAAGTCGCGTCGTTTACGAAGACGATTCTTATGGAAATTCACTCGCGGTTGGCGACAAAGTTAAACACCAGATTTTTGGAATTGGTGAGATTCGCGAAATTGACGGAAGTTTGGTTAAAGTGGATTTTGGTGGCAAATCGAGGAACTTAAACGTTGAGTTTGCTCCTCTTGAAAAATTGTAATTTCGCGAAAAATTTGTTAATATAGTTGCACTTCATGAGAAAATTTGCCAACAAAATAAGAATTTACCAGAAGACTTTTTTCAGCTCTGAAACGCCGCGAAAAACGATGGCAAGCCTTTTTGGAATAGCGATAATTGTTGCGGTTGGCATGCTCGCGCTTGGGCAGTTTTCAATGCAGACTGTTTACGCGAAAAACAGTAAAGTGGTGACAATCTACGAAGGAAATATGGAAAAAGTGATTGTGACGAGAGGGCAGACGGTCGGCGATGCGCTTGAAGACGCAGGTGTGAAAATCGCGAAAAATGACCAAGTCAAACCAAAGCCAAGCGAAAAACTTGTTGATAGTTATACGGTTGTGAATGTTGACAGAGCAAGAATTATTACAGTGACGGACGGGAAGAAAACTGCGCGCGTTTTAACTTCGGCGCAATCCGACCAAGAAATCGCGAAAGATTCGGATATTCCAATGCTTAGCGAAGATATTGCGAAACTCTCGCAGGTTTCTCCGAGTAATGTTGTTGAAAATGACGGCGCCGGGCTTGAACTGAAAATCACTCGCGCGAAAAGTGTTGATCTCACGCTGTATGGACAGAAAGCGACTGTGCGAACGCAGAAAAACACGGTCGCGGATTTACTTGATCAGCTCGGTATAAAAATGTCCGCCAGCGACACAATTAACGTGCAGAAAAACAGTCAGATTTATGATGGGATGAATCTCCAAATCTGGCGAAACGGAATACAGACCATACAATCCGAGGAAGATGTTGCTTTTGATACGCAAAAAGTTAGCGATAATACAAAATCGGTTGGCTATGATCAAATTCAAACTCCTGGACAAAACGGAAAGAAAACTGTGATTTATCAGATCAATATGCAGGACGGCCAGGAAGTTTCGCGAACAAAAATCAGTGAAATTGTGACGGTTCAGCCTGTGTCGCAAGTTGAAATCATCGGAACAAAAGTTGTGCTTCCGCCGGGATCGCACACGGATTGGATGGCGATGGCTGGGATTTCACCGGGTGATTATGGCTATGTTGAGTACATTGTTTCCCATGAAAGCGGGTGGCGATACAATGCGCAAAATCCTAGGAGTGGAGCGTACGGACTTTGCCAAGCTTCGCCAGGTTCAAAAATGGCGTCTGCTGGATCTGACTGGCAAACCAATCCTATCACTCAACTCAAATGGTGTTCGGGCTATGCGAGTGGTCGCTATGGCGGTTGGGGCGGAGCCCACAGTGCTTGGCAGGTGAAGGGCTGGTGGTAAAAATGCAAACCTGGACAGATATTTTTCGCGAAGAATTTATTGACGTTTTTGCCAATAAAAATCTTGGGCAGAACTTTCTTTTTGACCCGGGAATAATTGCAGGAATTGTTGACTCGGCGGACCCAAAAAAAGATGAAGCCGTGCTTGAAATCGGCCCAGGTCTTGGGAGTATGACCGCGGAAATTTTGTCTCGCGGCGCAAAAGTTGTTTGTGTGGAATATGATGAAAATCTCGCGAAAGAACTTCCGAAAAATATTCAGAAAATTATGAAAATTCGCAAAGAAAACGGACTGAATTATTCACTAGATTTTCATGAAAACTTAACGATTGAAAACGCTGATTTCTTGCAATTTAATTTGTCAAAATTCGCGAAAAATCCTTATAAAATCATTGCAAATATTCCTTACAATATCACCAAACCGATCATCACAAAAATTATTGAAAGCGATAATCAGCCAGAGGTAGCAGCGCTTTTGGTCCAGCAAGAAGTTGCGGAAAAAGTCGCAGCAGCCGCCGGCGAAAATTCCGTTTTATCGCTCAGGATTCAGAATTTTTCCAGCGCAGTGACAGGCGTAAAAGTTTCGCGAAAAATGTTTACTCCTGAGCCGAAAGTTGAGTCGCAAGTTTTGATTTTAAGCCCAAGAAAAAATTCAAAAATTCGCGAATTTTACGAGCGGAATTTTCACGAAAATGATGGTGTGAAAATTGAAATTTTCGCGAAAAAATTCTGGCAGATTGTGAATGCTGGATTCGCGAATAAGCGGAAAAAACTGCGAACTTCTCTTGCGCCTGCATTTGCGAAAAATAAGGATTTGACAGCAGAATTTCTTATTGAAAATGACATTAATCCTGATTTGCGCGCACAGGATTTGGCGTTTGAAACTTGGTTGAAACTTGCTCAAAAGTCGACGCAAAATCATTAAAAAGTGAATAAAACAATCTATATGTTTCGCGAAAAATACACACGGAAAATTACTGGCGGTTTTTTCGCGAAAATGGTAATATATAAGATATGAATGAGAAGAAAAATTTTTACATCACGACCGCGATTCCTTACGCAAACGCTGCGCCGCACATTGGGACGGCGATGGATTATTTGTTTGGTGATATTTTATTGCGCCACTTTTTAAGCCAATCCCGAAACGCGAAATTGACAATTGGAACTGATGAACACGGTCAAAAAATTGAGATGAAAGCGTCTGAAAACGGCGAATCGACGCAAGAATTTGTGGATAGAATTCATCCAGAATTCGCGAAAATGCGCGAAGCTATGAACCTTGCTTTTGGCGACGGCGTAAAAATCGACGACATTGAAAAACCGCTTTCCGCGCAGAATTTCGCGAAAAATAATATCATAAATGTTCGGACAACGGATGCGGAGCATGTCAGACTTGTTCAGGAAATTTGGATGAAATTGCAAGATGCGGGCGTGATTTATAAGGGGAAATATGAAGGCTGGTACTGCACGGGGCACGAGCAATATTTTACGGAAACCGAAGCAAAGGAAATGAATTATTTCTGTGCTGATCACCAAAAGAATTTGGATAAAATTAGCGAGGAAAATTATTATTTGAAGGTCAGTAAATACACTGATGAAATTCGCGATTTTGCGAAAAATCATGTTGTGCCGAATTGGCGCGGGAAAGAAGTTTTGGAGCTAATCAAAGATGGCGCCCAGGATGTCAGCATTTCGCGTCCGATCGAAAAAGTGTCTTGGGGTGTTCCTGTTCCCGGGGATGAATCTCAGGCGATGTATGTTTGGGTTGATGCGCTCGGAAATTACATCACGGCGCTTGGTTTTCCAAATAATAAAGACCTGGTGGATGAATTTTGGAGTGATAAATCCGAGATAATTGAGATTGTTGGCAAAGACATTGTTCGCTTTCATGCGATCATTTGGCCAGCAATGCTTTTGGCACTTGGCCTTAAACTTCCCGACAAACTTTTGACTCACGGATTCATAAATGTTGGCGGAAATAAAATGAGTAAATCTTTGGGAAATGTTGTTTCTCCTCTGGAAATAATTGATAATTATGGCGTTGACGCGTTCAGATTTTATTTCGCGAAACATGTTTCAACTTTTGATGATGGCGATTTCACGTGGGAAAAATTTGAGGCTGCATACAATGGCGAGCTCGCGAACGACCTTGGAAATCTAATTTCAAGAACCGCAAATATGTTGAAAAAATACGAAATTGAATTTGATCCGCAGGCAAATTTTGATGAAAAATCAATAGACGAAATTATTGTAAAATACGATAAAAGTTTTGAGAAATTTGAGCTTAACTCGGCGATTGAAAGCGCATGGAATTTGATTCAGCTCGCAAATCAGTTTATTGATATCACCAAGCCTTGGTCTCTCGCGAAAACTTCACCAGACGAATTGCCGCGAATCATGAACGAACTTTGGAATTTGGTTGTTTTAATTTCAGAAAGAATCTATCCGTTTTTGCCTGGAACATCTGAAAAAATTCGCGAAATATTTTTGGTAAATAAAGGCGAGAAAATAACAGAATCGCCAAAAATTTTGTTCCCGAAAAAATATCTGCACACGGAAGAACCGAAGCGAAAATAAATTATATTCAATAATATGATCAAGAAAATAACGCTTGTAGACACTCATACGCATATTCACGATGCGGAATTTTTTAACCAGGATAATGAGAAAATTCGCGAAATTTTAATAAACTCAGCAGCTAATGGAGTTAAAAAAATGATGCTTGTTGGAACTTCGCTTGAAGAT
Organism: uncultured Candidatus Saccharibacteria bacterium; assembly: GCA_964292495.1. Classification (GTDB taxonomy): domain Bacteria; phylum Patescibacteriota; class Saccharimonadia; order Saccharimonadales; family Saccharimonadaceae; genus CAXYVX01. Next base: position 7,817 of record CAXYVX010000024.1, read on the forward strand.
TCAAAAAACGCGGTTTTTTTCGCGAAAAAATGGAAAAAATTTGGCAATGAAAACGGGATTGAATTTGCGGTTGCGCTCGGAATTCACCCACATGAATCCGACCCGAAACTTGAACGAAATATTGAATCCCAAATTTCTGCGTTTGAGATTTTTGCGAAGAAAACCGTTGAAGAAGGAATCGTGAAAGTCGCGGCGATTGGCGAAATTGGTCTGGATTATTTTTACGATTTTGAGTTTCGCGAAAGGCAAATGGAATTGCTTAGAGGGCAGTTAAAAGTTGCTAAAAAATTGTCGTTGCCAGTGAATTTTCATGTGCGAGATTTTAGAAAACCGGACGCTGAAAAATCTGTTTGGAAGGATTTTTGGAAAGTTTTTGAAGAAGATAATTTTTCTGATTTTGGCATAAAAATTCCGGTGATTTTTCATTCTTATACTGAGCAATCTCGTGAAAATCTCGCGAAAATTCTTAAATTTCCAAACGCTTATTTCGGTGTAAACGGGATTTCAACTTTCGCGAAAAATAGCGAACGTGATTTATGGAAAAATGAAATTCCGTTGAGTAAAATTTTGTTTGAAACGGACGCGCCGTTTTTGTCTCCCGCTGGTTTTCGTGGAAAGGTAAATGAACCGGCGAGAATATTTACAATCGCGGAGAATTTGGCGAAAATTCGCGAAAAATCGTTAGAGGAAATCGCGAAAACCACCACAAAAAACGCGGAAAATGCTTTGAGTTTTTAATTTTGGTTTTTGTCGTGAAAAATGGTGAGTATTTTTAAAATATGTTATAATTATACATCAATGAATATGAAATATTATTTAGACTATGCGGCTGCAACGCCGACCGACAAAAAGGTTTTTGAAGCGATGAAACCTTATTTTTCGGAATATTTTTTTAATCCAAGCGCCGCGTATTCAGTTTCGAGAAATGTGCGCGCGGATTACGAAGATGCTCGTCATGAAATCGCGAAAATACTTGGCGCGAGGAGTGCGGAAATTGTGATAACTGCGGGCGTAACAGAGGCGATAAATATTGCATTGGGCTGTGTTGGCGAAGGTGAAATAATTACGAGCGCGATTGAGCATGACTCGGTTTTGAAAACTGCGCAGGCTAAAAACGCGATCATTTTGCCTGTCAATGAAGAGGGGAATCTTAATTTGAATCAGCTTCGCGAAAAAATCACAGACAAGACGCGCTTGCTTGCATTTACATATGTGAATTCTGAAATCGGCATTGTTTTGCCGGTTAAGGAGATTTCTAAAATTGTCCGCGAAATTCGCGAAGACCGCTTGGAAAGAGGTGTGAAAAATCCGATATATTTCCACATTGACGCAGCTCAGGCAGCGGGAATTTTGGACTTGAATGTGGCGCGTCTCGGAGTTGATTTGATGTCGATTTCAGCTGCAAAATGTTATGGACCAAAACAAGTCGGCGCGCTTTTTGTCCGAGCTGGAGTTCAGGTTGAGCCGGTCGTCCTTGGCGGCGGTCAAGAAATGGGTTTGCGCTCAGGGACTGAAAATGTCGCGGGCGCGGTTGGTTTTGCGAAAGCTCTGGAAATTGCTGAAAAGAAAAGAAAATCTGAGGTTAAACGCCTGAAAGAAATTCGCGGAAATCTCACTGGATTCTTTCGCGAAAATTTTGATGGATGCCACATTAACGGCGGTGGGAAAAATCAATCGCCAGCTATTTTGTCTGTCGCGATTCCGAATCTTGACGGCGAAAGAGCGGTTTTTGCGCTTGATTCGCGAGGTGTTTATGTTTCAACCGGTTCAGCCTGTGCTGCAAATTCTGGGATTAGATCTCATGTTTTGACGGCGCTTGGCTTACCTGAAAATATCGTGGATGGAAGTTTGCGAATTTCGCTTGGGCGCGATTTTGATGAAAAAAATCTTGGATCTTTGAAAGAAATTTTTAAAGATGTTTTGGGCGAACAGCTCAAATTTGGCCAGGAAACAACGGCGGAAATGTTTACGGAAAGTGGCATAAAAAAATGAAATTTATTGCGGCAATAATCCTCGCGGTGGCGATATTTTTTGGGATCTGGTTTGGTCTTGGAAATTGGCTGAACTATGAGCAGATGGGTGCTTGCGGATCGGCGCCAGACAATAGTGAAAACTGCAAAAAAGCGGATGTCATCATTGCAATTTCAGGCGGAGACACAACAGCGAGAGCTGAAAAAGCTATCAATCTTTATAGACAAAATTTCGCGAAAAATATCATTTTTTCTGGCGCAGCGGCAGATCCTTCGTCGCCAAGCAATGCGAAAGTTATGTATGATTTGGCTGTCAAAAAAGGCGTTCCTCAAAGCGCAATTAAGCTTGATGAAACATCTGAAAATACCAGACAAAACTCAGAAAATGTCGCGAAAATCCTTAAAGAAAACGGTTGGACAAATGCGATTCTTGTTAGTGAAAATTATCATTTGAGGCGCGCTTATACGAACTTTGTTGGCGCGGATGCACAAGCAAATTTTAGAACGACAGCAGCAAAAAATCAGATTTTTTGGTGGGCAGAACCACGCGGTTGGATTTTGATAATTAGTGAAATTGGCGGGATGACAAAAACCGCAGCAGGAGGAATAAATTGATGGAAAATAAAATAAATAAAACCGTTTTTGTCGGCATGAGTGGCGGCGTGGATTCGTCTCTTTCGGCCGCACTTTTGAAGCAGCAAGGATACAATGTGGTTGGCGTTTACATGAAAAACTGGACAGAGGATTTGCCCGGCATGAAGTGCCCGTGGACGGACGATTTGGCGGACGCAAAACGCGTGGCTGTTCAGCTCGGGATTCCTTTCAGAGTTTTTGATTTTCAAAAAGAATATAAAAATCTCGTGGTTGATTACATGATTCGCGAATACGAAAATGGGCGTACGCCAAACCCGGACATTATGTGTAATCAAGAGGTGAAATTTGGGATTTTCGCGAAAGCTGCGCTTGCAGAAGGCGCGGATTTTATCGCGACTGGCCACTATGCGCGGGTCGAGCGCGACGAAAAAAATTTCGCGAAAATGTTGCGTTCCAAAAACGAAGATAAAGACCAAACGTATTTTTTGTATCGCGTTTCGCAGTCTGCGCTCGCAAAAACTTTATTCCCAATTGGCAGCTACGAAACCAAGGCGAAAGTTCGTGAAGATGCGGAAAAATTTGGCCTCGCGACTTCACGAAAAAAAGATTCGCAGGGGATTTGCTTTGTCGGCGAAGTTGGCGTGCGCGAGTTTTTGAGCAACTACATTGAAACCAAACCTGGCGATATTATTGACCAAGATTCCGGCGAAAAAGTCGGCCGCCACGATGGCGCAATTTTCTATACTTTCGGGCAGCGACATGGGCTGAATATTGGTGGCGGATTGCCGTATTATGTGGTTGGAAAAAGCATGAAAAAGAACGAAGTTTATGTTTCGCGAAACTTGAATTCGGACGAATTTTTCCGTGAGAAAATCGCACTTAGCGACGTTCATTGGATTTCGGGCGAGCCGGATTTTTCACGAAAATTCACCGCGCGTTTTCGTCACCGCGGCGCATTGATTCCGTGCGAAATTTCGCGAATTTCCGACACGGAAATTTCCGTCAAAGTTGACGAACTTCAACGCGCGGTCGCGGCCGGGCAGTCTGTTGTTTTGTATGACGGCGAGGTTTGTCTTGGTGGTGGGATCGTGAAGTAAGTTCACGAAAAACTGAAAAAAACAGCTGCTTGTAGTTGTTTTTTTGATCTGTTATAATTAAATTGTCTACACAAATTTAATATGAAGCAAAGGCGATTTTTTGCGAGTTATTAGTTCAATATTGGGCAACTCGCGGAACTAAGATTAACTCTTGCTTCAAAGTGTAGACAACTTAAACGAGTTGTCCTTTTTGTTTTTTGGAGAGGAAGATTCGCGAAAGTTGTCTGCGCAGAAACGGAGCAAGAATTGAAATTTTTGAATGATGAGTTGCTAAAAAACGCGTTTTTCGCGAAAAGTGATTTTGTTTTATTTAATGAAGATAGTTTAAATTTTTTGGAAAAATTGCCAGAAAATTCGGTTGATATGATTTTTGCAGATCCACCATACAATCTTTCAAACGGCGGTTTTACAAATTCTGGCGGTAAAACTGTCTCTGTGAATAAAGGTGACTGGGATAAAAGTAAAGGCTCCAAAGAAGATTTTAAGTTTCATAAAAAATGGATTTCTGTTTGTTGGCGCGTTTTAAAACCGGGCGGAACTATGTGGATTTCTGGGACATACCACTCAATTTACCAGTGCGGATTTGCGTTGCAACTATTGAACGCGAAATTTTTAAATGAAATTATTTGGTATAAAAGTAATGCTTCACCGAATTTATCTGGGCGAATGTTTACCGCTAGTCATGAAACGTTGATTTGGGTGCGAAAAGAAGAGATTACAAAAAAAGGCGCGATCAAAACGACTAAACATTTTTTTAATTATGAACTTTCGCGAAAAGGTAACTGGCCAGAAGATTCTCTAAAGGTTCCGGAAAAGCAAATGCGCAGCGTTTGGCGAATTTCTGCAACGCCGGCGAGCGAAAAAACTTTTGGAAAACACCCAACACAAAAACCAGAAAATTTATTGAAGCGAATTATTTTGCTTGCTTCTCGCGAAAACGATGTGATTCTGGATCCGTTTTCTGGAAGCGGAACGACTGGAATCGTTGCGAAAAGATATGGACGAAAATATGTTGGCTGCGATTTAAATAAAAACTTTTTGGAAATTTCCCAAAAAAGATATGAAAATGAGGTGAAAATTTCGCGAAAAAATGGAGATAAAAAATGATTGCTGGTGGAGTTGGCGGCGCAAACACGCAAACCGGCGCGGTTTTTGAGTCGAAAACGAATCTCGCAGATTTTTTGGATGAATTGCCCGGATATGAAGTTCGCGAAAATGATTTCAAGGATGGTAAAAAAGCAAAAACAAATATGCGCTGGGAAGTTTTTTATGGCGGTGAAAAAATTGCGGATATTTTTCAAAAAGATGGACTTTACAGGTATTTTGACGAAATGAACTATAATTTTCGCGAAATTTTAAGTAAAAAACTTTTGCCAGACGATTCAATTTTTGTTTTTGCAAAAAATACGATTTATATTATCGAGAAAAAATTTCAACAAGTAGCCGGAAGTGTGGATGAAAAGCCGCAAACTTGCGCGTTTAAACTTTATCAATATCGTCGACTTTTTGCACCGCTAAATCGCGAGGTTGAATACATGTATTTATTTAATCGCAAATGGTGGAGTAAACCGGAGTATAAAGATATGCTAAATTGGATTATTTCGGTTGGCTGCGGATATTATTTCGATTATATTCCGCTCGAAAAGTTAGGTTTGCCCGTCCCAAAATAAAAATTTCGCGAAAAATAAAAGTTGAAAAAAATGCTAAAATCTGCTAAAATTACTTGTTATGAATGAGCAGCAAATTGAGCAAAAACGTGAGAAAATGTTTGATGAAAAATTCGCGAAAAATGGCGTGAAGAAATGGAAATTTCCGAGCTCAATTCGCGTTTCCGGCGCGCGCGAACACAACTTGAAAAACGTTGACGTGGAGATTCCGCGCGACAAATTAACGGTGATAACCGGCCTTTCGGGCAGTGGAAAATCAAGTCTAGCGTTTGACACGATTTACGCAGAAGGCCAACGCCGCTATGTTGAATCGCTCAGTTCCTACGCGCGACAATTTTTGGGTCAGCAGGATAAGCCAGATGTTGACCAAATTGACGGACTTTCGCCGGCGATTTCAATTGACCAGAAAACCGCTTCGCGAAATCCGCGCTCAACCGTGGCAACCGTGACGGAAATTTACGATTATT
>CAXYVX010000025.1:0-11709 GCA_964292495.1 uncultured Candidatus Saccharibacteria bacterium
CGCGCGCCAACTTTCCGCGCAAATGGATATGGCGAGTGCAAACTTGGAATTTGAGTTGGCAGCAGATCTGAGAGATCAGATTAAGGAAATTCGCGAAAAACAGATGGGAAAATAGAAAAATTCGCGAAAAATCTCGGTGAAATTCGCCGAGATTTTTTGTTTGTGGTAAAATAAAAAGGCTAAATATACAATTTAAGTTAGTTTTTCGGCAAAGATGCGACCAATATTACATCCGAGCCTAAAAACTTAGATTGTATGTTTAGCGACTTAATATTGGTCGCTTTTTTGATATAAGTTCGCGACCAGAAAGGTTGCTAAACATATGTCAAAAGATATAAAATTTATAGATTTATTTGCTGGAATCGGCGGTTTTCATATTGCGCTTCATAATTTAGGTGCAAAATGTGTTTTCGTTTCTGAATTCAATCAGCCAGCACGCGAGACTTACGAGGCAAATTTCGCAAAAATAGAGCCAGATATTTTTACTAAAGAAAATCGCGATAAATTATTTGCTGGTGATATAACTAAAGTTGAGGCTAAAGCTATCCCAGATTTTGATATTTTATGCGCAGGATTTCCCTGTCAGCCTTTTTCCATATCTGGCCATCAAAAAGGTTTTAATGACACGAGAGGCACTTTATTTTTTGATGTAATGCGAATAATCAAAGAGAAGAAACCTAATATAGTGCTTTTAGAGAATGTAAAACATTTAAAATATCATGATAACGGCAAAACGCTAAAAGTTATCTTGGAAAATCTTAAAAAAATCGGCTATAAAGTTGATTGGCAAGTTTTTAATGCTAAGGATTTTGGTTTGGCTCAAAATCGCGAAAGAATCATTATTGTTGCAAGCAAAGAAAAACAGATAAATTTAAATACTGTTATAAAATTGCAATCAAAAAATATAAAAAGTATTTTAGAAAAGAATAATAACGATTTCGAATATCTGAAAAAATCAGAATATACTATTCTACCGGAATCCCTTTGGAAGCGTCAAGTATCAGGCCTAATATTTTGCGGATATAGAAATAAATCAATAAGAACAAAAGGGGTTCGACCAAATACCGAACATTTATCGAGAGTTCACAAGCAACCCAATAGAATTTATTCTATTGACGGAACCCATCCGACAATACCATCACAGGAGAGTTCTGGAAGATTTTGGATATATGATGGGAATAAGGTCCGAAAATTAACAATTAGAGAATGTTATAGACTTCAAGGCTTTCCTGATAATTTTGTATTAAACAAAAAATTATCATCCAGCTACAACCAGATAGGTAATTCCGTAGCAATACCAATGATAGAAGCTGTTTTTACACAAATAAAGGAACAACTTCTATGAACCATAGGGAACTATTAGAGGATATATATAATAAATCATTCGATGTATCTGATATTTTGGAATTAAAAAATTTAAATAAAGAGTTGATGCTTATCTCTGGCAATGTAAATAAAAATAAGGGTGTCTTTACAGTTTTAATAACCTTAGCTGTGCATAAAATTATTGATCCTGTGCAGGATATTAGATATTTTCAGGCAAAGTTCCCGAATGGATTTTCTGCGAGAGGTATAGATACTAAATATATTACCCCAACATTAAAGAGGCTAGGTTTACCCGCAATGGCAGAGAGCGGTTGGCTAACTCGCAGCCTAGAACAGCCATATCCGTATGATTTTCACTATAATGGTGAAATATCTGGTATTGGCATGAAAGATGCATTTTTAAAAATAATAGATTGTATTCAAACGAATGGAGAGTTATCTGAATCGATACTCAGAGTTTTGCTTAATGGGGCCATTAAATACAGAGAGACAAATAAAATAGAAATTCATAAGATAAAATCAAATGATAACGTACAAATTTCCGAGATAATGAAAATATTACATGAACACTTTGAATATCAATATGGAACCCACGGAGGTGCCAAGCTACCCGTATTGGCATTCTATGCAATATATACATTTTTAATTTGTGAAATGAGTAGATATGAGAATGCGAATTTACTGCCATTAGGTAGTCATACTGCATCAGACAGAACGTCTAATAGCTCGGGCGATATAGAAATCGAAAAAGATGGCAAAATTTTCGAAGCCTTAGAGATGAAGCTTGGAAAGATTCCAGATGAGCAGATGGTTAGGGTTGCCTTCGATAAAATAATCAAGTTTAATACAGAAAGATATTATATATTGTCCAGTTTAGACCCAATTGAAATTGGAAAAATTAATGAATTGATTTTTCAAATCCAAACTGAACATGGATGCCAATTAATTGTGAATGGTCTATATAAGACGTTAAGCTATTATTTAAGGTTAATATCAAACCCCAAGCTATTCCTCAATAAGTATATTGAACTTGTGGAGCATGATTATGAATTATCAATAGAACATAAAATAAAGTTAAAAGATATATTAACTGCAGAAGGTGTTGTAAATTAAGAAAATAATAAATCGAAAATAAAATTTACGCCAGCGATTTTTACCAAAAATCTGCTAAAATAGTGTACATGAATATTACGGAAAAAGATGTTCTGCATCTCGCGGAACTAAGCAAAATTAGTTTGTCGGAAGCAGAAATTCCGGCGATGATCGATGATTTGGATGGAATTTTGGGCTATGTTGGAAAGCTGGATGAGCTGGATTTGGATGGCGTGGAGCCGACATTTGAAGTAACTGGTCTTCAAAACGTTTGGCGCGACGACGAAATTGGTGAACAAATTTCTCGCGAAGAATTGCTTTCGGTTGCTCCAAAAGTTCGCGAAAACAGCGTGGAGGTGCCAAAAGTATTATGAAAAATTCAAGAATTATTGAGATTAGAACCGCAATTATTAGCGGCAAAAAAACTGCAACAGAATTCGCGAGCGAAAGTTTTGCGAAGTTTGAAGACTCGAAAAATTTGCACGCGCTGACGGAAATTTTGCCGGCTTATGCGATGGAACGCGCTGAAAAAATTGACGCGGAAATTCGTGAAATTCGCGAAAAAAATAATGATGATTTTACAAAAACAGAAGCAGAAGTTTTAGAAAAAATCGGTGTTTTGGCCGGTGTTCCATATATCGCCAAGGATAATTTCTTGACGAAAGCTGGGCATTCAACAGCAAGCTCGACATTTTTCGCAAACTTCAAAAGCCCGATTGATTCAACCGCTGTGAAAAAACTTGACGAGGCTGGTGCGATCATGATTGGAAAATCCAACCTTGATGCTTTTGCGCATGGCGGTTCAACCGAAAATTCGGCCTTTGGTGCCACGAAAAATGCGTACGACGAAACAAGAGTTGCGGGCGGAAGCTCCGGCGGAAGCGCGGCGATTGTCGCGGCCGGCGTGGTCCCGTTTGCGCTAGGATCGGACACTGGCGGAAGCATTCGTGAACCGGCCAGCTTCAACGGCGTTTTTGGCTGGAAACCGACATATGGATTGATCTCTCGCTGGGGTGTTTTCGCGATGGCGAGCAGCACTGACGTGATTGGAACTTTCACTGAAACTGCCGAAGACGCAGAGATTTTAACAGAGGTGCTTGAAGGTAAAGACGGGCACGACGGAACGCTCCATGAAGCATTTTTCGCGAAAGATTTGAAGAAAATTCGCGAAGAAAATTCCGTGAAAAAAGTCGGAATTATCAAAGAATTCCTTGGCGATGGCGTGGATCCAAAAGTTCGCGAAAGCACGCTGCAATTTGCGAAAACTTTGCGTGAAAACGGGTATGAAGTGGACGAAGTTTCCCTGCCGATGAGCAAATACGCGCTGGCGATTTACTACATTGTGGTGCCAGCGGAATTGTCCAGCAACCTCGCGCGTTTTGACGGCGTGCGTTATGGCGCGCGCGCGGGTGAAAAATTTGTGAAAATTTCTGAGCAAAAAAATCGTTTTATTACGAAAGATTCTGAAATCGCGAAGAAAGAAAATCTTGAAACTGAAGCGAGAAACCCTGAACAAATGTTTGTGAATTCGCGAAACTTTGGCTTTGCTGACGAAAACAAACGGCGGCTGATGATCGGCGCGTTTGTGCTTTCGAGCGGATATTTTGACGCATATTATTTGAAGGCGCAGAAAGTCCGAACTTTGCTTATTCGCGAATTTAATGAACTGTTTGAAAAATACGATTTTTTGGTTGGCCCAGTTGCCCCGACTCCTGCTTTCAAACTCGGCGCAAATACAACCAATCCGCTCGCGATGTATATGTCTGATGTTATGACAACCCCTGCAAGTATGGCTGGAATTCCGGCTTTGAGTATTCCATGGACAAATGTGAAGTCTGATGAAAATGTGGATCTTCCGGTTGGGATGCAGATTATGGGCCAGCAAAAAAACGATGCTGCGGTCCTTGAGTTTTCGCGAAAAATCGAAGAAATTCGTGATAAAAACAAGGAGGATAAGTGAGTTCAATCGTGGTTTTTGTGGTGATAATTGCCGTGATTCTTGGTGTTGCGATCACCATGATAATGTACTTGACGCGCGGGCGCGACGGCTTGCTTGACAAGCAGAAATATCAACGCGATTGGCTGAAAATTGAGAATTCTTTGGATTCTTCAAACCTAAATTCCTACAGATTGGCGATTTTGGACGCGGACAGTTTACTTGATCGGGCGCTGAAAGAAATCGGTATTGATGGTGCAAATATGGGCGACCGATTGAAACATGCGGACGCGAAATTCGCGAACATTAACCAGGTTTGGATGGCGCATAAATTGCGAAATCATCTGGCGCACAACGCTGACGCAAAAGTGAATATAATTGTGTTGCGCCGCGCGGTTGCGATTTTTAAGAAGAGTTTGAAGGAACTGGGGGCGATATGAGTGATGATTTTGAGAAGGAGAAAAAAATGATGGAAAACACGGATTTTACAAAAAACATTGAAGCTGTCGGGAACGCGGGCGAGCACGGATCTCGCGAAATTTCAGAAGATAGACTTAAAGATTTTTTGATGCGCGGATTTTTACCGACGATTGGAATTGAGACGCACGTTCAGCTGGCTACAAAAAGTAAACTTTTTTCTTCTGCGGACAATGACGCGCGCGAAGCTGAGCCGAACAGCAAAATTTCCGCGATAGATTACGCGTTGCCGGGAATGTTGCCGATTTTGAATCACGAAGCATTGAAATTTGCGGCGCGCGCCGGAAAAGCACTGAATTCACAAATCGCGAATGTGTCGCGCTGGGACCGCAAACATTATTTTTACCCGGATTCGCCGAAAGGATATCAGATTACGCAGATGTATTACCCGACGATTATTGGCGGGTATGTTGAGCTTGAAAATGGCGAAAAAATTCGCATTCACCATGCGCATATCGAGGAAGACGCTGGGAAATTGACTCATTTTTCTGATCATTCATTAGTGGATTTGAATCGTGTGGGCACGCCGCTGATTGAAATTGTTGGTGAACCTGACATTCACAGTGCGAAAGAAGCGCGAGAATATGCCGAAGAACTGCATAATTTGATGGTTTACTCGGGCGTTACTAATGGCGATTTGTACTACGGAAATATGCGATTTGACGTCAACATTTCGGTCAGCAAACCTGGCGAAAAATGGGGTTTGCGCACGGAAATCAAAAACATGAACAGTTTTCGCGCGGTTGAGCGCGCTGTGAATTACGAAATCAACCGTCAAATTGACGTTTTGGAAGATGGTGGGCAAATTGAACAAGGCACGCGTGGTTGGAACGACACTCTCGGTGAGACTGTTCCGCAGCGCAGCAAAGAAGACGCGCAAGATTATCGCTACATGCCGGATCCGGACATTCCGCCGGTTGTTTTGTCGGATGAAATTGTCGCGAAGTGGCAGGAAAACACGCCGATTTTACCGCCGGAATTTCGCGAAAAATTCAAGTTGATGGATGTTGATGAATCTGTCATTCGTTCACTGATTTCAACGCAAAAAATCGCGAATGTTGTCCTTAAAGTTCTGGAAAATTCGGACGCAAAAACCGCGAAAAATATCGCGAACCTTTTTGCGAGTTCTTTCTCTGGGTTGGATGAAAATACCGAAGCTGCCAAAGAAGGTCTTGAATTGCCGTCGGCGAAGAACTTGACGGATCTCGCAAAAATGTTTGCCGACAAGAAAATTTCATCAACTTCTGAGAAGGAAATTTTCGCGAAAATGCTTGAGCAGACAGATATTTCTGCTGAGGATTTCGCGAAAAAACTGAATCTTTTACAGGTTAGCGATGAAGGCGCGATCGCGAAAATTGTAGCGGAAGTTTTGGCGAACGAAAGCTGCGCGAAAGCTGTGGCGGATTTTCGCGACGGAAACGAAAAGGTGATTGGATTTTTGGTTGGGCAGGTCATGAAAGCGTCAAAGGGTCAGGCAAATCCGGCTTTGGCGCAAAAGTTGATCCGAGATCAGTTAAAATAATTCGCGAAAGGGGATAAAATGACAAAATTTAACGGTCCGAAAAAAGCAATAATCGCGGCAGCTGGCTTTGGGACGAGATTTTTACCGCAGACAAAAGCAATGCCAAAAGAAATGCTGCCTCTGGTGGATAAACCGATTATTCAGTATGTCGTTGAGGAATTGGTTGGCGCTGGAATCCAAGATATTATCATTGTCGGGAGTCAAAATAAGCGCGCAATTGAAGACCATTTTGACTTGCCGAACGAAGATTTGCTCGCGAATTTGCGCGCTGGCGGGAAGAAAAAAGCGCACTTTATAACAGAGATGGAAGCGCTCGCAAACATGGCAAATTTCATTTATGTTCGTCAAAAAGGGCCATATGGAAACGCCACGCCGATTCAAAGCGCTGCGCATTTACTTGCTGACGACGAGCCGTTTATTTACGCGTTTGCTGATGATTTTTTTCATGGTTCGCCAGATGAAAAATCGCGATTTCAGCAAATGATTGAACTGTATAAAGAAACTGGAAATTCGGTTCTGTCGAGCAAGAAAATTGTGGATGATGATGAATTTAACAGATATGGAGTTGTTGCTGGCCGGGAAATCAAACCGGGCATGATTGACATCGCGGAGATTGTTGAGAAGCCAGGCAAAGCGGATGCACCGAGCGATCTCGCGAGCGTTTCCAGCTATCTTTTAACATCAGATTTCTTGAAATATCTTGACAAAGCGAACAAAGAATTCGCGAAAAACACCGCAAAAGACAAAGGCGAATTCATGTTTCAGCCGGTCATGCAGCAGATGATTGGCGACGGACATAAATTCCTGGCGGCGGAAATCAAAGGCGCAAAATATTACGACACGGGCGATAAGTTGGAATACATGAAAACAGTGGTGGATTTTGGCATTCACGACAAAAATTTTGGCAAGGAATTTCGCGAATTTTTGCGCGAAACTGCGGAAAAACTTTGAGATTTGACATTATTTGTAGCAAGGTATAAACTGTAAGCGTAATGGATGCTTTTCAAATTCTGGTTATAATCTTGTCTGTAATGTTGGCAGTATTTTTGATTTTGGGTATCGTCCTTCTCGCGACATTTATCAGTATTTCGCGAAAAATCAACCATATTACTGAAACAATAAGCCAAGCGACTGACGAAGCGAAGGCGTTCCTTGAAAATTTGAAAAATCTCGCCAGCCCGGTGATGATTGCGAGGATTTTTGTTAAGTTTATTAAAAGAGCGGTCAACCGCAGAAAGTAGGAAAAATGATTAAAAAATCAATCAGTGAAAGTGGAAAAACGGCTAAACATTTTGGCTTTGGAATTGCTCTTGGCGCGATAACTGGCGCTGTTGCTGGACTTTTATTTGCGCCAAAAAGCGGAAAAGAAACTCGTGCTGATCTGAAAGATGGCTTGGATGATGTAAAAGATTTTGTTGGTGATTCTTCCGCCGAAGCGACAGACTTCGCGAAAGATCGCGTTGAAGATGTGAAAAAGTTTGTTGGCAAAAATGCACCAAAAGCCAAAAAATTCGCCGAAAAAGAAGCTGATGAAGCTGTGAAACAAGCGCAAAAACAGCTCGATGAGGCGAAAAAGTTCGCGAAAGATTTGAAAAAAAGCAAAATCGCGAAATCCGCAAAAAGCATTGTTGAAGACATTGAAGAGAAATAAAGCGATGACAATTTTCCGCCGAGAAAATTCTGTCAGTAAGAAAAATATTTCTTCTTCTGGTGAGAAAAATCGCCAAAATCCAAAGCCTTTTTCAGAGCAACAGAGAAGCGATATTCGCGAAATATTTGAAGATGTTTATGTTGCGAACCGATGGACTATCATCCGGATGAATTTTATTCGCGGAATTTTCTTTGGGCTTGGAACTTTTTTGGGCGGCACGATTGTCGTTGCGGTTGTTGTTTACGTGCTGAGCCAAGTTCATTTCTTGCCGTACACTCAAGAAATAATTGACACTCTCCAAAAGAGGTGATTTCAATAAATAATTAGACCAAAATTCGCGGAACCATCATTTCGCGAATTTTTATTATGTTTTACTTTGAATTAGATATTTTAGCTTCTGCTGCCCGTGTGGCTAAATCTTTTTATCGCGAATGCAGAATAGCAGAGAAATGCGTGATAAAATGGTTGTATGGAAATAATTATTTTATGTGTCGTAATCGCGTTTTTAAGCGCTGGGCTCTTGTTCGCAATCTTAAAAAAATCAAACAAAAACAGCTCCGAAGAAAGCCAATTTTTGCAAAATGATTTGGCGAATCTGAGGCGAGATTTGTCGGATTTGTCGCAAAATCTCGCAAAAAATATGCGCGAAAATAATGAAAATTTGCGTGATAATGTTGACCGGAAATTGAGCGAAACTCAGCGCGGAATGTCGGCACAAATGGAAAATTCGCGAAAAATCGTGTCGGAAATTACGAAAAGTTTAGTTAAATTGGAGGACACAAACAAGCGCGTGATTGACACTCAGGGCGAGCTAAAAACGTTGCAAAATGTTCTGACAAATAATAAAACGCGTGGAAATTTGGGCGAATATTATCTTGAAGATATTTTGGGTAATGTGCTGCCGCCAGGCGTTTGGCAAAAACAATTTCATTTCGCGAAAAATTCATCGCACGCAGAATTGATTGCAGACGCGATTGTGAAGTTGAAAGATGGAAAAATTTTGGCGATTGACAGTAAGTTTCCGATGCAAAATTATGAAAAAATGGCGAATGCGGAGAATAAAGAAGCTCGCGAAAACGCTGCAAATGAGTTGAAAAAAGATCTGAAAAATCGCATCGACGAAACTGCGAAATACGTTCTGCCAGAGGAAAATACGATGGATTTTGCGTTCATGTTCATTCCGAGCGAGGCGCTTTATTATGACGCGATCATTGGTGATGTTGGCAGCGGCGGGAGTTCGCGAAACTTGATTGACTACGCTTTCAATGACAAAAAAGTGATCATCGTTTCGCCGACAACATTGCTCGCGTATCTGCAAACCGTGATGCAAGGGCTGCGATCTTTGCAGATTGAGGAGCAGGCGAAAGAGATTCAGAAATGGGTTGGCCAGCTAGCGAAACATCTCGCGAAATACGACGAGCACTTTAACGCGCTTGGGAAAAATCTGGGCACGGTGGTGAATAAATATCAGCTCGCGGCGGGCGAATTCGCGAAAATTGACAAAGATGTGGTGAAAATCACAAATGGCGAGAGCGGCGGAAAATTATTGGAACCGGTGAATTTGCGTAAACCGAGCGACGAATAAACCTGGATTAAAAAATCACCCGAACGTGTCGGGTGATTTTTGGTTTTCGCGAATTATTTGCGAACTGCATCTTTGAATATGAAGCGGTAAATTGTAACGCCGATGGTCATACCAACAGTGGTACCAAGTGCGTAAACCGCGAGAGCCAACCAGAAAGTTCCGGATGATTCGCCAAACATTGCGCCCTTTGTGAACGCTCCGAGTGCGCCGGCAACGGCTGGGTTTAAGACGACAACTGATCCGCCGACAACCAATCCGCCGAGAAGGCCGAGGCCAACCGAGAGACCGGTTTCGATTTTGCTTTTGTTCTTCTGGAAGAAGGCAAATCCAACACCAAGACCGAACACAATTGATCCGATAACTTCGGCGAAGAATGTAGTCCATCCCTGTCCGCCGGCGATTGAAACTTCGGTGAAGTTGCTAACGCCAAGAGTTTTCGCGATCGCGTCAACTGTTGTGTTGTTCTGTTTCGCGAATTCAACGAGTCCGCCAGCCTGTTTGACGCTCTCACCGTATCCCTGTGAAGTCAATGCCGCGAGAACGGAATTGTCAAAGTTTGCAGTGAACAACGCGTGCATGACCACAAATGCCAACACCGCGCCCAAAATCTGGACCAAGATGTAAGCAACGGTTTTTACGCCATCGGTTTTGCGGTTGACATATGAAGCGATGGTGATCGCTGGGTTTAAGTGTGCGCCAGAGATGCTTCCGAAGATCATCACTAGTGCTGCTAACGCGAACGAAATGCCGAGAACGCCAAAGTTTTTGTTCTGAGCCAAGTTCAACACCACTGCTGCGAGCACGAAAGTTCCGATGAATTCCGCAATCAAAGCACCCGGTTTTAGCGCCATCAGTTTTTCGCTGACAGTCATTTTTGCGAAAGGCGCGTCGTCAATCTCTGAATTCGTTTCAACCGCTGCCGGGGCGACGATTTCAACGATTTCCTGTTCAACGATCACTGGCGCATCATTCTTTTTTGAAGCTGCGGCTTTTTTCGCGACTGGTTTTTTCGTTGTCGAAGGTTTTTTCTTCGACGAAACGGCTTTTTTAGTTGCCATTTTTTCCTCCTTATGTTAATAACTTCTTTATTTTACCATAAGTGTTTGTCTCTGCAA
Source organism: uncultured Candidatus Saccharibacteria bacterium (assembly GCA_964292495.1). Taxonomy (GTDB): domain Bacteria; phylum Patescibacteriota; class Saccharimonadia; order Saccharimonadales; family Saccharimonadaceae; genus CAXYVX01. Next base: position 10,705 of record CAXYVX010000025.1, read on the forward strand.
ATTTCGCAAAAAAAATCGCTTGTGTTAAAATAATTTTATATGGGAATAATAGTTAATTTTGGTGAAGAAAAAAGCGAATTACAGAAGAGAATCACCGCTGACCTTCGCGAAAAACAACATGCGAACAGCTCTGGTGAAGGCGAAAAACTAGACTTTTCGCGAAACGTCAAAAAACCCGAATATTCAGTTGAAGATTCCGCTTACATGAAAGATTTCAAAAAAGGAAAATTGCCAACAGCGCTAGTTTTCTTGATATTTTTGACAGTTTCAGTTGCGGTCATTTCCGTTCTAATTTTTGCGGTTGCAGGAGTAAAATGAATAAGAAAAATAAGATAATTTTGTCTGTAATTCTCGGAATTGTGGGCGCGACTGTTTTGGCTGTTGGCTGCTTGTATTTTTTGTCGGCTATGACCGTGAATGATTTTCGTAAAAAATCTTCCGCGCAGCTAAATTCTGTAATCGTTGAAGAAAAAAGCGACGGGAATCCGGCTGTTTTGCTTGCTAACGTTCCGTTTGCCGACATTTTGAACCCGGATTATAAGAAGATTGAGCGGAATCAGGAAAAATTCGCGAACCTTTTATTAGAAGCAAAAAGTTATATTTTCGCGAAAAAATGGCAGAATGAATTGTCGGCAATTTACAACAAAAACTCGGCGCACGACAATCCAATTTCTTCGGATATTTTGACTGGCGTGAATTCATATTTGGCGGTCATAAAAAACAATTTCCCGAATGAAAAATCGCGAATTACTGAAATGCAAAAGTTGGCGGACATTGTTGTGAGCAGCACGACTTTTTCGCAGATTAACAACTCTTTGGCTACACAGCTTCAAAGCAATTCGGCTTGGCTGGATGGTTTGAGAGATAAATTAAATTCCGATATCAATAAATATCAGAATTTCGCGAATTAGTTTTTGGGATTGGCTTGGTTTAAAACATCGGCGGTGTGTTATAATATTTCGTATGAATATGAGTGAAATCCGCGATAAATTGTTTGCGAAAATA
>CAXYVX010000026.1:0-11212 GCA_964292495.1 uncultured Candidatus Saccharibacteria bacterium
AAACCTTGGTCAACGGCAATTCCAAGCTCGGCTTCATCCGCGAACCACGAAATCTCATCCCAATCGTTCGGGAGTTTGAATTTTTCAAGAGAAAATTTATTTTTTGTTTCGCAAATTATTAGCGCGCCGACAGATTTTTTACCAATATTTGCTGCGAGCGCGCTTCGGTGAAGCCCATCCAATAACAAAAAACCGTTCTCTGTTTCCTCGACAATTGGCGGCAAAACTATTTGCCCGCTATCTTTCAAAAGCACCCCCCCCCTCATATTAAGCGTGTCCTCGCCAATTTGATTTTGAACGTTTTCGCGAAATTTCTCACCAGATCTGAGATGATTTTCCAATCCGTAGAGCTGAGTTGGTCGAAAGTCTGCAAGCGCAATATTTGCAAACATTATTTTTGCCTGCTCATACGGCCGCTCCTCTGGCGCATCTAAAATACGCGCCTCGTGCAGCGCTTTTTCTACCGCATGATACGGCACCGACTCCATCTTTTCACTCATTTATATACCAATTTTAGCATGATTTTCGCAAATCGTCTGACAATTTTGTAAAAATAAAATCCGCCAGCTTTTCTGACGGATTTTTATGATTCGCGAACGAACTTACAAGCTGTTCGTTTCAACTTTCACGCCTGGGCCCATTGTGGTGCTCAGCGAAAGTGAAAGAATGTAGCCACCTTTTAATGTGGTCGGTTTTGCGGTGTTCAACGCGTCGAGGAAAGCCTTGGCGTTTTCCATCAACTTCGCCTCACCGAAGGAAACTTTGCCGATTCCGCTGTGGACGATTGATTGTTTGTCAACGCGGAATTCAATTTTACCGGCTTTAGCTTCTTTGACAGCCTGAGCTGGGTTTGTTGAAACAGTTCCAGCTTTCGGGTTCGGCATCAAGCCGCGCGGGCCAAGCAAGCGAGCAAAGCGTCCGAGTTTCGGCATTTCTGTTGGTGTTGCAACGAGAACGTCAAAGTCCAAGTTCTCTTTCGCGAGCAAGTCCAGAATTTCCTGTTCGCCTGCGTAATCAGCGCCAGCATCTTTTACGGCCTCAACATCAGCCTCAGCGACGAAAGCGGCAACTTTCACGGTTTTACCTGTTCCGTTCGGCAAGCTGACAGTCGCGCGGACGTTTTGGTCGGCTTGTTTCGGGTCAACGCCCAAGCGGACGTGAATCTCAACCGTGCTGTCAAATTTGGTGTTTGATGTCTCTGTTGCGAGTTTCACAGCTTCTGCCAGTGGATAAACTTTTCCAGCTTCAATTTTTTCGGCAGCTTTCTTGAATTTCTTGCCGTGTCGCTCTGCTAGTGGGCGTGGAATCGGCACTGGACCGCGCTCGATGTTCGCCACGGCGCCGCCCTGAGCTGATGTATCTCCAGCCTCTTTGCGAGCTTCTTTTTCAGCCTCTTCTTCCGTTTCGCGAACGGATTTTGCGGATTTTTTACCAGCTTTCGCAAATCGCTCTTCGATAGCTTCTTCAAGTTCTTCGCTTTCAATCGCTTGAATAGTCTCTTCGTCGAACGGCTTGACATCGGCGGTCGCTTCGTCAGCTTCCTTCGCGTCTTTAATTGCCGCTGTGATTTCCGCAACTGTATCTTTCACGGAAAGTGTCAGACCCAATTTGTCGGCCTCAGCCAGCAGTTCTTGTTTGGTTTTCGCCATGTTTTCTCCTTTCGTGGTACAAACGGCTTGCGCCTCCCACAATTACATTTATAACCTAGAAATTTTATCATATCTAGGCTGTTTTAGCAAGCGCGCCGAAACATTGACAAAATTCGCGAACTTTAATATAATAAGCAAAATTCAACGGCGGGAGGATTTATTTATGCACATTTTCAATGATATTTTAATCATTTTAATAACAGTTTTTATTTCGTCAATAATTGTCTCTGCTTTTATTTGGAGAGATGTAGTTAAACGAGGTGAAAAACACAATCTGTTCTCTGTGTTTTTTGGCGTGTTTTGCACGCTATTGTTCTTTACATTGCTAGCTTTGATTTCGTCATATGAGTCAAAAAACATATTTGATTTCCTTTGGGATATAATCAAATTTATTTTCAAACAGTAGCTAGCGTCGGCCGTTCGCGGCCATTTTTTTCGCGAATTATTTCAGCCTTGTGCCGCCAAAAATGACACTAACGAGCAAAGTCATAATCAGGGGAACTAAATTTGTCATTGCGGCAATTCCAACGCCGATTGTGATTAGAGCGGAAAGTTTCACGCGCCCATAGCTGCTGACGCCCGACAGCAAATTGTCTGCAATCTGCTTGTAAAACTTCAAAATCAGCACCCCAGCGACGATTATCGCGAAACCACCAAAAAGCCAAGCAAAAGAAAAACTAAAATCCATATGCTTATAATAACACGTTTTGACTTTTGTAAAAAATGACGTATACTTGACAATAAGAGCTGGAAGATAAACCAGCATTTTTTAATTCGCGAAATCGCGGAGAAAGGTGGCAAATGGCAGACGATAAAAAACGAGTTGTCCGGCGCGTGAAAGCTAACACTGGCGCAAGCTCGAAAAAAAGCGAAAATGTTTCGCGAAAAATCTCCGCGAAAGCTGAGAATTCAGAAGCTAAAAAGCAAACCAAGTTCGTAAAAGACGCTTCGGGACGCCAAGTTTCGGAAAAAATGGCGAAAAAGCTTGCAGCGAAAAATCAGAAGAAAGCGAAAAATTCTAATAAAAAGCATTTTTGGGCTGTGGCGTGGATTTTCGCGATTGGGCGATATTTTCGCGAAAGCTGGCGTGAACTTCGCGCCGTTGAATGGACAAATCGCCGCGCGACTTGGGCACTGACCTTCGCTGTTCTCGCGTTTACCGCGTTTTTCGCGATTTTTGTGCTGCTGTTTGACTGGTTGTTCCAGTTAGTAATTAAAAACGTAATTTTGTAAGGAGATTGATTTATGGCAAAGAATAGATATGACGGGACAAAACAGTGGTACGCAATCCACACTTACGCTGGCTACGAAGAGCAAGCGGCTGAACAGATCCGCCAGCGCATCGCTGGTGTTGACATGGCGGACAAGATTTTTGACGTGATTGTTCCCCGTGAAAAAACCATCGTCATTAAAAACGGCAAGAAAAAGACCGTTGACCAGCTGATTTTTCAGGGATATATTATGGTTCAGATGAAGCTTGACGATGAAGCTTGGTTCATCATCCGCAACACGCCGGGCGTCACTGGATTTGTCGGAGCTGGAACTGCACCGACCCCTGTTAGTGAAAAAGAGATCAAAGCGATTAAAAAACGCATGGGCGCCGAAGAAGCCAAGCACGAAATTGACTTGCAAATCGGCGAAGTCGTCAACATCACCGACGGACCATTTAAAGGCTTTGATGGAACTGTTGACTCCATTGATCCAGTCAAAGGAAAAATCAAAGTTTTGGTAAGCATGTTTGGCCGCGACACATCTGTTGAACTGGACGATCTCCAAATCAAGAAACTCTAATTTCTGATCAAAAAACGTAAGTGAAGCGCCACAATTTCGGCGCTTTACTTTTTTGATATATACAGTATAATATCAGACATCTATTTTGTATTTTAATAAATTATTATTTAGAAAGGTGGTGATATGTGTGTCAAAAATCAGCAAACGAATTTGGCGCGGCATGAAAAAACGCGAACAAATCCGAGGTGTTGTCCATGTAAGCAATCACGCGGATAATCGATTTTTTTGCGAGGAATTGAACAGAAATAAGTTCCTCTACGAAAGCGAAAAAATCGCGAAAACTGCCCTTGGGTTCAATTATGGACATGCCACAAGGTATTACTGGTGCGAATCTTGCAGTGGATATCATTTGACTCACCTCTCCCAGGAGGCGTACGAAAATATGCTTTTTCTGGGTGAAATAGATGTTCCTTCATAGGCTCCACAAGGAGCCTTTTCTTTTTGGCTTGATTTTTTGAGAAATTATTGCTACAATGAAAAAAGTGTTGCTTCTCTTTCGCTAAGCGGAAAGACACTAGATAAATTTAATTCTAAGGAGAAAAAAGCAAATGGCTAAAAAAATTATCGGAAATTTGAAACTCCGAATTCCAGCGGGTCGCGCAACAGCAGGGCCACCAGTTGGTTCAACGCTCGGTCAGTGGGGATTAAATATGATGGATTTCATCAATCCTTTCAATGACAAAACCAAAGATTTGATGGGTAAGGATGTGATTGTTCACATTGCGGTCTATGACGACCGAACTTTCTCATGGAAATCGCTTGGTCAGCCTGTTGACGACTTGATTCGAGAAGCTGCTGGCATCAAAAAAGGTTCCGGCAAGCCGCACACCGACAAAGTCGGCAAAATCACTTGGGATCAAGCTCGTGAAATTGCCCAAAGAAAAATGGATGACGGATTCAGCAATGCAAATGATGTTGAAGCTGGTGCGAAAATCGTCGCTGGAACTGCCCGCTCGATGGGTGTCACGGTTGAAGATTAATCAACAAAACCATAAAATCGCGAATTCTTGAAAGAAATTCGCGATTTTTATTTCTTTAAAAGTGGCAACGAAAAGCTAAATTCTGAGCCGTGATTGATTCGCGATTTCAGCTGTAAACGCGTGCCAATTTTCCGCGCGAGCTGCTCAACAATGTGCAGCCCGAGCCCTGTTCCGCCGGTTTCGCGGGTGCGGTAATCTTCACTGCGCCAAAACCGCTCAAAGACGTGTTTTTGATCTGAAATACTGATCCCAATTCCGGTGTCTTTAACGATAAATTCAACCTTATTTTTATTGATTTTTCCGGAATCTTTCGCGAATTTCACCGAAATTGTGACTCCGCCCTCCCTCGTGTATTTCAGGGAATTTGTGATGAGATTTTGCATGATTTCCTCTATTGCCATTCGCGAAACCAAAACATCACCTTTGGCTTCAACATCCAAATCAAGCGCGAGTTTTCTGGATTTTGCTTCCGGCAAGTATTTTTGGTACAAGCTATTCGCGAATTCCTCCACGTTTATATTTTCCGGATCCATATAAACGCCGCGCTGCGCCCTGCTTAAAGTTGAAAGATCGTTGACCATTTTCCCGAGATAGAGGACTTGGTCATGAGCAGAATCAAGTGTGGTTGAAAAAGTCTTTGGATCGGCATTTTTCGCGATTAACAGTTGGAGGTTGCTGAGCGAACCCTCGGTGATTGCAACAGGGGTGCGCAACTCGTGGCTGACCACAGAAATAAATTCGTCGCGCTCGTCGTCCAGAGATTTTTGTTTCGTAATGTCGCGAATCACGAGAATTAACCCGGCGTCCGTTTCTTTTTTGCGGTTTGAACCAAAAACGCTTCTGACCGGTGAAATTTCAATAAAAAGATTGATTTTTTCGCCGTCGGAATATGTGTGAATAAAATCTTGGCGCTCAGTGTTCGTGTTGATTGACGGGAGAATTTTCGCGAAATCAATTTTATTATTATCTTCATCTGTTAAAACAAGAAAATCATCAATATTTTTACCTACCAAATCTTTATTCGTGTCAAAAAGCGACATTGTGGCGGGGTTGTAAAAGTTGATTTTTCCGGTTCTGTCAACACTCAACATTGCGTCGTTAACAGAGTTGATGATCGCGTCCAATCTCCGCTGTCCAATGCGTTCCCTCTTTTTAAGTTCCTCGTAAATGTCAAGTTTCACAACGCCGATTTCTCTGAGGCGAACGGTCAATATTGAAACCGCGATGATGATCACCGTGGAAATTGTGGCGCTTAATATTAAATGTGGGCGATTAAATGCGCCGCTAATAAACCAATCCACGAACATATCAACGGTCATAATCGCAATAATTGAGCTCATTGCGAGCCAGCCGAATGTCAAGCCGCTTGTGATGAATAACACCATCCAGAACAGTTGCACGACTCCCGGATCTCCACAGATGAAATTCGCAAAAACTATCGTTGAAGCAATCCTGATCGCGAAAACCAGCGCAATTCCAGGGCGAGATTTTGGTCTGACAGTATATTCAAAAATTCCAAAACCGGCGAAGAAAAGAGCTAGTATCCAGTTGATATTCATGCCAAACAAGTAAAAATTTTCAGCCAGCAGATCATTGCGGAACATTGTGTATGACGAGAAAGCATAAGCTGACATCAATAGCATTGAAGCCATCCCGGCACCGTAAACCACGCGCAAAAAATCAGCGCTGAACCTTCTGTTTTTTCGCGAAAAGCCGCGCCCTATTTTTCCACCCATATTGCTTATGATTTTAGCAGTTTTACGGCACATGCACAAGCCTATAAATACGGGCTGTATTCGCGCAACATTTTTCGCTTCGCTTTCGCGTGCGGGCAAATTTCTTCCAGATCTGACCAAAATTCCTGCGAGTGGTCCATGTGAATTGTGTGGTTCAACTCATGCAAAAGGACGTAATCGCTGAGCTCTTCAGGCAAAGTCATTAGCATGATGTTTAGGCTGATAGTGCCGCTCGTTGAACAACTTCCCCAGCGACTTTTCGCGTGAGTAAAGCGAACTCTGTCGTATTTTATTCCGCGATCGGCGTATTTCATCTGAAAATATTTCAATCTGCGCGGCAAATATGCTTTCGCCTCGCGCCTCAAAGCTTTTGCGACGCCGTCTTTTATCAGCGTTTCCAAGCGCGAATCTGTGGTTTTTACGTTTTTTATCACAATAATTTCTAGTCCGCAGATTTCCGAATTTTCGCGAATTCCGGTGCGGATTCTCAAAATGTGGCTTCTACCGATTTTATCTCCGTCAGAATACGATTTTTTTGTTGGCATGCTCCGTATTGCACTCCGGAGATTTTCGCGACTTTTCTCAACCAGTTTTGAAACTTCGCTAACAGAGGTAAAATGAGGTAATTGCGCAATCAATTTTCCGCTCGTCTGAATTTTGACGCGCAAAACACTCCCTTGAACTCGCCGAATTTCAATATCGCCAAATTCTTCGTCGTGCAAAATGGACGAAATTCTTGAACTCGCAGCCATTATTTTTCGCAAAATTCTGTCTCCCAACGGATTAAATTATTGAATAAAAACTTTTCCGCGAACCATTTTCGCGGCCGAAACGACAGTCGGGGCTTTCTTTTCTTGGGCAGGATTTCTTTCCATTTCAACAATTTTTTTCAAAACGGTTCGGAGCTGTGTTTGGGCCGTGTGTTTGCCGCTTATGACCACAGAAGATCGGCCGATTGTCGGCGCTTCGTAGCTCTTCACTGATTTCGCGAATTGTTCAGGTTTTAGTGATTGCTTGAATTTGTCGCAAGGATTTTTCGCACTGCGGCTTTTTGCTCGGTCTTTTGCGGTCAAAGGTTCGGTTTGGACTTCCACGGTTAATGTCGCGAAACCGGCTTTCTTCGCGATTATCTCGATGTGCTTGCGTTTCAAACTGCTGTTGTAACCGCCATCAATAATGAATGTACGCTTTGTACGTAGAAGCTCCGCGATGAGCAAATCTGAAATTTGGTCAACCATGGCATTTTCATTTTCGCTGTATGTGTGGTTCGCAAAAAGCGTCCAGCGAATTTTATCGTTTGAAACATTCGCCGCACCGAATGTCGTCGCAAAAGAATTCGCAAAAAACGTTTTTCCGCTTCCAGGCAATCCGGTCACTACAATGACCAATGGTTGCGACAAATTCAATTTATCCATCTTATTATTCCTCCGTTTTCTGCACTATTATTTGAAAATATTATAACACTAGCGACACACCTAAGCAAGGCGTTCAAAAAAAGTGCCGTGGCGCAAAAATTCATGGCACGGGCGGAGGGGCTCGAACCCCCGACACCAGGTTTTGGAGACCTGTGCTCTACCAACTGAGCTACGCCCGTATGCACTCATTTTACACAATTTTCGCGAAAAATCAAAACACGAAAAAGCTTGCGCTATTTCAATAAATTAGATATAATTTAAGTAATATTTGTAAAGGAGGGGCAATCATTAATAAAAACGGCGTTTTTTCACTTAAACCCAAGCCAAAGTTGACGATGTTGGGCTGGGAGCTTCCACCGTATAACAGCGGTGGTTTGGGAGAAGCCTGTTTTCAAATGTCAAAAAGTCTTGCGAAAAAAGGCGCCGAAATTGAATTTATTGTTCCGTATTCCGCTGATCACCCCAAAGCTAAGGAATTTATGGACGTCGTTTCGTCTGGAATTATTCCGCCCATGATCGACGAATCTGGAAATTACACCGCGATGGGCGCTTACAGCGGAAACTGTTCGCTTTGCAAGCGGCGCGATTGCGAACATATGAGAGAATACGCGGCCGGTTTTGTCGGCGCAACACATCGTTTTGCAGATCAAGTTGAAAAAATGTTTACAGAAAAACAGCTTTCAAACGACTTCCCTGACGTGATTCATGCGCACGACTGGCTGACGATGGAAGCCGGCGCTCGCGCGAAGAGAATTTCGCGAAAACCGCTCGTTGTTCATGTCCACGCAACCGAATTTGATAGAGCTGGCGGCCAATCCGGCAACCCGCTTATTCACGAAATCGAATACGGAGGACTTGTTGCGGCAGACAAAATTTTCGCGGTCAGCCAGCTCACCAAAGATATAATTGTTGAAAAATACAAAATCCCGGCCGACAAAATTGAAGTCGTCCACAATTCCCTCGATGTTTCAGGTTTGACCAGAGTTAATGAGCCAACAGAAGATTATCAATACGTGAAAAAACTCCGCGAACTCGGTTATAAAACAGTCGTTAACATCGGCCGCTTGACGGTTCAAAAAGGTTTGACGTATCTCATTGACGCAGCCGCGATGGCGATTTCGCGAAATCCAAAACTGGTTTTTTTGATTTCTGGCAGTGGCGAAGATCGCGACCAATTGATTCAGCTCGCGGCCGACCGCGGAATTAGCGACAAAGTGATTTTCTTCCCGTTCGTGCGCGGCAGGCGCTGGCGCGAACTTTACGAACTGGCCGATATTTTCGTCTTGCCGAGCGTCAGTGAACCGTTTGGCTTAACTCCTCTTGAAGCAGCACATTACGACACGGCAATTCTCCTCAGTAAAACATCTGGCGTTGGCGAAGTTTTGAACAATGTTCTACGCTTTGATTACTGGGATTCGCGAAAAATGGCGGACCAAATCGTAAATGTTTCACTTTCGCCAGCACTGTTGACCGAGCTTCGCGAAAACGTCAAACGAGAATATCTGCACAAAAACTGGGACGACGCTGCGGATAAAATGCTCACAAATTACAACAAGCTGATTTTACGAAACAAGCACACGCAATCAAAACAATTTAAACTAAAAATGGAGGCCCACTATGTCTGATGAACTGATGAAACTGGAAAAAAATTTGCGAGCCGAAGCTGAAAAAACTGCGCGAGCTGAAAATTTGACCGGCAAAAAATCGCTCGTGCTCTATCTCCACGTTCACCAGCCGTGGCGGCTCAGACAATATTCCGCGTTTGAAACCGGCAGCGATCATAATTACTGGCACATTGGCGGGAAATTTGGCGCAGACAACGCGAAGATTTTCAGGAAAGTCGCGAAAAAATCATATCTCCCAATGACGAAATTGCTTCTGGATTTGCTGCACGAGATTCCAAATTTTCGCATTTCCCTCTCAATTACAGGGACATTTATTGAGCAAGCCGAGTTTTTCGCGCCGGAAGTTCTGGATGCTTTTCGCGAAATCGTTAACACGGGTCGCGTTGAAATTCTCGGGGAAACTTTTTATCATTCACTCAGTTTTTTCTTCTCGCATGAAGAATTTCAGCGCCAAGTAAAAATGCACGCAGATAAAATTCGCGAAGTTTTTGGCCCAGAACATACGCCGACCAGTTTTCGCAATACCGAGCTTTCATATGATGATCGGCTCGGAAAATGGGCTAACCAACAGGGTTATCGTGCGGTTTTGGCGGAAGGATGGGAACCTGTTCTCGGCTGGCGATCCCCCAATTTTGTTTACAGCCCTTCCGAATCAACAGAAACAAAATTGCTTCTGAAAAATTACAAACTCTCTGACGATCTCGCCTTCAGAATGGGCGACCGCAACTGGAAAGAATGGCCGCTGAACGCAAAAAAATATGTTGCCTGGCTGGACGCTGCGGACGGTCCGGTGGTCAATTTGTTCATGGATTTTGAAACGTTTGGAGAAAATGTCTGGGAAGATACTGGGATTTTTTCGCTGTTTGCTGAGACGGTTCGCGAATGGAGCCGCTTAAATGGCCACACTTTTGCGACGGTCTCTGGCGCTGCCCGAGATTACCCCGCAACGGACGAAATCAGTTTTCCGCGAACGACAACTTGGGCCGACAGCGAGCGCGACCTCAGTGCGTGGCTCGGAAACCGAATGCAGCAGGAAACGCAAAAAAACCTCTACTCGCTTGAAAAATCCGTGCTTGACACGAATGACATGGATTTGATTCGCGACTGGCGCTGGATGACCGCCTCTGACGCCCCATATTTTATGAGCACGAAATACTGGAACGACGGCGACGTTCATGCATATTTCTCCCCGTATGATTCTCCATATGACGCATTTATTTATTTTATGAATGCTCTGCGCGACGTTAAATTCCGGCTGATCCAAGATTCTGAAAATTCGCGAAAATGACCTTTTTGTGATAAAATAACAGATATGAAACAACGATTCCATGATAAAGAGGCTCAGGAGCGCGACAAAAAGCGCACTATTCGCGAAACACGCGAGATTGCACGCGAAACTGAACGTGCAATTGCTTCTGGTGAAATTGAAAAACCTTGGGAAGATGTGCGTCTTGATAAATATCTTGCTGATCAAAATCCCGCCACTTCCCGCTCTATCTTTCAGAAATTGATCATAAATAACCGCGTTGAAGTGAACGGAAAACACATCACGAACCCAAAATATAAAGTCAAACAGATTGATAAGGTGAATTTTTTCATGCCGCACGTTTTGACTTTCGCCGACGAAATTAAAGATTTTGCAAAAAACGTTATTTTTGAGAATAAAAATTCGGTCGTCATTGCGAAGCCTGCCGGGATTTTGACTCACTCAAAAGGTGAACTTAACGATGAATTTACAGTGGCGGATTTCGCGAAAAGCCGAATTATTGCCGACAAATCCGAAGATCAAGACCAGGACGAATTCGCAAAAGGCAACCGGCCAGGGATCGTCCACCGCTTGGATAGGGCCACTTCGGGCGTGTTGATTATCGCAAAAGATCCGTCGTCTGCGCACATGTTCCAGAAGCAGTTTTCAGAGAGAAAAGCACATAAAACGTATCTCGCAATCACCGATCACGCGCCGAAAGTTGATCACGCAAAAATCGATCTTCCGATTGGTCGCAACCCAAAAGCGCC
>CAXYVX010000027.1:0-11029 GCA_964292495.1 uncultured Candidatus Saccharibacteria bacterium
CGCGAATTTTTGCGACCGGAACTTTGTCAAACGCGCCAGAACTGACTGCAACCACGGAAACAACTTGCTCCCAAATTCCCATCGGCGAATATTGTGGCTGTTTTAAAAGTTCGGTCAAGCGCTGTCCGCGGTCAAGTTTTTCCTTGGTGGACGTATCAAGATCGCTGCCAAACTGCGCGAAAGATGCAAGTTCGCGAAACTGCGCCAGAGAAAGTCGGAGATTTCCGGAAACAGATTTGACCGATTTAGACTGAGCGGAACCGCCCACGCGCGAAACCGACAAGCCGACATTCACCGCTGGGCGAACGCCTTGGTTGAACAAATCGGTTTCCAGGAAAATCTGGCCATCTGTGATTGAAATCACGTTAGTTGGGATATACGCGGAAATGTCGCCAGCCTGCGTCTCAATAATCGGCAGGGAAGTTAGCGAACCGCCTCCAAGATCGTCGGAAAGTTTTGCGGAGCGTTCCAAAAGTCGCGAATGAAGGTAAAAAACATCGCCTGGATAAGCTTCGCGTCCTGGCGGCCGGCGCAAAAGCAACGACATTTGGCGATAAGCGTTGGCATGTTTGGTCAAATCATCGTAAATTATCAGCGCGTGCTCGCTGTTATCGCGAAAATATTCACCCATCGCGGTGCCAGCATATGGGGCGAGATAAAGCAGGGAAGCTGGGTCCGCCGGGCTTGTTGCCACGACAATCGTCTGGTCCATGACGCCTTCTTCTTTCAGCTTTTCAACAAGGCGAGCGATTTTGCTGAGCTTTTGCCCAATCGCGACATAAATGTTCACAACGCCCGTGTTTTGCCGCGCCTGATTGATCATCGTGTCCAGAGTGATCGCGGTTTTTCCAGTTTGTCGGTCGCCAATGATCAATTCGCGCTGTCCGCGACCAATCGGCACCATTGTGTCAATTGACATGATTCCGGTCATCAGCGGTTCATTGACGCTTTTTCGCCCCATAACGCCAATCGCTGGGCGCTCAATTTTTCCGCGAAGTTCAGTTTTGATCGCGCCAAGTCCGTCCATCGGCTCGCCAAGCGGGCTAACCACGCGTCCCAAAAGTTCCGGCCCAACCGGCACAGAAACAACTTCTCCAGTCAGTTTGACTTTCGCGCCTGCAGCGACCTTGTTCTCATCGCCGAGCAAAACCGCGCCGATTTCGTCCTCCATCAAGTTCAATGCAAAAGCTTTCGCGACGCCGCCGTCATTCGTTTCAATTTCGAGAATTTCTGCAGATCCAGCTTCGCGAAGGCCATGAACCCATGCAACGCCGTCGCCGACACGCACAACAATTCCCGCGCGCTCCAAACCCTCGGACAAATCCAAGTTTTCAATCGCTTCACGCAATTCTCGCGAAAGCTCTTTTACGGACAGCTCAGCCATTATTTATCTCCCTCGTTTTTCAGAATTTCGCGGAATTTCGCGAACGGTTTTCCGTAAACTTCGCGGTCAACAATCCAGGCCGCAATCACACCAGGAACCAATCCAAGAATTCGCGAAATCCAAAACACGACATTCTGATCAATTTGGCCGTCAATCTGAAAATATGCCATAAATCCGCGAATCACAAGATTCACCAGGCCTACAACAATCCAAAGTCCCCAAAAAATCGTCAACAAAAACACAGCGATCGCCAATAAAATTCGCAAAGTCCAAGCGAGCGGCAAAGGCTGCGCGAGCACCGGATATTTTCGCGTCAAAGTTTCGCGAGTTTCAACTTTTTTCTCATTCTTATTCTTAATTTCAGCCATATTTCCTCCTTTCGCGAATCCGCGATTAATTATATTCGTTTCAATTCTTCAAGTTTTTTCAAAACACTTGCGTTCATTTCCGAGCGTGGCGTCCTGACAATATATCCGCCAAGCAAACTTTCGTCGACCGCCGGAACGATTTGCACAGATTTCACTCCGCGCGTTTTTGCGAGTTTTCGCGAAATCGCGTCAATTGTTTCCGGCGAAAGTGGATGCGCGCTTGTGATTTCCGCGCTCAAAATCCCGTGGCGATATTCAAGTTCGCTCTCAATGTCGCGTAGAAGCAGCTGCCATTGGCGCGTTTCGCCGGTTTCGTGCAGATACGCCGCCACAACTTTCGCAATCCGTTTTGGCGATTCGCCATTCGCGAATTGGTCAGCGACAAATCTCGCAAGCCGCCGGTGAGAAAAACTTCCAGCCACTATTTTTTCGCTCCTTTTTTCGCGGAAGAAGATTTTTCACCAACACTTTCGCGAATCAATTCTTGATCTTTTTTACTGTCAACTTTTTCGCGAATGATTTTTTCCGTCGCCATTCCAACGAGCTCAACAGTTTCGTCGCGCAAAGTTTTTCGCGCGCTTTCAATGTCTTCCGCAAGCTGTTTCCGCGCAGAACTGACGATGAAATCCGCGCGTTTCTGCGCTTCTTTTTCTCCGTCAATCAGAATTTGCTCATTCTGCTTGCGCGCCGCGTCCAAAATATCGCTGGCTTGCTCGGAAGCTTCGGTTAGCTTTTGCTCAATTCCGGCGTCCATCAAAGCCGCGCGATCATTGGCTTTTTTCGCGTTTTTCACCGAATCTTCAATCAGCTTTTCGCGGCGGTCAAGCATCGCGAGAATCGGCGGGTAAACCCATTTCGCGAGAATGAAAACCAAAATCGCAAACGCCAGCAACTGCAAAATCATGTCTTGCCAGTTGATACCTAAATTTGATAACAATTTATCCATTACAAAAATCCATTTTCGCGAAACTCAGTGAATTTCGCGAATAAATTACATAACTTTCGACAAAATTGCTGCGATCAAACCAATGATTCCGAGCGCGTCAATAAACGAAATCCCGACGATCATCATGGTTTGAAGCTGGTTGATTTTCTCCGGGTTTCGTCCCGCTGCGTTCAGCGCCGATGCGCCAACCAAAGCCGCTCCAATTGTTGCTCCCAGAGCTGGAATTGCGTATGCCATTGCGAATGCTAAATTATTCATTTTTTTTACCTTTCTTTCGCGAATTCGCGAAAATTATTATCTATAAACTAACTTACCACATCCACCCGGTCTTCGCGAACAACGTCCGCAACTTTATCGGAAGAGTGATCTGTGTGTTGAATTGCGAGCCCAATGAACGTGCTCGCGAGCATGAAGAAAATATATGCCTGAATGCCGCCGATGAACAATTCAAATATATAAAGGAATGGCAGAATTACAAAGCTGGCGTTTTTCGCCAAATATGCCGCGACGATCAGCAAAATTTCACCAGCCACGCAGTTTCCAAAAAGCCGGAAACTCAGCGCGAGCATTCGCGAAAATTCGCCAACCAATTCCAGAATTCCGCCGAACGAGCCGATTGGATCGCGAAAAGGGTTGATGAAATATCGCCGCAAATTTCCGCGAAAACCAATCGCCGAAACCGCGTAAACTTGAACCATGAAAATCGTGAGAATCGCCAACATGAATGTGAAATTCAGATCGGCTGCGCCTCCGCGAAACAGGGGAACGTGGTGAAATGTGATGACTTCGCCGACAAATGGCAAAATCCCGAAATAATAATTGAAAATCACGAAGAAAAAAATGCTGATCGTAAACGGCGCAACTTTTTTCGCGATGCGCGGATTCGGGACAACTTGTTTGACGGTCGCGTAAAGGCCTTCAATCGCCCAAGTTGCGAGCCGCGTGAAAAAGCCGGTTTTCGCGAAAACTTCTTCGTCTGTTTTGAGCTCGCGAGAAAACTTGCTGTCAACGCGTTTGATTGTGCCCAACTCTTCGTTTTCCGGGCGAGTTGAAGCCCATTCTTTATAGATTTTGTCCGAGCGTTTCGCAACTTTTTTCCCGGCGTAAACCAAAAAAATCGTCGCTGCGATGAACGCTATTACCGAGAGAAGTATTGAATTTGTGATGGGAAAACCCCATGCCGTAAACAACGTTTCCGGCGCAACTGAAATGTTCATTTTTTATCGCCCGTTTTCCTTTGAGCCAGTTGTTGTTTTTCGCGAATTTTTTGACTTTTTCGCGCGCTGTTTGTCAAATTCCTCGGTTTCAAAAACGGCTTTCGTCAAATTCGTGTCCAAACCTTTGACTTGAAGGTAAATCAGAAACGCGGCAACCGCAAATCCTATAAAAGTCCCGATGATCGCGAAACTGGCCGTGGTTCCTCTGAGAGCGTCAACCGCAAGCCCAGCTAAAAACAGCCCAAATACTGGGATGAATATTCTTAATGTCGCGCTGATGGCTGCAACAACCAGTTTTCGCGAAATTTGCGAGTCGCTATTTTCTTTTTTTGAACTTTTTTCCCTCTCAGATTTCATGATGTTTTTAGCTTAACAGACAACCTAGTGGTCCGTCAAGGCTTTTCGCGAAAAAAAATTTGTGATATAATCCTGGCAACAGATGTGCGCGAGTGGCGGAATGGTAGACGCGATAGACTCAAAATCTGTTATCCATTAGGATGTGCGGGTTCAAGTCCCGCCTCGCGTACCAGATGTTATAGCCCCCGAAAGGGGGCATTTTTGTTTCGCTTTTCGCGAACGCTTTTTTGTGATAAAATCATTAGCAATATGGCAGACGAGAAGCCTCGTAAATATGTGGTGGGCGAGAAAAATTCAGCGGCGCCCGTTCTTCGCATTCCGCACAGGAGAAATGTCGAGTTCAAACCGACTATCCACCAAACTAACCATTCGCCGCAAAAAACTCAAGACACGCACATCTCAAAAAGCGACGGTTCGCTGAGCATTTCACATGACGGCGGACATCGGTTGGCGGTGCGTCAAACAAGCAAAACTCCGCTCGCGAACAATCACAACGGCTCAGTTCATGCTCGGAATTTTTCCGCGAACATGCCGATCACTCCCGCAAAACAAGCGCCCGGCGCTCAACGCGGAGCCGCGAATGTCATCCGCCAGCAGATTTCACAAATTCCTGACCAAAACAAAAACTTGATTGAGCGCGAAAAATCGTTCATCCAGCAAAGACAACAAAACGGTGGCCAGCCAGTAAATTATTCCGCAGCGTCTTTCGCGAAAAATCGCGCCGAAAGCGAATCCAAAAAGCGCTATCACGCGGCGTGGAAAAATTATTATCAGACATATTATGAGCGATTTTATGCAGCGGAAATGCAAAAGCAAAAAGATGAAATTCTCCGAAACGAGGCCAAGGTTTTGCTCAATCAGAAAAAAGCTGCTCAGAAGGCGAACAACAAGCCGGAATTTTCGCGAAATTACCTCGGTGCGGCGGCTGGAAGCGCGATGGCGAAAATGCGGGACAGGGGCACGATTGAAGGCGAGGAAAATTCGCGAAACGCGGAGATGAATCAGCTGCGCTATGATATTTTGAGCCGCGTTAAACATCGTGCGAAAAAAGCGCGCAAAAGCCGTCATTTTTGGCCGGCGATTGTGGCTTTGGCGATGGTTGTTGCGATTGGTCTGGTTCAGTTTAACGGTGTGATTTCGGCGCAAGTCGCGAACTTTGTTAGCCCGGGAAGTACAACGGGGAACGAAATCATCGTTGGCACCGGCTCAAACCAACCAGTCGGGCCGGATCCGCAGATTGTCATACCGAAAATCAACGTTCAGGCGCCAGTGCAATATAACGTCAGCGACCTTTCAGAGGCTGGTTCACAAAAAGCTTTGGAAAACGGGCCGATTCATTACCCGATCGTTGGCGCAACAGCGTTCCCGGGACAGCTTGGAAACACCGTCGTTCTCGGGCATTCAAGCGCGGATTGGTTTGAACCAGGAAACTACAAATTTATTTTTGTTCAGCTCAACAGGCTCGGCGCCGGAGATTTGTTTTACCTTGACTACCAAGGCACGCGCTACACATATAGAATCACAAAAACGCAAATCATCAGCCCGGACCAGCTCGGCGCGCTCAATCTCGGCACCGACAAACCATACGCGACGCTCATCACGTGCGACCCCGTCGGCACGGCGATCAACCGACTTTTGGTCATCGGCGAGCAAATTTCACCTTCAGTGAGTTCAGACGAGCCAGTTCAAAGCCAAACAAACAACACGGCGAGCAATATCACCGGCAAACCGCCAACTCTGTTTGAGAAAATATTTGGCGGAAAATAAAAACCCCGGAAATAATTACGGGGAATTCGCGAATTCGCTCGAATAATAACTCTAATTTATCGTCATTGCTGAGCTCTGAAAATCAGTGTTTGATTTTCCGTCATCCTGCTTTTTGTCCGAGAGTGAAAACATGAATTTTCCGTCCGCCGACAAACTCGCAACTCCATAACCGTTCGTGATTTTTTGGCGATTTTGTCCACTGAAATCCACCATGTAAAACGCATCTTGGCTGTTGTCCAACAGATGATAGCTGTCAAGCCAAATCAAATTTGACTGCGGCGAATTCATCTCATAAAAATATTGGCGGCCAGTTTCAATGTCGTAAACAGACATATTTTGACCGTTCGCGGAGACAATCAAACGGCCGCTCGGACTGCTCGTTAACAGATTGACGTCGGGCAATGTGTTGATCATAGAAGGCTTGATTTTCGCGAAATTGTTCGCATTTTCCAGAGGCTGGGCATAAATCATGATTTTTGAACCGTCATCAGTTTTTCGCGAAACCGCCAAATAATCCGCGCCTTCATCTGTTGAAAAAACGGCTTTTGTCGGCAAATCATCGTCAAATTTCAGCGCGTCAATCACTTTTCCATCATTAAAAATTCCGACATTTTGAAAAACTTTTCCGTCAGCATCAGAATTTCGCGAAACATACGAAAAAATATTACTGCCGTAAAGTTTGTAATCAATCACGTTTGAAGCGAGCGGTGAGGAAATCGAGTTGTTGCCGTAATCCAGCTTTCTGACATCTGAACCGGTCATCGCGAAAAACACATTTCCGCTATTTCCCGCAAAATGTGGCGCGGACAAACCAACACTGAAATCTTTCGTTAAACTTCGCGAATTTGAGCCATTCCAGCCGTTGTTTTGCGTGTCAATTTCCACGAATTCGCTGTTGGCCAAATTGCCGTCCGGAGACAAAATGTCGTGCTGAACTAGGAGATATCGCGAACTCAAATCCCATTCCACAGCTATAAATTTTTCTATTTGAGCTTCGGCAAGCGGCAAAATCTTTCCGCTGTCAATCTGCAAATCTTTGAATTTCGGTTTGGTTGGATCCGAAATGTCAGCCAATGAGAAATCTCGCGAATTTTGCGAATTCCAAAGCAAAATGCGGTTTTTGTCTGGGCTGGCGAGCATACCAGCGCCGTTCGTATCCGCAAAGGTTTTCACCTGAGAAGTTTTCACGTTTGTTGGGACAAGCCTCGCGTAATTCATCCAGACAACCGCGCTTGGATTTGCGTCGGTTTCCGCGCTCCATTCGCGATAGCCTTTGAGGCTAATTTTGATGGATTTTTTGCCGGTGTCAACATTCAGCCGGGAAGGCGTTTGGCCACTTAAAAGCACGCCGTTCACGCTGACATTCGCACCTTGCGGAAAACTGTCAAACTGCATGAGTGCAACCTGCGAAATCTGTCCGCTCTTAAAGTCAAAGCGAAAACCCATCGCCCAACTGAGAGCAAACGCCACGCCCAGGAAAACAGCGAGTGTCATAACGCCATAAGTAAAAGATCGGATTGCGATGGCCTTTCGCCGATTTTTTTGATTCATACACGAATTATACGTTTTTTCGGCAGTTTTAGCAAGCAAAATATAGAATAAGCTTGTTGACGCGCGCGAAAAAATCAAGTAAAATGAATTCAAATAAGCGTGAGGGGTTTTAGGAGGTAAAGTGAAAAAGAATAGCGTGATAACTATAAATGGTGTGAGTTTTAATCCTGCGACAGGGGAGAGAATCGTGGAAGAAATTCACGAAAAGAAAGATTTTGGCGGGTTTTTTGAGGAAATCGCGAAAGAATCGCATGAAAAACGCGGCTCTTCTAAAATCTCTAAAAAAATTCCGCAGAAAAATGATATTAAATCTCAAAACATCTCCGAAAAAACGCGCAAAAAACGCATTTCAAAAGCCGAGAAACAGGCTGAAATCGCGAAAAAAATTCAGAGTGAAATCGCTGAATTAGACGGCACTAAATCACGAAAATCCGCGTCCGTTCGCCAAGCTTCCGCTTCAAGTCCGAAATGGATCGCGAATTTCGCGAAAGGAAACCCTCCTCTGGAAATCACGCCCGACGAAACCCGCTCATTCAAGAAAGCGGAAATGAAAACGGTTTCAGAACCAAAGAAAGTCGTCCGTCGTGAGGCGGTCAACGCTACAAAAATTCATCCTCATCGCGCACAAAAATCCAGCACGCTCAACCGGCGTTTTGTGAAAGCTCCTCAGCCGCAAGCCATTTCAAGGCGGCGCAAAGAGCGAGTTTCCGTCGCGACACACCCAATGGTCAGCCATTTCGCGAAAACCGAAAAACCGGTCGCAGTTCCGCACGAATCTGAATTCAAAATTCCGGTCAGCCAAATTAAACGCGAGTTTTCAAGCTCATACAACTCAACAAGAATTCGCGAAACCGAAGCTGGAGCACCGAAAGCCAGAAATTATTCGCGAAAATCTGAAATCGCGAAAGATTACGACAAGTTTTTCTCAGTTTCAAACGCAATAGCAAAAGAAGATTTCGCGAAATTTTCTGAGGAAAAATCGCGAAAATCAGCAGCGAGAAACAAGCAAAAATCAGTAAGCGAGAGTCAACTTTTGAAAAACGCGCTAATTCGCGAACAAATGAAATCTCCTGTTTTAATGAAAAAACTCAATTCGCGAGACCGCCGAAAAGCTGAAAAATTGCAAAGGAGAATTTCTGGAAATTCCTCAGTTTCACAGCAAAAACATTTCCGCGCGAGCACAGTTGCAACCGTCATGGTCGCTGCGATTTTGGCTGGCGGATATTTGGCGTACGTGAACATGCCGGGAATTTCCCTCAGAATTGCGGCCGCGCAAGCCGGAGTTGACGCCCGAACCGCGCTTATTCCGAACGGATATTCACAGAGTTCAAGCGTCGCATATCAGCCCGGCCAAATCACCGTCAATTACAAAAGCAACGGCGGCGACAATAGCTATTCATTAACACAGAGCAAAACATCAATGAACTCAAACGCGGTTCGCGAAAGTCTCGTCCCGAGAAACGCGAAAAACCTCAGCGACGGCGTTTATAAATACGGTGATCGCGCGGTTTGGCTCAGCGGCGACACGCTTTTCACTCTGGACGGAAACCAATATTTGTCCGACCAGCAGATCACGGAGATTGCAAAAAGCGTTAAATCCTGATCATAATTCGCGAATTTTTCCTGGATTTCTAGCGAAAAATCTGCTATCATAACTTCTGAAATGCAAGACGAAAAACGCAATTCGTCGGTGGGAACGAAACAAACCAAGGCCAATTCTTTGGCTAAAGATTTTTCGCGAAACCTAGAATTCTTAGACAAAAACAGAGAAAAAATCGCGAAAAAAACTACCGGCAGTGAAACGCTTCATGTGGTGACGGCTGGCGCGGCCGTTAGCGAAATCTACGAAAAAGTCCGAAACGCCAGCGAAAACGCCGAGGAAAATTTGCTGCTCATGCACGCGATTCGCCGATTTTTGAAACGGATTTTTTTGATTGGAATTTACAAGAACGCGGCCGAAAATCTGATCACGGATTTGACGCTTTCTGGATATTTGAAAAACGACAGCATTTCGCTTGAAACAGTTCGCGAAATTGACGCTACAATTTCAGATTTCGCGAAACTCCGCGAGAGATTGCTGGTGAAATTTTCAAGAGAAGTGGCTGACCGCTGGACAACTGAGCCGATGAGCGCGAAAATCGAGCAAATGCTCCACGCGTCCGACGATTCCGCAGCCATCATTGAGCTAGCGAAAGATTATTTCGCGAAAGCCATTGACACCGAAAAACTGCTCCACATCACATCGCCAAAAAACTACGATATCTTGCTGTTCGTCGCGGCGTCAGCGGCGCTCGCGAAACAAGACGAGGCCACAATTCGCATGAATTTGCTCGAACGCTACAAAATAAATCTGGACAAAGCGGTCAGTTTCGCGAAATTCAACAGGCAACTTGACGGAATTTTTCAGAGCGAAAATCTCGCGAAAATCTCGCACGTGATCAGCAGAAACGGCGCCGCGTTCAGAATTCTGGCAAAAACCGCCGCCGCGGACAAAAACTTGTCCAAACACGTTTTTGAGGAAAAATCGCTGATCGGACCATTTGACACGGCGATTGGCGAGACTTACGCCTCTGTTCACCGCAACATAAATCGCGGAGTCGCGCGCTCAGTGATTTTTCTTGTGATCACAAAATTCTTGATCGGAATCGCGCTGGAAGTCCCGTACGACCTCTGGTTTCATCACGCAGTCATCTGGGAAGCGCTCGTGATCAATTTGCTTCTGCCACCGCTTTACATGGTGGCTTTGCGGTTCACGCTGGCAATGCCCGGGCTGAGAAATCGCCTTGCTTTACAGAGAGAAATCTCGCGAATTTTCTACTCGCCAGTCCCAAGCAAGCCGTTTTTAGGTTCTATGGATTCGCGAAAATTTGGCGCAGCCTACAATTTCTTTTATCTAATTTTTATCGGCGCAATTTTTGTTGGAATCGGCTGGCTGCTCATGACTTTCGCGAAATTTGAGTGGCCGCATCTCGCGATTTTCTTTTTCTTCATCAGCACCGCGTCGTTCCTCGGGTTCCGTTTGTCCCGCCAGATTCGCGAAATAGAAGTCGGTCGGGAAAGCATGACCGGTGCAAGTCTTCTGCGCGATTTAGTTTACATGCCGTTTGTCGCGGTCGGCCGCCGGATTTCGGAGACATATTCCCGCTTCAATTTGATTTCGCAGATTCTTGATATTTTTGTTGAACTTCCACTTAAAACAATTCTTGGTTTCATCAGACAATGGGGAAATTTCCTCAGCGCAAAACGCGACGAATTTTGACAAATTTTCGCGAAAAAAATACCGCGCTCATGTGCGCGGTATTGTTGGATTTAAATTGAATGAAGATGAGGGCCACCCTCTTCCTTTCTCTTGCAAAAAGTCTCGAGAACCTCTCCTTTCATGTACGACTCAGCGTATTCATACGCGCGCACAGTTTTTAAGAGTCTATCTCTTTCCCTA
>CAXYVX010000028.1:0-9661 GCA_964292495.1 uncultured Candidatus Saccharibacteria bacterium
CGACTCAGCGTATTCATACGCGCGCACAGTTTTTAAGAGTCTATCTCTTTCCCTAGAGATGGCAAGTTTTTTACCTTCAAGCTCAACATTTCTTTTCGTCAAGCTTTTATTCGTTTTGCGCAATTCATTTTCCGTGCGCACCCAACTTTCAGCAGCCATTGCATTCTTCTGAGAGGTGTTAATCTGGAGATTAAGCTCATCCTTCAGCTCAGAGATTTTATCTCTATAAGATTCAATCTCATGTTTGTGCTGCGATATCCTTTCGCGTGTCGCAGCAAGCGTTAAAATGAAATTTGCGAAACCTAGCATCACGACGCCAAGACCCACAACATACAAGATTTTTACATCCTTTGTTAAGTAAACGCTCGCCCCAAAGAAAATCAGTGCGATTTCTGTGGAATGCGCATAAGCCGGAATTGATTTGTAGCGCAGAGCGACCACTTCAAGCAAAACAATTGCAGCAACAACTGCGATTAAAATCATGATTAACATACATAATGCCTCTTTTTCTTTATTCCAAAGGTAAAATCCAACAAATAAATGTGCTCCGAAGGGGAACACAAAAAACTGTTTTCCACCTAAGGTTTTACTATTCTATAATTTTTTTCGCAAAAAGTCAATAATATAAAAATCCTCTCCGCGAAAGGAGAGGATTGAAAATTGAAAGGAGGTTCAGAATTTTTGGTGCGCAATAACAGCGTCACTAACAGAAAGCAACACTATTTCGTGATAATTCAAGTTGAATTTATCGCGAACGCTCACGAGCTGGTTATGGAAACTTGGGTTCGTGTCGTATTTTTGGTACTTCTTACGATAATGCTCGTAAACTTGTACCAATTTACCATCGCTACTTTTAAGAACAACAAGTTTGTAAAACTTGTTGTTCAAATCCCGGAAAATAATTATTGATTCATCAGGTTTTTGGGCATAATCATCAATATGTCTAATGACAACTCTTTTCCCAAAAAACATCTGTTCTTTTAGGTGAATCCTCATTTTCTCAAAACCAGTTTCATTAACTGGAAGCATTTTAACAAAATTCAAGTCTTTGTCAAAAAAGAACACTTCGGTCAATAAAACCGGGGAATTATATCCTTTCACAAGAATATAATTCGTGATTTGTGATAGCTCTTCAATTGTTAATTCTGTTGCAATATTATTTTTCTTCATAATACCGCTCCTTTCTATGATGTGCAGATAATCCGTTGATCATCTTTCGCGATTTTATCATCTTCAATCCAGATTGTCAATTTCGCAAAATAGCTCAAAACGCTGGTGTCTGGCGCTGTATCTGTATATGTGATATAATAATCTTAATTATGGCAAATCAAAAACTACCCATCGTTGCGCTCGTCGGCCTCACAAACGCCGGCAAATCTTCGCTTTTCAACCGACTCATCGGACATCAAGAAGCGATTGTGGCGCGCGAAGCCGGAACCACGCGCGACTCCGTTATTCGCGAAATTTCCGACGAAAATTTTTCTCGCGACAGTGGCGGAAAACACGCTGAAAAACCGTTTCTTTTGATTGACACAGCCGGATTAAAAAACCCGGAAGACGAATTTGAGGCGACAATCCAGGACCAGATTGACGACGCGGTCGCAAACGCAGATGTCATTTTGCTGGTCAAAGACCGCACCGCGCCCGCAACAGAGGACGACCGCCGGTTTGCAAAAAACATTTTGCGCTCAAAAAAGCCAGTTCTCTTGCTTTTGAACAAATCAGATTTGAAAGAAAGTTTGCCGCTCGATGAATTTTTGCGCCTCGGAATTCGCGAAATCATCGAGACTAGCGCCGAGCACGCGCAAGGTTTACGTGAACTTCGCGAGAAAATTCGCGAAAACATTCCCGAAGTGAAAGCTGACAAAACCGATGAAAACTTAATCAAAGTCGCGTTGATTGGCCGCCCAAATGTCGGCAAATCGTTCCTATTCAACACGCTCGCTGGCAAACAGCAGGCCGTCGTCGCGAACGTGGCCGGAACCACGCGCGATCTCAACCGCGTCAAACTAAAATATCACGGCCAAGCCATAGAATTCATCGACACGGCCGGCGTGCGAAAGCCGGGCAAAATTGAAAAGGGAATCGAGAAGTTCTCCGTTTTGCGCACCACTTCCGCCATTGAGGAAGCCGATATTTGCTTGCTTTTAACAGAGGTAAACGACGTCGCGACCGCGCTTGACCAAAAACTTGCTGGCATGATTGAAGAAGCCGGCAAAGGCCTCGCTCTGGTCGTCAGCAAATGGGATATCGCGCTCGACGAAGAAACCGGGCTCGCGAAAGATGAATGGACCCGCGACGCGCTGGCGCCAAAAATTCGCGAAAAATTTGATTTCGTGCCGTGGGCGCCGCTGATTTTCACGTCCGCCGTGACCGGGCAGAATGTCAGCAAAATTTTTGAACTGGTGATGACAATTCGCGAAAACACTCTCCGCGAAATCCCGACCAGACGCCTCAACGACACGCTCGCGAAAGCCGTCCAGCGCCACCCGCCAGCCGGCCTGAAAAACACCCACCCGAAAATGCGCTATGTTATCCAGACAGATACCGCACCTCTGTGGTTTGTGATTCACGGATCGTCGTTTAAGTTTGTTCACTGGTCATATAAACGCTATTTGGAGTCATTTTTCCGCGAAAATCTTGTGCTCGACGACGATCACAAGCCAGTTCGCGACGCATTTGCCGGAGCGCCGATGAAATTCTCGTTTTTGGATGACCGACAAATCAAAGACAACAAAATTCGTGACAACAAATTTGATAAACATGGCCGCGAGATCTGATTTTTCGCGAAATTTGGAGAAAATAAATTGAAGCTTGTAATTTGCCTCGGAAATCCTGGCGCGGACTACGAAAAGTCGCGGCACAATTTTGGGTTCTTTTTCGCGAATTTTTTGAAGCATGAGTTTGGCGGAAAATGGAATTTCAACAAAAAATTCAACGCGGAAATCGCAGAAATTTCCGTTGCTGGCGAGAGAATTCTGCTTGCAAAACCGCAAACTTTTTACAACGACAGTGGTTTTTCGGCGCGAGCGATCATGGATTTTTACAAAATTCCACGCGAAAATTTGCTGGTCATCCACGACGAAATGGATTTGCCTCTCGGTACAATTCGAACGCGCACGGGTGGCGAAGCAGCGGGAAACAACGGTGTAAAGTCGCTGATTTCGCACTTGGGAACGCGTGAATTTTCGCGAATTCGCATCGGTAGCGGCACACCACAAAACCACGACGGCAGCGCGAAACCGCCAAAATTGCAACACATCAAAAACGTTCTAGGAAAAATTACGCTCGAAGAACAAAAAATCCTTGACGCGGAAACGGCGAAAATTCGCGAAATCGTGGAAAATTTCGCGCGTGGAGATTTTGAGCAGACGACTTACAAAATATAAAAATTCGCGAAATTTGATTTTTCGCTAAAATTCGGATGTATTTTCTAACAAAACAAAAACTCCGCGTTGATCAGGCAAGGGTGGGCATCGCCTGATCAAAGCGGAGTTCTTTCATTTCCGCGAATTTCGCGAAAAATTTCATCCCTCCGACAGACCTAAGTCATAACGCGACCCACCTCACATGGGGTCCGTCGTCGGAAGGGTTAGACACGCGCCGATTGTCTCTGTCAACTCCCGCAAAACACAATGTTTTCGCGAAATCGGAGACGAAAGTGGAGGGTAGATACTTTCATCCGCACGTGGCCTAACAACACATTTTATTGTGTTATATAAGGGTATTAGGTGCGTTCCTTTGCTGTTGCCAGCTCCAGAACATGTTAGTATATTAGCACACTTGATTTTCTTTGTCAACACCTAGAACATATTTTCTTTATTTTATCAAGCTTGTGTTAAAATTAATAGATATGAATGCACAGGAAAAGTTGCGCGAAATCCGTCCCGACGACGAAAACTTTCCGGTCATTTTTAGCAAACTTTCATCGGATTCCAAGCCACCAAACGCGATTTTTGCCCGCGATTCGCTGGGCGACGACGTTTTTCGCGAAATTTTTTCGGCGCCATCTGTTGCGATCGTTGGGTCAAGGAAGCCGACAGATTACGGCAAGCGGATCACGCTCGAACTTTCGCGAAAACTCGCGAAAAACGGAATCACGGTCATCAGCGGGCTCGCGCTCGGCCACGACGCACTGGCGCATCGCGGATGCATGGACGGCGGCGGGAAAACCATTGCCGTGCTCGGGACGCCGATTGACCGATTGTATCCCGCCCGAAATCTAAGCCTCGCGAAAGAAATTCTTACGGGCGGGGGAGCGATTATTAGCGAGATTCAGGCCGGGGCGGAAGCGGGCAAAGATTGGCACGCGCGAACGAGTTTTCTCGCAAGGAACCGAATAATTTCCGCGCTGGCGGATATTGTGATTGTCGTTGAGGCAAACATGAAAAGCGGCAGCCTCAGCACTGCCCGCCACGCAAAAAAGCAAGGGCGTGCAGTCATGGCAATCCCAGGAAACATCACGTCTCCGCTCAGCGCCGGCACAAACAAATTATTGGCGGAAGGCGCAAAAATCTGTTTAGGCGCGGAAGATGTTCTGGATGTTTTTCGCGAATTTCTCCCTGAAAAATCACATGGTTTTCCAAAAAAATCAGTAAAAAAGCGTAAAAAATCCACCGCAAAAACCGTCAAAAAAGACGATTCCATCCCTGGTAGAATTCTTGCTGAACTTTCGCGAAATTCGCTTTCAACAGATGAACTTTTGCGAAAAATTCCAGAATCCAACGCATTTTTGACTTTACTTGAAATTGAAGGCGAAATCGCGAAAAACGGCGATCTTTGGCAGATTTTATAGCTTAAGCGGTATTGAAAAAACATAAATTCATGATATAATTTACATATGCCAAACTCAAACTGGCGAGTACATTTGAAAGGGGAACTTAAATGGACAAAACAGTTAAAATTGACTTCGCGATTACGAGCCGGAAAGACGGCGGTGCGCTCGGGCAGATTGAGAAGTTTGACGGGCTCGGATTCAAGTTTTTTGAAGATGAAAATGGAGGAAAACCCTACAAGTCAAACTTCTGGGGTGTAAGGCGGCTAGACGCCTGTATAAAAATCGGGCTGGGGAAAACGAATATTTTCGCGATTCCTGACCCGGAAATAATTGCACTGACGCATCCGCCGGGAATGAGGTTTTTAGACACGGAAATTAAAATTCTGTGGCTGAGATTTATCATCGACGAGAGGCCGATTTATTCAACTAAATCGGAGCGGGTTGAATTTACTCCGCGTTTGATACAGATCGGCTGGCCGGCCGAACACTGGGAAATTAATCAGAATTTATCTGAGCCCAGTGAAAAATGGAGGATTGCGGCGGACCTAAAAAATGGGAAGCTGTACATAATTCGCTAAGTTTCATTAAGTTTCATGAACCTTCAGACGAAGGTTCTTTTTATTTGGCAAAAATTGGATTTATATGGTATTATATCCAAATCTTGTCGCGGAGATAAATTTTTGAAAGGAAAGTTTCTTTCAAACCAAGGTTTCGCGAGCCTTGCACATTACAAAAAGAGGTGTTTATATATGAAAAAAAACGGACCAGACAAAGAAGATTTTGCAGAAATTGTTTACAACATGTCTGCAGGAAAAGTTAGCTGGAGATACCAGCTCAGGATTTGCCGAAAAAATTCTAACGTTGCATATTATTCAAAAAAATTCGCGACATATGAAGAATTCAAGGAAAATCTCGTTTCAGAAGCTCCAATTTACGGCGGTGCTGAGAATTTTAGCGATATTTGGAAGTGGTGCACTTTTGTGATTGACAGCGTCTTAGTATCTCTTCATAGAGTAAACCGCGAAGTGAGAATTGCAATTTCACAAACCACCGACCAAATTTGTTTTGAGGATAAAGGCGGCGTGGAAATTGACGAAAACACGAAGGTTCTTACTTTGCAAAAACGCTGTTGGAACACGCTTGTTCGCGAAATCTGGCAAACGTGCGACGAAAGCGGCGTCAATTTTCAAACAGCAAGAGTTTACATGCCATACCATGATTTCTTGCTGAATTTAGGAATTCCAAAACAGGAAACGCGAATCGCAAAAAAAATCGCGTCAAAAATCAGCGCATAAACATCGCAAAATAAGCTTGTCAGACGGCAGGCTTTTTCTTTTGATTTCGCGACGCTTTGATTTTCGCAAAAATAAATATATAATGTTTCGAATGAGTAGCAAGATAAAAAACTTAATCATCGTCGAGTCTCCGGCAAAAGCACACACAATCAGCGGATATCTCGGCCAGGAATTTGAGGTCATGGCGAGCGTTGGCCACATTCGGTCAATCGCGAAAGACACGAAAGAAAAAAAGGCGATTGACACATCTGTTGGCGGGAATTTTGAGACAGTTTACGAAATTGACGCGGACAAAACAAAAACCGTTCGCGAATTAAAAAAAGCCGCAAAAGAAGTTTTGGCGGCCGGCGGAAAAGTTTATCTCGCATCTGATGAGGACCGCGAAGGTGAAGCGATCGCGTGGCATCTCGCGAAAGTTTTGGGGCTTTCAACAAGCGAAAAAAATCGCGTGACATACACGGAAATCACCAAAACCGCGGTGCTTGACGCGCTGAAAAACCCGCGCGCGCTTGACATGGATTTAGTTAAAGCACAGCAGGCGCGGCAGATTTTGGACCGATTGGTCGGATTTGAATTGTCGCCCGTGGTCTGGAAAAAAGTTCCGGGCGGAAAATCGGCTGGACGCGTCCAATCGCCGGCGGTTAAATTATTGGTGGAGCGCGAACGAGAAATCGTGAAGTTTGATTCAAGTTTTGTCTATAAAACTTCGGCGATTTTCGCGAAAAACAGCGACGAAATTTCCGCAAAACTGAACAAAGATTTCGCGAACGAAAACGACGCACGTGAATTTTTGGAGAGCCTGAAAAGCGCGCAATTCACGGTGGCAAAAATCGCGAAAACCGACGGAACGCGCAATCCAATGCCGCCGTTCACAACATCAACTTTACAACAGGACGCCAACGCGCGGCTCGGCATGTCGGCGCGCAGCACGATGAGCGCGGCGCAAAGCTTGTATCAACAGGGGCACATCACGTATATGCGCACCGATTCCATGAATTTATCAAACCAGTTTTTGGGTGCGGCGGGGAATTATATTTCGCGAACTTTCGGCGACGATTATCTAAAAATCCGCAAATTTCATACCAAAACCGCCGGCGCGCAAGAGGCTCACGAAGCGATCCGTCCGACAGATCCAAGCCACGAAAATGTCGCGGCGGCCGGTTCTTACGAGCAGCGACTCTATAATCTGATCCGTTCGCGAACGCTAGCAAGCCAAATGGCGAGCGCAAAAATTGCGCGAACGAACGTTGAGATTGAAATTTCCGAGCATTCCGAAAAATTTGTTGCAAATGGCTCAACCGTGGTTTTTCCTGGATTTTTGAAAGTTTATGGCGCCGCAAAAGACGAGATTTTGCCGGAATTAACAGAGGGAGAAAAACTTGATGCCGGCGAAATGAAGGCTCGGCAAACATTCGCGAAACCGCCCGCGCGCTACACCGAAGGTTCTCTGGTGAAAAAATTGGAAGAACTCGAAATTGGCCGCCCGTCAACCTATGCGACAATTATTTCCACCATCCAAAATCGCGGATACGCGGAAAAAGGCGAAGGCGAAGGCGAACCGCGCGAATTTATAGAAATTTTGCGAAAACCTGACGGCGAAATTTCGCGAAAAGTCGGCGAAGAAAAAACCGGATCAACCAAAGGAAAACTCGTCCCAACACCGATCGGAAGCACAATAACAGACTTCATAAACGAGTATTTCGCGGACATTGACGATTACAAATTCACCGCAAAAGTTGAGAGCGAACTTGACCAAGTCGCCGAGAAAAAACTCGCGAAAGAAAAAATGTTGCGCGATTTCTACGATCCTTTCCATGAAAAAATTCTCGGCTCGGACGCGATTGAACGCTCAGCCGTGGCTGGAGCGAAAAAAATTGGCGACGACCCAAAAACGGGTGAGCCGATTTTCGCGCGAGTCGGACGCTTTGGACCGATGCTCGTGCGCGGCGATCTTGAAGCGCACAAAGATGACAAATCGTGGACGCCGGTTTTCGCGAATTTTCCAAAAGGCAAAAACATGGAAAATATTGACCTCGCCAGCGCGTTGAAAATGTTTGAGTTGCCGCGCGTGATCGGGAAATTGCCGGCATCGTTTGCGGCGAATTTGGCGGACGAAATCGGTGATGAAAAATTCGCGAAAGTTGGCGGTTTGCTCGCGCCGTTTGACGGACCGGACGGAGCGGAAATTTTCGCGAATATCGGACGATTCGGGCCGTATGTTGCACTGCGAAAAACCGGAAACAAAACCGGCGGATTGTTTGTTTCTCTGGGGAAAACCTCGCCGTTTGACGAAACTTTTGACGACGCGTTGGCTAAAATTCGCGAAAAAATCCTGGCGGAAGCCAACAAAACTGTCGCGGATTTTGGCGAGATTAAAATCCTGAACGGACGCTGGGGCGCCTACATCACGGACGGAAAAAAGAACGCTAAAATTGACAAAGAAATTCGCGAAAATCCGGCTGAGCTGGCGAAAATAACAGAGGCGCAGGCGCGAAAAATCTTGGAAGAAACCGGCACAGAACCAGGCAAAAGACGCTTTGGGCGCGGGCGAAAAACCGCGAAAACCGCCGCCAAAAAATCCAGCAAAACCACGCGAAAAACTGCGAAGAAAACCGTCTCGCGAAAAGCTGGCACGAAAAAGCCTGTTGCTAAGAAGCGCAAATCCGCCACGAAATAGTTCTGCGGAAATATTGACTTACATCTGTTATTGACTTATACTGTTTTTATGTTCGCACAAGCGAATTGTACATTGAAAGAGGTGATAGATATGATAAACTATAAAAACTTATCAAGAGACACGAAAGGTGTCGTTTCAGAGCTTTTTTACAGTAAAGGTTTTGGCGGAAACTTTTCGCGAAGTTTCATTAGAAGCGTTCTTGGGGAAGATTATATTAAAGACGTGATCAACCGAGCGACCAGAGCGGGAATCCAAATGGAATTTGTGAATGAAATCAAAAAAGGCGACACGAAATTCAATGCATCAAACGAAAGATTGACGCGGATTTTATCAGAGGCGGTTAATTTCATCAGAAACGAATATAATTCAACCAACCTGGATAAATGTGTAGATTCAGCAAATCTTTTAGCAAACATAATGTTGGATAATTCCGATTGGTCTACAAAAGAATTTGTGAGCGAAATCCTTGAATTTGCTGCGGCTACAATTAACAAAGAGCGCGAATGGGTCATTGTTGTTCTTGAAGATGTCGAGGATTTTCGCGAGGAAAACAGAGCGGTTTATCTGCTGGCAAGCCAAAAACCAACGTTGCAAAACGGTTGACAAGATTGGCGCATATCAGACAAATTGAAGACCAAAACGGACGGCGAGACTGGATTTACTATTGAAATAAAACATGGTTTATCCAATAAATCTATTGATTTGCCAGGGCGGACGAGTATTGACGATTTTGTCAAAAGAATAATTTATATTCAATGCGTCGGAAGAGATTCACCTCGGCCTGTATATTTAATCAGGAAAATATAATTTGAGGAGCTACGGCTCCTTTTTTCACGAAAAAAGCCCGGTAATTTCCGGGCGGGTTTGAAAAGATTTATTCTGCATCGTAAAAGCGCAGAATTGTTTTTATTT
>CAXYVX010000029.1:0-7485 GCA_964292495.1 uncultured Candidatus Saccharibacteria bacterium
GTTTGGCGAAAACCGTACATGAACCATCGCTTGATGAGTGATTCGTTTGGTTGTCCTGCTGTGTCAAGATTGGGTTTGAGCTGTTTGCCCAAGTGCCGTTATCTGAGATTTGCAGGTGGTAATTGACGATCTGTCCAACCGTGGTTTGCGGCGAGACATTTACGACCACTTTGATTTCTTGACCCGGCATCAAAACTTGGCCGCCTGACGGAGATGCTGGCGAATATTGAGAGGTCGGCAAAACGTTTCCGCTGTCGTCCACCACGCGCCATGAGACAGGCAGTGATTTTGTGGCTGTGCTGCCGTTGACCACGCCAGATTTCGCGGAAATTGTGTAATTTAATGTCGCGGCGGTGCCGATTTGGGTTGATCCACCACTACAATCCTGGTTGCCGTTTGTATCGGCTGAGACGTTGCCCGTTCCGACAACTGAGACAGAGTAGTTATAGGCAACGTGTGCGCAGCGAGGTGTTGAAGTTGCATCGCCGCCGCTGGTTCCATTATTGTAGCTGCCTGGGCTGACGACAAATTCTGAGCACCAGATTTTTCCGGCGTCATTCGCGAAATTTACGTTCAGTGTGTTTTCAGATTGAGATGTTGTGTCGTTGCCGTTTTTTATATCCGAATCATTGCTGTTGACTGGCCAAGAATTTTTTGAAAATGCGCTTCCCCATGTTCCTCCTGGGTTGACATTGTGGACGATAGAGATGTTTGTTGGCCCCCAGCGCTTTGTTGGACCGGAGTTTACGGCTTTGTGCGAAAAAGTTGCTGCGGCGGTAGCGTTGCCAGAAGTGCTGTTGATCGGCAAACAATTCGCGTGTGTGTTTGATTTATTTGATAGGTCGGTGCAGGTTGCAGTCGGCTGTTGGCCGTTGATATATGACTGCGGATTGGTGCTGTATTGGTATGGAGTGTTGACACAGGCCCACGGAGATGTCATCCATTGCCAGCTGCCATTATTCCAGCTGCTGCGTGCGTTTTGACAAGCGGTCGTTCCGACATCGTTTTGCGTGATGGTGTAGGTTGTATAATTTGAGTTCCCCATATTCGCAGCGCCCCAGTTCATTGTCCCCCAGGTTGACGTTCCGTTTGGCGACAATCGTCCAATAGATTGGTAATTGTCAGCACTATTTCCGTTAGTGCATACCCCGAGAGCTGAATCCATCAAGTGGCCAGTCTTCGCATTTGGGTCAGCGGGAAATGCTGACGGCGTGTTGTTCCATGCGCCGCCAGGAGCAAATCCTCCACGATAATTACAGAGGTCCATAGATGAAAACGTGGATAAATTTCCGTCGTTATTTTTAGCCTGGAACCACCAAGATATTTTGTCGCCAGGCGTGGCCTTGACCGTTCCAGAACCATTGGAACCTCTCGGCGCGGATGTCGTTCCGTCATATAAATAGCCCTGAAAACGCTGCCCGGTTGAATTTCGCGAAGTGTCGTTATCCACCACCGCCGAAAGCGTTATGTTGTTCGTGTACATTGTCGGGATTGAAAACGAAATCGCCCAGCTGATCCACTGAGCAGGGTTATTGTTTGGATACACGCCAGTTGAGTTGTAGTTTTGGAGCGACGAAAATTTGATCTCGACATTTTTTCCCGAGCAAGCAGAAGAGTTTGAGATGTTTATTGTGATGGTGATTTTGTTGCTCGCTTTCGCGAAATAATTGTGCCCAGTTGTGACTGACGACGCCCCGCTTATTGAGGCCGACGCGCATCCAGAAGGATTTATTCCGTCAATTCGCGTGCCATCAATGCGCATAATTCTGTCCGCATACACTGAGGGCGTCATGTTTTTACCAACCGCGGTCAAATAAATGTGCGCCGTATAATTGTTCTGGTCGGTAGAAGTTTCAATGCCTTCGCAAAATCCGATGGTACCGCAAGAACCTTCTGGCGTGTATGTAACATGAAGCGGAACATTAACGTCGACTCCGTCCGCTGAAACCTTTTTTGCGCCAGTTATTGACAGCAATATCATCGTCGAGAAAATCGCGAAAGCTAAAAATAGCGCAGAAAACATCGTTCTTCTCTTTGAAATTATTCTCATTTACCCTCCTCTTTTTGCATAAACAAATCCACCTCGCAGTTTCAAGGCAAAAAATCTGCCTACATATGTAAGACTTTCTAATTTTATTATAGCACAATAAAACGTAAACACAATGATATTTCATAAACAAAAAACGCGAAGCCAAAACTTCGCGAATTTTGAAATGAAACGCTTCTACAGAACAGCCTCAACTGCGGCCCATTCGGCTTCGCGATTGTCCTCAGGAACAATGATTGAAACTTGGTCGCCAACGTGCGCCTTGAAAAACGTCACACTTGCGAGCAAAACGCGGAATTCGCGCTCGCCAGCCTCGACGTAATATGCGCCGTCGTGCTGAATCAGCTGCCCGATGAGCTGTTTTCTCGCGACTGGGCCAATTTGTTTGTAAATAAAACTACCATCGTCTGTAATTGTCAATTTCAAAATGTCGCCTTCAACTAATTTTGATTTACTGGCGTAGTTGGCTGGAACTGGATAAGCTTTTCCGTCCGCGTCATGCATTGTTTGGCCGTCAAAAACACCCTCAATCACTTTTCCAGCAACTTCTTCCGCTGTGCGAACTGGCATTCCTTCTTCGCCAGCAAGGCTCACCAAAAGTTCTTTCGCTGCTGCCAAATTTGTTTCTGCC
Source organism: uncultured Candidatus Saccharibacteria bacterium (assembly GCA_964292495.1). Lineage (GTDB taxonomy): Bacteria > Patescibacteriota > Saccharimonadia > Saccharimonadales > Saccharimonadaceae > CAXYVX01. The sequence continues at coordinate 2,679 of CAXYVX010000029.1, forward strand.
TCTGAAATGAGCGCGCGCAAACGCTTCACCTGCTTCTCAGGCAAATTTATATCACCGTTATCCATAGACTGATTTCTCGCTTTCTGTCTCTGTTATTAAATTTTATGATTTTATTCTACCACCAAACATCCGCGAAATCAAGACCATCAACTTTTTCCGCCAAACGACATTTTCCACAACCTCCACCGATGTTATCGCAAAAAACGTTGTCATAATGATGCATTTTTTCGCGAAAAAATCAAAATTCTTGCAAAAAACTTGCAAAAAATTGTATTTAGTATTAAAATAAATTATCATCGTAAGTGATGAAATAAAAAGAAAGAGGTGAAAATATGCCTCAGTTCATTCCAATTAACATTCAAATTTTGCTTATGAAATTGCTATATACAATTCCGGGCGCACTCATTGTTTTGCCAGTACTTGTATTTTTTGCAATTCGCAAGGAGAAAAAACGTGAATTTCCGCATCCAAAACGTGCGGCGTATACAATCGCCACATCGTATTTGTGCGCCACAATCACATATATCGGCATCACAAATGACGGTATAACTGTTTTGCGATTTATTGTATTTCTGGTAATTTCAATGTTCATTCTGGATTTAGTGGACAAGTCATTCAAAAAGATTGACCCGAATCCATAACCGCTTCGTGCGGTTTTTTTATACCAAAAAACCCCGTAAAACGGGGCTTTAAAGACAATCGGATCGTTTCGCGAAGTTCGCGTGGCGTAATTAGTCGAGGCTGACAGTCGCGCCAGCTTCTTCGAGCTGTTTCTGCATCGCTTCTGCGTCGGCTTTCGCAACACCTTCTTTGACTGGTGCTGGTGCACCGTCGACGATAGCTTTTGCTTCGCCGAGGCCGAGGCCGGTGATTTCTTTGACGGCTTTGATGACAGCAACTTTCTGTGCGCCAGCGTCTTTCAATGTGACGGTGAATTCGCTTTTTTCATCAGCAGCGTCAGCAGCCGCAGCTGCCGGGCCGGCAACAGCGACAGCCGCAGCTGCCGGTTCGATGCCGTAAGTTTCTTTCAATTCGTTTTTCAGATCGTTCACTTCAAGAACGGTCAATTTGGTCAGTTCTTCTGCCAATTTTTTGATATCTGCCATATCTTTCTCCTTCTTTAATTTTCGCGAAAAATCGCGAGTTGTCATGTGTTTCCGCGATTTTCACGCGAATAATTTGATTGCTATTTGCTTGCTTCAACCGCATTTAACAGAGAACCAAGTCCGTTGATACCGGACAAAATTCCATCGAGCGGGCTTTGAAGAGTCGCCACGACCTGAGCGATAAGCTCGTTTTTGGTCGGGAGATTTGCGAAAACTTCCGCTTCCGCCTCATTCATTATACCGTCAGCATTGAACGCACCCATGAGTTTGAGCGCCGGGTGAGTTTTCGCGAAATCCGCGAGAACTTTTGCCGGAACAACTTCATCTTCATCTGAAAAAGCATACAAAACTTGCCCTTTCAAGCTCGAAGAATCCAATTCTTTCAAACCGTCATTGCTCTTCATAGCGACGCGCACCAAGCGGTTTTTCACCACTTTGATTTTCACGCCCTGAGCTCGTGCAGCGCGGCGAAGTTCTTGCGTTTCAGCTACGGTTAAACCGGTGTAATTCGCAAAAACGCTCATCTTTGCACTGGCGAGCAGTTCGTTCAGCTCAGCAACCAAATCTTGTTTTTTAGACTTGCTAATTGCCATCTAAAATTCTCCTTTTGGTTATTATTTTCGCGAAAAACGCGAAATTTGACTAATTTTGAGATCCGATTGTTAAAATTCGCATCACCAAGTTTCGATAAGAAATTTACCTAGGCGAGAAATTAAGCTTTCGCACTCGCTGTCTTTGATAACGCTTCCTCTATAATATCAAACTTTTCGCGAAAACTCAAGCTTTGTGATCGCGGATTTTTCGGGCATGTTTCGCCACGCTTTTTGCGGCAATTTCTTCGCCAGTTGTTTCCCTGTAATTGCGCGGTTTCTCGTATTTTTCCCAGATTTTTCGCGAAACTGGCGTCTCGGAATATTTCTTGATTTTATCTTGAAAATCGTCGCCAGCTTTGGGGTTTCGAGGCTGGTTCACGCGCATTTTGTCGCGCCTCGAGTGAATTTTTGCCATCGCGGTCAGCATATCTGGCGTGATTTCAGCTTTCAGTTTGTACGCGAAATGGGCGGCTTCTCGGTAGCGCATCGCAGCGCGCGAATTCTCTGTTAAAACCTGCAATTCCATAGGTAATTTGTCGTTGTTTTCATCTTTCGCCACGAACGAAAATTTGCTTAAATTCATCCCGCGCTCGTCTTTTTGAAACTCAATATCCTCAGGCTCAAAACCTTTTTTTGACAATTCTTCGCGAGTTTTTTTCCTGTATTCGCTGTCTCCGTGAACAATAATCGCGAAATCTCGGTGGCTTGCTGGGCGAAATTCCAAGTCTGGGCGCAGTTCTGCCCGTTTCGCGATTTCCGCGAAAAGTTTTTCAACCGGCTCACCATCTTTTACAATAACCGCGCCACCAATGAAATCCATCGGCTCGTAATTATTTTGAAGACTTGCGTTATGTGTTTTGATTTTTTGTGCCAGCGATCCCAAACTTTTGCGTCGCCAAACAAACCGCAAATCGTGTTCGCGGATGTCGCCGTTTGTCAACTCTCGGCGGATTTTTGCGCTGCCTTGCCCGAGCAAAGTGTGGTGTGAGCGGCTGTATTCCACTGCTGGCGCGCCCACGCTTTCATCTGTTAATTCGCTAAAAATTAGCGCCACATCTTCGCGAACTTTTTCGTGATTTCCATGGCTTGTCAAGATTTCTTTTGCGGCGTCAACATAGGATTTTTCACCTGTATTCAACATTCTATTTCGCGTCGCGGCTGAAACTAGCGCCATTTCCATCCCGTCAATCCCAATCAGCCCAACAATCGGCGCAACCAAAGTTTCCGCGAAAAAAACGTTTTTCAAAGTTTCGGCCGAATTGTCTGCAGAAATTCGCGAAGCCGTCAGTTTCTCCAAAATTTCAGATGCAGAAATCAAAATGCTTTCAAGATTTATTTTTTTTATCAATCGCTCGTTCAGCTCGTCGGGCGCGACAAAGTTTGGTTTTTTCGCCCAAATTTCTTCTGGGACTTGCGTCGTTGGATCTCCGCTCAAAAAATCAGCCAATTTTCTATCACTTAAAATTCGGTCTTTTCCAATTTTCGGCAAAGAATTCAATTGCCCTTCCGAAATATCGTTATGGTGAAAATTCGCGATTTCTTCGTCAAGAAAATCCGTCAAAAGTTTTCGGTCGCTCAGAATGCTGGCGATGAAATTTCGCGAATCGTCCACGTCATCCGAAAAATTATTCTCGGAAAATTTTCTCTGATTTTCAAAAAAAGTGTTTATGGCGCGTGCTGAATTTCGCGAAAAATATCCGCCTTTTTGCGCCTCGTCTGCCAGTAGCGTGAGATTTGCAGCGTTATATGTGTCCTCAGAAATTCTTTTTGTTGACAAGAAATCATGCAAAATTTTTTCAACAGCAACTGCATCTTTTCCTCTGTTATTTTCCGGATTCAAATTTGATTTTGAGTTTTTGTCGTATTTAACGTGTTCATCAAAAAATTTCCAAGCGTCGTTTGGAATCGGCGGAAATTTTTCAAAATTATTCTGCGGGAATTCGCTTTTCATGACAGTATTATAACATTATACTTGCTCGTGCTTGATTTTTCGCGAATTTTTGAAAAGATATTTATGGCGTTTCGCTGAACATTACAAAGAGTGAGGTAAAAATATGAAAGTCGGAAAATACATTGTTATTGAAGGCGCTGATGGAGCTGGGAAAACCACCACTGCAAACGGTTTGGCAGAGCATCTTCGCGGAACCGGAAAAACTGTGAAGTTGGTCAGCGAAGGTTCAGTGAATGAATCTGAGCTGGAATTCTCTGATAAGATTGGGGAAATTTTGCATGACGCGAGTTTTGAGCTTGAAAACAGAACGGAAATTCTGCTTTTTACGGCGATCAGAACAAAGCTGTGGCACAAAGTTATTTGGTCGGCGCTCGAAGCGGGCACGACTGTTATTTCCACGCGGAATTGGCTGTCAATGATTACATATCAAGGTTTTGGAAATAAATTCAACTACCAGAGAATTTTGAAATTCAACAAAATGGTGATGGCGCCGGGTTATATTCGCCCAGACAAAACATTTTTGCTCGTCGCAGATCAAGAGAAAACCCGTCAAAGGATCATTGATCGCGCTCCGGGCTGCTTGAATTCGGACGCTTTTAAGACGCGCGGAGACGAATTTCGCGCGCTGGTCGATGAAGGCTACCAAATGATTATTGACAATCCGGACGGAGATTTTAATGTGATTGGAATTGACGCTTCAAAAGCAAAATATGATGTGATCAATCAGATCATATCTCACTTATAATCTTAATTCCCTGCTCTCGCGGGGATTTTTTTGAATTCTACATAAAATTAAATCCGCCCAAACAATCGGATTTTCGCGATTTTACAAGCCGTTAGATTTCGCGCTCAAAGAAGTCTAAAACAGCCCGCCAATCCGGGAATTCTTCGCCACCGAACCGTAAAACTTTTCCAGGGAATTTTTCAGCGCCGTTTGTTGGCCGGTCGTCTATTAAATAGTCGCCGATTGCTAAATCTTTTCGCGAAGAAAAAATGATTCTCTTGTAAAAAACCGAGTTTTCATCTTCGCCGAAATATCGTTTTAACCACAAAACTTTTTCCTGCGCCGCTGTCGCGTTGCCCCAGGGAAGCGAGCTTAAAACAAATAAATCATAGTTTTGCGAAAGTTCCTTCACTGCATCAAGCGCGCCTGCAAC
>CAXYVX010000030.1:0-6486 GCA_964292495.1 uncultured Candidatus Saccharibacteria bacterium
AATATTTTCATGAATGAGTTGGGGCAAACTCGCGTTTTTAGCAAAAAGAAACCGAGCAAAAACGATTCGCGAAAAGTTCGCGCTGTCTCAATTATGACTATTTTTGTCCTGTTGACGATTTATCTGATGTTTTTTGGCGGGAGAAAATCAAGCGTGAAAATTTCTGCTTCTGCGCCGTTTCAGCCAACATTCGCGAATAATTTTGGCTGGCCTAAAAAATCTTCTGCCGCCGTTGGTTTGATTGACGGAAATTCGGTTTCTTGCCGAACCAACGGCTCAGCAGATCCGCATCCAACTGCGAGCGTTGCGAAAATCATCACCGCGCTGGTTCTGTCGGAAAACGTTTCCAACCCAGATCATAAATTTGAATTCAGTGAAAAAGACGTTCAGATTTATCACCAAATTTTGGCTTTGAATGGTTCAAATTTGCCGGTCATGAACGGGGAAAAACTGGCTTTTCGCGAAGTTATTGAAGGGATTTTGATCGTTGGTGCTGACAATTTGGCTGACAGCGCCGTGAATGACATTTTTGGAGATTTTGAAAATTATAGAAAAGCGGCCGAGAATTGGTTGCGAAAACATGGTTTGAATTCAACAAAAATCGGCGACGACGCCTCGGGTTTGGACGCTGGATCTGTTTCAACTCCAGCTGATTTGTGCAAATTGGTCAGCATTGCTCTGAAAAATCCGTTAATTTCCGAAATTATGGGTGAAAAAACCGCCATTTTATCCACCGGACAGCGTCTTTTCAACACGAACGAAACTCTGGGCGAACAGGGAATTTTCGCCGGGAAAACCGGCCACACCGATGAAGCTGGATACAATCTTGTCGTCTCCGCGAAAGTCGGCGGGCAAACCGTGATTTCAGTTTTGCTCGGACAAGACAGCTACGAATCGGTTTTTGAAGGGACAAAAAATTTGGTTTCTTCCGCTGAAAAAAATCTCATTTCGCGAAAAATCTCGGCTGGGCAAGTGATTGGCTCTGCAAAAAATTTGGAAGGGAAGACGGTGGATTTAGTCGCGAAAGATGATCTGGCCATCACGACATTTTCAGATGAAAAAATTGATTTTAAGACGAAAATATCGGGCGAAAAAGACAATTTGAAACGCGGAGAAAATGTCGGAAAAATTGAAGATATTCAAGGCGGACGAGCGGTTGAAATTATCGCGAAAGAAGATTTGTCAGAGCCAAGCTTTTTCTGGAAAATTTCGCATCCGTTTGCGAGATAAAGTGTGATAAAATATATGCGGAAGGTTGACCGAGTGGTTTAAGGTAACGGTCTTGAAAACCGTCGTGGCGGAAACGTCACCGCGAGTTCGAATCTCGCACCTTCCGCCAGATTTTTGAAAGTCTGATATAATAATGCTTGAAACGGATTGCTCTTAAATGCGCCGCGTTAAAAATTTGGAGGATTACCCAAGTGGCTGAAGGGGACGGTTTGCTAAATCGTTAGGTCGGGGAAACCTGGCGCCGGAGTTCGAATCTCCGATCCTCCGCCAAAATCGCGTGAATTTTCGCGCGATTTTTTGTTTTGGAAATAAAAATGCGCCCCGTTTGGAGGCGCATGAGGTTATTTGTAGCCAAGAGCTCTAATAACCTCAGACATTGCGGTGTAATCAGTGATCATTCCTCCCATGCTCATAATTGTCACATTAGAAGGTGACACGACTTTAACCTTTTCAGGATTCTTAAAATCGCACTCTTTTTTAATGGCTCTTCCGTGGCGATATTCAATCGACACCAAGCCGTCAAAACCGAGACTGAAAATAACGTCTGTTCTGTATCGCCCATTCTCAAGACCAAGACTTGATTTATGAATCAAAAATCTTGTGAAAAAGATTTTAATGTTAGTTCCACTTTCGCGCTGAATATAGATTTTCGCTTTTTCAGGGCGATCCTTATCTTCTTTGTCCAGACGATAAATAGCATCGTCAATGATTTGTTTTGGCGTTTTACCAGCTGTGTCAATTTTGACAACATCTTGTTTCCAAAACTCTTTTGGATATGTCGCATGCCCCGCAGCATTCTGCTTCGCGCTATATCCACTTGCTTTTCCTTCCTCGAACAGCGTTTTTCCAATGATTGGCGACGCATTATTTTTGCCATTTTTACCAGCATCTTTTCCCTTGAAATAGAGATACAGGCTAAGCCCAATGGCAATAATTACAATCAGTCTCATAGTTTTCACCTCATTATAAATTTTCTTGGATTTTGGCAAGATCCACACTTGTTAATCTTCTATAAGATTACTACAATTATACATTATTTCAATTTTTTGTCAATACTTGTTTTAAAAATGTGTGTTATAATTTTAGTATGGATAAGGATGAGCATAATAATCTTTTTCCCGAAGTGAATTCTTCGGAAGAGGCACCGCAGCCGTTTGCCGAGACAACTCATTTTCAGACCGAAGAGGAAACTAATTCCCCCGAGGAGGCAAACGAAGTGCCAGAGTTTCCCGAAATACAGTGGTCAGCCAGCGAGGCAATTGACCACAACCATAGCGGAAAATGGAATTTGGTTCTTGTTTTGATTACAATTGCAATTCTCGCGATTCTCGCAGTTTTAGTAGTGTTCAACATTTTTCAGATTGTCAGCGCAATTTCCACCGGTGTTATGGTCATCGCGATGGTTGCAGCAATTTTTGTCGTCAGCAAGCGTCCAGCGCGAGAAATAAATTACATTCTAAATGAAAACGGAGTCGTCATCGACGGAATTATTCATCCTTTCGCGGAATATCGCGCATTTAGCGTGCGCCAAATCGGCGCGATGTGGGAACTCGTTCTGATCCCCGTAAAAAGATTTGGCCTCGGAAACACCATGTTCATCCACGAAGATCAGGGCGAAGAAATTGTTGACGTCCTCGGCGAGCGCATGCCAATGGAAGAATCCGCGGAAAATTTTGTGGACAAATTGACAAAAATCATCAAACTTTAATTTCTCTGAAAAACTGATATAATTGACTGCGGAAGCGTGGCCGAGTGGTTGAAGGCGCACGACTCGAAATCGTGTAAGTGTAAAAGCTTCGGAGGTTCGAATCCTCTCGCTTCCGCCATAAAATTATTTAGGCTGAACTAAAATCAGTCTTTTTTATTTCTTCCTAAAAACAATCATTCCCGGCTCTTCAAAAACCGTTTTCCATTCAAGATTTTCGCGAAGTTTCTCAGCAATTGGCTTGTCTGGACGCGCAAATTTATCAATCGCAACACAGGTGATATTATATTTTGCAAACGTTTTTTCGCGAAAAGCATCGTCATTTATGACGCGATTATATTCCTCCATATACGTCGGTCCAAACAGCGCTCCGTTTGTGGTCCAGCTCGGCATACGGCCATCTATAAAAACTTTTTTCTCCGGCATTTTCCAGATGAAATAACCGCCAAAATTATACGAATTAAATATATTGCCCTGACACGGATTTTGCGCAAAATAATCCGTAATTTTTGAAAGCGGAACTTTTTCAGGATTGACCGGTTGTGAAATCATGAACCCCGAGCTATAAAAAGAGAAACTCAAAATCATCGCGAAAACAAATAAACATCCAGCAAGAATGCATTTTTTTAAAACACTGATTTTTCGGGGAATTTCTGAAATATTTTCGCGAAAAATATCGTCTATTGCGCCCAACGAAAACATCGCGAACAGCGGTAAATAACGCGTTGAAAAAAAAGAAGCGATCAAAAACGGCCACAAAGGATCGCGCAAAACATTGATATTTCTATGGGATTTTTTCACAAAAAACAAAAGCGCCGCCAACAACGCAACAACCATAAACGCGGCGGTTTCTTTCGGAATATTCACCCAAAGCGGCATCCATTCAGAAATCGTGCTTTTCAGAGAATGATCAAACGCGGTCTGAATGATAACAAAATATGCGTTCCAACCGTAAGGATTGATCAAAGTCACTGCAAAACTGAGCGCCGCAATCAAAATCAAAATAAGCTTTTCACGAAGATTTTTTTCGCGAAAAAGCGCCCACCAGCCAATCAAAGCGATCCCAGCCGGCCAGCTTCCGTGAAGTTGCGCCCAGACAATAAAAAGCGCCGGCAGCGCCCAGCGAAAGATTTTCTTCGGTGAATTCAGAATAAAATATAAAACCGCCAAATTGAAAACCATCCAAATTTGCGTGCGAGATCCAGCATACGCAGCAAAAAGCACAGCCGCGGCCAACAGCAGCGGAGAAGCAATCAGCCGCGGTTTTTCAGCATTTTTCGCATTTTTTTTACCGCTAAACGGCGGGTGAATTCTGGAAATAATCGCGATTGAGCTGGTCCAAATTGTCGCGCAAAACACGCCCAAAAGCGCATATCCGCCCGCGTCGTAAAGTTTCGCGAAAAGCACGTCATTCAGCCATTCAACATTTATCCATTGAAAATCCGGCGCAGTGTACGTAAAAATGTCATGTTGCGGAATTCCGTGCGCCAAAATATCTCGTCCAGTCATCAAATGCCAGCCAAAATCCGGGTCAACTCGGTGCCAACAAATCATCAAAAAGAGCAGAAAAATCAGCGGCCAAAGAATCCAGCTCGGCCAATCCAACCAGCTGTATTTTTCGCGAAATTTTGTAAACATTAACACTATTTTAGCAGTTTTAATGAATTTACATATCTTTACGGTGCAAACCGACCTGTTTCGCGACAATTCCAAGACTAACTTCTTCCGCGCCGGCGTCCAGCAAAAGTTTGGTCGCGGCCGACATTGTCGCGCCTGTGGTCCAAATGTCATCCAAAAGCAGAATTTTCGCCGGCGGATTCGGGCGGACAGAAAACATTTTATCCGCCAAAAGTTTTCGCTCGCGCGCATTTTTATCATGCTGACTGTCCGAGCTTTCGCGAAAAAGCAGTTTTTCGCATTTCAAACCACGAATTTTCGCGAATTTCTCAGCAACTATTTTCATGTGATCAAATCCGCGCTCGCGAATGTGCGGGGAAGAAGTTGTGATGTAGCTGACAGTAGTTTGCGGATCAAATCTTGGCAGCGCGCAATCAAGCATTTTCGCCAAAATCGCACTAGTGGCGCGTTCTGAATTATATTTATAATCGTCGAGTAGGCGAAGCAAAGCGCCTTTTCGCTCATGAACCAGAAAAATTCGCGAAAAATCATTCAGCCGGCAACAATCCGCGCATAAATTGCCGTTTTTGGATATTATATTCGGTGGCTGGGGAATTTCACAAATCACACATTTATCATATATATTTTCAATGATGTTAAAATAACAACTCTTACAAAGCGAGTTTTCTTGTTTTCCGCAGCCTTTGCATATATGGGGTGCAGCAAAACTCAATATCTGGTCGAAAAAATCATTCATTGTTTTATTTACTACGTAATAGGCGATTTTTTTGCGTTTCTCGCGAACTTACGCTATAATTATCCCATAAAAGCCTAATATAAGCGAGATGGAGGAATTTTATGGCGAGAAAAGATGAGGATCTGTTGCTTGATGAGCTGGACTCAGTATTTTTTGATGATAACAACGAACAAACCGAAGCGCCAAAAGCGGTCGCTGCGCAGACAGCTGCAACACCGGCTGTCGCGAACACGGAAGAGGATTATGATTCTGTTCCTGGCCAATTGGCGGTTGATGTTTATGAAACTACTGATCGATTGATCATTAAAGCGCGCACGGCTGGCGTCAATAAGAACGAACTTGATGTGTCAATTGCCGACGGCGTTTTGACAATCAGCGGCACTTTGAGCAGCGGAGACGACACCGAAGCTACACAGTGGCACATCCAGGAATGCTACTGGGGCGAATTTTCGCGAACTTTGGTTCTGCCGGTAGCCGTTAAAGAAGATGAAGTTGAAGCAGTTTTGAAAGATGGCGTTTTAACAATCAGCTTTAACAAAATTCAGCAAGAAGCAGCAAAGAAAATCCAAGTTCTTTAATCTTGACGAAACATTAAAACCCCGCGCATTGCGGGGTTTTTGTTATATGTCGTTTTCGCGAAATCTAGACGGACATTGAGCTGGAAGCTGCGCCGGCGCCAACAACTTGGATCACCCAGTTGACGATGGCGTACCCCAGAAGGGCAACAACCAAACCAACAATTGCGTACAAAATGGTGTTCTTCGCGTCTTTGACTTTCCCAGAATCGCCGCCGGATAAAACATAGCGCAAACCGCCCCAGATCAGCATGAAAATCGCAATGACGCCAACCGCAAAAAGCATCAAGTTGATTGCGCGCGGGATGATCGCTGTGTTGCTGCCGAAGAGCTCAGTTGGCTGGCCTTCGCCACGAAAAGATCCGTTGATGACGTCCATCAGCGACAAAGCGCCAGCGGGCAGGGAATTCGCGAAAACCGACACGATGCTCGCGAAAAAAGCTGTCAGAGCTGCTATTTTTTTACTAAAATTGATTCTTCTAAACATATAATTTCTCCACCTCTAAAATTAACGCTCTTATTGTATCATAATAAAACAGCTATGTCAAGAATTAGACATAGCTGTTTTATAAAGTAAGAATTTACTAGTTCGTGTTTGTTGC
>CAXYVX010000031.1:0-6324 GCA_964292495.1 uncultured Candidatus Saccharibacteria bacterium
ACTGTCAACTACACGCCGAGTTTGTTTTTGGCGCCGTTTGTAAATTCGGGCGACGTGAATGGCGAAAATATCTGGTCAACCATAAACAACATTGTTGTTCCGCCGCAATATTAACGCAAAAATACTTATGGAAAAATAACAACATTTTTTCGCGAAAAATACGCGAAAAAATGCAATAAAAAGTGTAAAATAGTAATCATGAGGGGAAAAAATGTCAAATAACTTAGCGCTATACAGAAAATATCGCTCCAAGAATCTCGACGAAATTCTTGGGCAGCCGCAAGTGATCGACATCTTAAAAGTCTCCGCAGAAAAAGACAGTTTCGCCCATTCTTATCTCCTGGTTGGCCAGCGCGGAACCGGGAAAACATCTGTCGCGAGAATTTTGGCTCACCTAATCAACGCGACAAATTACAGTGAGGAAGATTTTGATATCATTGAAATCGACGCGGCATCGCACGGCAGCGTTGACGACGCGAGAGAACTTCGCGAAAGAGCAAATTTGGCGCCAATGAAATCAAGAAATAAAGTTTACATCATCGATGAGGTCCACATGTTGTCTCGCCAAGCTTTTGACGCTTTGCTGAAATTGATCGAGGAACCACCAAAGCATCTCTATCTGATTCTCGCCACAACCGAGCTTTCAAAAGTGCCGGCAACGATTTTGTCGCGAGTGCAGAAATTCACTTTTAAACCTGTCGCACAGGAAACGGTCGCCGCGCACCTTCGCGAAATATCTGACAAAGAAAAAATTACAATTACAGATCAGGCTCTCGCGCTAATTGCAAAAAAAGGCGGCGGTTCGTTCCGCGATTCAATTACAATTCTTGACCAAATCAAGGAGATTCCTGGGGAAATTTCGCGAGAATCCGTTGAACAGACATTGGGGCTAGCGAGTTCGGATGAGATTGAGACGATCATCGGCTTTATTGAGGACGGAAATACAACAGAGCTCGTAAAGGCTTTGAACGGCATTTTTTTGAACGGTTTTACGCCAGCTGAGATCACAAATCAGCTGATCGATTCTCTCGCAAATAGCGCTCTTGCTGACCCAACGTTGTACAATCTCATTGACAAACTTCTCGATGCGCCAAAAAGTTTTAACCCAAAAATCAAGTTAGTTTCCGTTCTTGGGAGCTTTTCAGAACGCAATTCCACAAAAGAAATATCGCAGAAAACTATTGAGAAACCAGCGCAAAAAAGTGTTTCGAAAAGTGCGACAGCTTCAACAGATTTCTTTAAAGTTGAGAAAAAAATCGAAATGCCAGTATTGCCAAAACCGGAAAATAATGAAGTCGATTTCGCGAATGATGATGATTTAACAGAGGTTAAAGAAGATATGGAATTTAATGAAATTACTGAGGAAATTCCAGAGATGCCAGTTAAAGAAACCGCGAACAATGAAGAGCAAAATTCAGAGTTCAATTGGGAAAATGTCATTGAAGAATTTGAAAAACTTGAAGAACCAGCAGCTTATGCGCTCGTAAAAAATGCAACAATTCGAAATTCAAACAACGAATTAAAACTCTATTTTGCGAAAAAGTTTTGGCGAATCAAGGCGGACACAAAGAACTTTCGCGACATATTAGACCGCGCGATCGCAAACTCAAAACAAAGCATTTCGCAAATTAAAGTTGAACCCCAGCCAGCGCCAGAAGATTCAGACGCGGCAAAAGTTCTTGATATAATCGGCGGCGATGTAATTAGCTTGTAGCGGATTTTCGCGAAAAATGTTAAACTGGTTTTAATATGCCAAAAGGAAGTTCAACGAGTTCGGATCTGTCCGGCGAAAAAAATCACGACGCTCCGCTGATTGACGGAAATTTTAGCTTTGCAAAAACTCAAACCCAGAAAACAAGCCGCGCAAAAGCGGTTCGCCAGGTGAAGGATACTATTTCTCTTGACGAGATTTCGCGAGTTTCGCCGAATAATTCCGAAACTGAGCGGTCTTTACTTGGGGCGATTTTGATGGACAATGAGGTTTTGGCTGATGTGAACGACAAAGTGAAATCGGCTGATTTTGGTGATCCGCGACACAAGACGATTTTTGCCGCAATGCAGGAACTTGACGCGCGAAATTCCGCGATTGACATGTTGACGTTGAGCGAGTATTTGCGAAACGACAAAGGCGATTTGAAGACGATTGGTGGGCCGGATTACATTTCAGTGCTAATTCAGTTCGCGCCGCCAACCAGCACAAATGCCGGAAATTATGCGGAAATCATCAAGAAAAACGCATTTTTGCGTAAAATTCGCGAAATCGGCGACGATCTCGGAAAACTTGCTTCCAGTCAAACCGGCGACAAAACCATTGATGACCTGACGGATGTGGTCGGACAGCAACTAACGAAATTAACAGATGACGCGGTCTCCGGCGATTTGGTGCCAATTGAAAATATTTTGACCGAAAGTTATGACCGCATGGAGGAGCTCCACCGCGACCCGACGAAAATGCGCGGGGTCAAAACCGGTTTTCGCGATTTGGACAAATTGACGGCCGGTCTGCAAAAATCGGATTTAATCATTCTTGCGGCGCGTCCAGCGATGGGTAAATCGACTTTTGCGCAAAATATCGCTTGGAATATTGCGAGCAAGGAGAAAAAATCTGTGCTGATTTTCAACTTGGAAATGTCAAATTCGCAGACTGTTGACCGCATGCTCGCGGAGGCTTCTGGTGTGGACAGCTGGAATATTCGCACCGGAAATCTGACCAACGACGATTTCGCGAAAATCTCCGAAGCCATGGCAGAAATGAGCGAAGCGCCGATTTACATGAGCGACACGCCCGGCATCAACATCGTGGAGATGCGAACCAAAGCTCGCCGCCAAGCGCACAAAATGCCACTCGGCGCGATTGTGGTGGACTATTTGCAGTTGATGAGCGGGAGCAAAAATTATGGCGACAACCGCGTTCAGGAGATTTCCGAGATTTCGCGCGGTCTGAAATTGATTGCGCGCGAGCTTGATGTGCCAGTGATCGCACTATCGCAGCTTTCGCGAAGCGTGGAATCGCGCCCAGACAAGCGCCCAATGCTGAGCGACCTCCGTGAATCTGGATCCATAGAGCAGGACGCCGACATCGTGATGTTCCTTTATCGCGAGGATTATTACAACCCGGACACCGACCGTCAGCACATCACGGAACTGATCATCGGCAAGCACCGAAACGGTCCGACTGGCCGCGTTGACCTATATTTCCACCCGGAACGACTAAAGTTCATGACGCTGGACAAGCGCGAGCAATAATTTCGCGAAATAAAACGAGTTAAAAATCTTTAGCCCTGGACCGACTTAAAATTTTTTAATATTTGTAAACCAAAATTTTGCCGTCTTTTGTAAAATCGGAAGTGATTCGCGAAACATTTGCGCTGTCCGGAACATTTTTATTATTATTTTTTGCTTGGTTTTCCAAAAAACTGCCGGAGATGATTAGCTCGCCTTTATTGTATTTTCCCGGGATTTTGTCGGTGATTTTCACGCGCGAAAAATCTCGTGAAAGGTTTTCGTAAAAGCTTTTTTGGTCGCTATTTACGACGAGAATATAAGACTTTTTGTCGGATAAAACTTCGCGAATCGCGCCAAACTCACGATCAAAAGTTGCAACCGTTCGCTGATTATAAAAGTTTGATGCAAAGAAGCTGCCGGAAGAAGCCAGCCCGGCCGATAGCACCAAAACCACCACGAGGGGCACGGCAAAAACCCGCGCGTAAGGATTCAACGGGAACAACTTGTACCAATACCCAACCAAGCCATCCACGCCGACCGCCAATGCGAAACTGAGTGGCACAAAAATCCAGAATCCTAGCGACGGATCTCCAAGCGTGAATAAAATTGACAGCGCGAAAAGCGGCAAGATGAGTCGCGCACGCGCCGAGCTCACAACTAACGCCAAGCGAACAATACCGAAAATCGATAGCGCTGCCACGGATATGCTCATGGCTGGGGACAAAATATTGCCGATCACACCTCCGTTAACAGTAAACAGCAAGCTGAACGCGGACCCAAAATTCCCGACGTGCCAATTCGCGAAACCAAACAAATTCCAGTCAAAATGACCGTGAAACGCTTCTGCAAGTATCGGCGAAACGATGATCATCGCCAAAATGCTGCCGCCGAGGATTTTATACCACTTGTTTCGAAAAATCTCATATCTAGTCTTCGGGTGAAAAACTCCAATCAAAATAATTCCCGCAACAACAATTATTCCTCCTGGCGAATAAACCAAAAGTGCCGCGCAAACACACATTGAAACCTTCAAAAAACCAGCTTTCACGCCTTTTGAATTGTCGCAAAGCAAAAATCCCACCATCAGCAGCAGGGCAGAAAGCAGAAAAACCGAAATCGCCTCTGATGAACCAAGCCTCGCAAGCGACATAAACATCGGTGAGCCAATCACCAAAAATCCCGCCATCGCCGTCATGTTTTTCTTCTGATATCGCGACATGGCAAAACCGAGGCAAACAACCGCGCCAATCATCAGCAACACGCTCGGCAAACGGAACGCGAAAGTTGAATATCCGAACAGCTGAATTGAAAAATGTTGCAGAAGCAAATACGGGAGATTCGCGAAATTTGTTTCGCCGTTAAAAATTTTCGCGAGATTTAGCGATCCGGCGGATTTAGCGGAGAGCATCTCTGAATTCGTCAAACCATTCGGCATCCCAGCGAAGTCCCAAGCTGCGAGAATCACTGCCATAAAACCCAAAATTCCGAAAATTATCGGGAAGCGATACTTATACATAAGCGATTTTTTCGCGAAATTCTTCATAATTTAAAACGATTATAGCAAATTTATCAAAGATTTGTTAAAATGTGATAGTTAAACTTCGCGAAAAAAGCGAAAATAAGAGGAGGAAATATATGCCAGGAATGAAAGATCAGCTCGCAATGGTCAATAAATTGCGAAAAGCGCAAAAAGAATTGTCAAAGGAAATCGTTGAGGTTGAAGCGGGCGACGGAGCTGTTGTTGTCCAGATCAGCGGCGAATTGAAAATCACCGACATAACTTTCAATGAAGAAATAATCAACGAAAATTCGGTCAGCTATGAAGAGTTGGCCAGCTATGTCAAAGCGGCGGTTCGCGACGGTTTGAAAGAGGCGCAAGATGTTGCCGCAGAGAAAATGAAACCGCTAATGGGAGGCCTTGGAAACTTCGGGATGTAATGAAGTTTTAGATTTTGCATGGATTATAAATTTGTATTTTCAATTGTCGCCGGCGCTTTGTCTCTCGCCGCTTATTTGCCATATATCGCGAAGTTGCAGCGTGGACGCGTGCGCCCGCATCCGATTTCATGGGCGATTTGGGCGGCGGCTGGCTGGATTGTAACCGGTGTTATTTGGAGCAACGGCGGAGGATTTGCCGCAATAAGCGCGCTTTCAGTTTGTGCTGTTGAGACGGTCATCGCCGTTTTGGCGTTCAAAAAATTCGGGCAAAAATCCATAAAACCGATTGATTATTTTCTTGCATTTATTGCCGCGCTTTCACTTGTTGTATGGGTTTTCGCAAAAGATGCTCTGGCGGCGGCGTTGCTTTTGTCGCTGGCAAACGCAATCGGCACCATGGAGACCATTCGCAACGACTGGCGCCATCCGCTGCACGACGACGCGACGCCGTGGATTTTGCAGACGATTTCGCGAATTTTCATGATTGCGTCTCTGTCAACTTTGAGCTTGACCACCGCCATTGAACCGATAGTTGGGCTGGCCGGAAACTTCGTGATCACAATCACAATTCTGGGGCGAGGAAAAGAGCGCCTGCTGAAATATCTCGCGAAAGATAACCTTGAAATCGCGAAAGACAGAGAAGAAATTCGGATTCTAAAAAGAAAACTTCGCACAGAAAAGAGGAAAAATGTCAGAAAATAAAGTCCTTCCGCGCGCACTCAATGATTTAATTGACGCGTTTTCTGGGCTGCCGGGCGTGGGCGCAAAAACGGCTGAGCGCTATGCTTTGGCAACATTGAAAAGCTCCAAACACAGAGCGGAAAATCTTTCGCAAGCTCTCGCAAATCTGCACTCGCGCGTGAAAAAATGCCCAATTACTTTTGCTTTGATTGATTCGTCGCTTTCGGTTTCGCCTCTGTATTCAGACCCAGATCGCAACAAGAAACAGATCGCAATCGTTGAAGACCCGTTTGATCTCGTGGCAATTGAAGCGACAAACATCTATAAAGGAACATATCACGTTCTCGGCGGCGTCATTTCGCCGATCGACGGCGTTGGGCCAGATGAGCTACACATTCCTGAACTAATTTCGCGAATCCAGCACGACGCGGCCGAAGAAATAATTCTCGCAACAAACGCATCCGTTGAAGGTGAAAGCAC
>CAXYVX010000032.1:0-5389 GCA_964292495.1 uncultured Candidatus Saccharibacteria bacterium
CTCGCCAAACCCGTTTCCCGGGTTTTTCGGACGAATGGATTTCGCGAAAGTTGGGAGAAATTTCGCAAAATTTTGATAATCAGCGGAAACCTGTTTCAAGTAAAGATAGAATATCCGGTAAATTTCCATATTATGGAGCAAATGGAATAGTTGATTTCGTGGAATCTTATGTCTTTGACGGAGAATATGTTTTGATAGCGGAAGACGGCGTAGTTGATATTACAAGATACCCAGTTCACTTCGCGAAGGGAAAGTTTTGGGTTAATAATCACGCACATATTTTGCAAGGTTCGGACATTCTATCCACTAACTTTTTATTTTATTCGCTGCAAAATGTAAGTTTCGCGAAATTTATCACAGGTTCTGCTCAAACTAAGTTAAATGGTGAAGTATTGAGGAATATTAAAATTAGCTTGCCAACTTTACCCGAGCAAGAGAAAATCGCAAATTTTCTTTCAGCCCTCGACGACAAAATCTCGCAAAATTCACGAAAACTTTATACACTTCGTGAGTTCAAGAAAGCGCTGTTACAGAAAATCATTACATAGTATCAAGACGCCAGCACTTCATTTTCGACAGTCTGTACTCCAATCGGTGAAATCGTAGCCGTTTTAGCGATTTCGTCATAATATATAAGGGCAAATTCATGCATAGGTCTCAAGGTGCGAGCTAAGTTATCCTTGCGAGTATCTAGAGATTTTGATAATTCATCCATTGTCATACGACCGGATTGTTCAGAATATAATAATGTCAGCACTTGATTCTTCTTACTTAACTTCGTATTTAATACACGCTTTAGGTTGTTAACCTCCCAGACAATAGGTAGACTTCGCTCTACGATAGAGGAGATAAGGGTTGTAGCATCAATTACACTGCTCTTGTGGAATATCCTAATAAACTCAGCTAAGACCCACTTAGCCATGCCGAAAATCACCGATGCATCCATTTCATTCGGATTTACATCTCCATCTACGTGACCAACACCCCGCTTATTACGAATATTATATATAGCAATTAACATGCGTGGAATCGTAATACGCATAGATTCAAGATTCATGAGATGAAGCGTCGGATCAACCTGAATTTGCGCAATCTGCTCACATGCAAGCACGAGATTTGTAGGCTTAGTGGTTTTATTAGGAAATTGACCCGATAGATAGCCATTTACCACACAGTAGGCCGATTCAACGAACTTACCGCCGTCAAGTTCTGACGGCTCCCAGCGATGCTCAACATAATTTTTGGCAATATTGATATATGAGCCGATCAATTCGTCCCGCAATTGCTGAGGTAAGACGCCCAGCATATCGTTTATTAATGTTTTATCACTCATCAGATTTCTTTGTTAGACTTTCCACGTAATTCTCCCCGGTTGCTGTTAAAGTATAGTGATTAAGTGTTTCGGAGCTATCATTGGGATATTTCATAATATACCCCTTTCTCATATTTTTTCCTATCAGATCCGAAATATTAGCAGGTTGCGGTTCTTTCGCTTCAAGAAACAATCTTGCGATTTCATCCTTATCAAAACTGTTGGCATTTCTTAATTGCTCAAGAAAAGAACCAAAAACAAGCACTTTGTCGGTAGCTGTTATTTTTCCATATCGTAATAGAAATTCTTTGGGAGACAATTCTTTAGATCGAGTAAAGTTATTTACAGCCTCGGTACTTGAAAATTGTTGTTCAAGAATTTTGACGCGCTCCCGTAAACCAGCGAAATCTTGATCTGAAACACTCATTTCTTTATCTCCTCATTCAGTAAATCAACAGCCTTTTGAATGTTATAATTAGGAATTAAATACTTGCTACCAACATTTTGGGCAAGATGCTTCCCGCTTGACAGGCTACGTAATGTAGATTTTACACTGCCTGTAGGCATGGTATTCATAGCAATAATATCTGATTGAGATAGGCCTTCTTCGATGCTATTTATTAATAATGATCGTGCTTTTGACGCAAGCATAACTATTACAAGCTTTTTATTATTGGAGTCCAAATCGTAAAAACTTTGTAAAAATGCTATACTACCGTCTGATTTATTTATGACAATAAATTTCTCGAGTATACCTGCTATTAGATCAAGATTGATATGAGCAGTATCGTCGCCCAATAATTTATCTAACGGTGATGGATTTATCATGATATTACCTCCTTTTTAAATTTGCAGAACCATTATATCACTCACTCAAAACGAATACAATGGCATTCTATAATTATATGATATAGAGTTTTAATATAAAGAGTTCTTCGTGATATGAAAGTAGTTTATACATTACTATATAAAATATAATATCATATTTATAATCAGTTATATATTAATATGATAAATATCTTTTATATAACATACTAAACGTTGGCGCTAAACCTTAAAACTATACACCAAAACTTGAATAGTTTTTACTTTATATATGGTATAATCATTGGTATTATGATTGAATTAGAATCGCAATTGGAGGATGAGCTAATCAAACAATTAATCGGCGAAGGTTATGAATTCGCAGAAAATATAAACGATGAAAAATCCCTGATCGCGAATCTTCACAAAAAGTTGGAAATCTTCAACGAGACAAAATTCACCGACGAGGAATTTTCGCGAATTCTAAACCATCTGTCGGCGGGCGGTGTTTACGAGCGGGCGAAAAAGCTGCGCGACGCGTTTACGTTGAAATTTCGCGAAAATGGACAACCCGACAAAAACATCCGCTTTTTCGACCAGCAAAATCCTTCACAAAACATTTTCCAGGTCGCGCACCAGATCGTGATTGATCGCGAGGACGGCGCGCGCTATGACAACCGCTACGACGTTGACATTTTGGTCAACGGGCTGCCGCTGGTTCACATCGAGCTGAAGCGGCGCGACGGCGAACTTCGCGAAGCGTTCAACCAGATTAACAGATACAATCACGATAGTTTCGGTGCCGGACGCGGCCTTTTTCGTTTCGTGCAATTGTTCGTGATCAGTAACGGCGGCGATACGAAATATTTCGCGAATTCGCTCGCGGAGAACGAGCATTCAAACTCTTTTGACTTCACGAGCTTTTGGACGGATTTTGCAAATTCGCGAATTTCGGAGCTGATGGATTTCGCGAAAAGTTTTTTGGAGCCGGAATTTATTGCGAAATTTATCGCGAAATATATGGTACTCACGACCGACGAAAAGTTGATGGCACTGCGGCCATATCAGTTCTACGCGGCGGAGGAAATCGCGAAAAAAGTCGCGAAATATGACGGTTCTGACCATCGAGGCGGATACATTTGGCACACGACCGGTAGCGGCAAAACTTTAACTTCGTTTACGGCGGCGACGCTGATATCGCGAAATAACGATATCGCAAAAACGGTTTTCGTGGTCGATCGAAAAGATCTTGACACGCAGACGATCGAGGAGTTTCGCGGCTTTCGCGAAGATTCGGTCGACACGACGGAAAACACTGCAAAACTGGTCAAACAATTCAACGATCCGAACGTAAAACTCATCGTGACGACGATCCAAAAACTCGACCGCGCTCTCACGAAACCGGAAATGTCGGCGGCGAAAAATTCGCGAGTTGTATTCATTTTCGACGAAGCGCATCGTTCACAATTCGGCGAAACACACCGGCGGATCGTGCGAAATTTCGTTCGTGCGCAGATTTTTGGATTCACCGGGACTCCGATTTTTCGCGAAAATTCCGTAGACGCGGACGGGCTTCAGACAACGGAAAAATTGTTTGGCGAAATGCTTCATTCATATAAAATAACAGATGCGATAAACGATCAGAACGTGCTGCCGTTCGGCGTGGAATATTACGATTTCGCGAAAATACGTTCCGATACGGGTAATGAAAAAGTTCGCGCGATCGACGAAAAAGAAGTCCTCGAGAGTCCAGAAAGGATGGGGAAAATCGCGGATTTTATTTTGGCGCATCACGACGAAAAAACGCGCGGACGGAGATTTTCGGCGATTTTTGCGGTTAGTTCGATCGAAAATTTGATGAAATATTGGCGGATTTTTCGTGAAAAAATCGACGCAGATTTTGCAAAAAATGGTGCTGAGGTTTCACAAAATCCGAATGAAAGTTTCGCGAAAAGGCCATTACGGATCGCGGCGATTTTTTCCTATGCGCCGAATCCTGACGACCCGAACGCCGACTCGATGCTCGACGACGAACCGGATCTCAGCGCAGAAAAATTATCGACCAGCGAACGGAGAAGTTTGGACGAGATCGTCGCGGATTATAATCGCGAATTTGAGACTAATGAGGATGTTAATATTTCTGGCGGATTTGATCATTATTATCGCGACGTAATCTCGAGAATGAAGCGCAAAAATCCAGACAAAACGCCGATCGATATTTTGCTCGTTGTGAATATGATGTTGACCGGGTTCGATTCAAAGCTACTAAACACGCTTTACGTCGACAAAAATCTAAAATACCACGGACTTTTACAGGCGTTTTCTCGAACAAATCGGATCCTGAACAACCAAAAGCCACTCGGACAAATCGTTAGTTTCCGGCCGCTGAAAAACGATGTTGACGCAGCTATGGAGCTGTTCGCGCGCGGGTCGGATTTCGCAAAAGTTTTCCCAAAATTCGAGAGTTTCATTTACGAATTTAACAAAAAGATGGCGAAACTTTTCACAAAAACGCCGACACCGAATTCCGTGGATTTATTAAAAAGTGAAGAGGAGCAAGCGGATTTTGCACGCGGTTTTCGCGAACTTTTGCGGCTCAAAAACGTGCTCGAAACGTTCATTGAATTCGATCGCGCGAGTTTTACGGGGCTTAATATTTCGCCGCAAATTTTTGCGAATTTCGTCGGAAAATATCGCGACCTCGCGCGGGAGGTTTCGCGAAATGCAGCTAATAAAACCTCGGTTCTGGGCGATATTGATTTCGAGATTTCTCTTACAGAAAACGACAAAATTAATAATGATTACATCGCGAATTTGCTGGAAAATTTTGCGAAAATCACCGATGAAGATAGGCGTCGCACGGAGATCGAACTTGCGCTCGCGGCCGATCCGGCGTTGTTTGCGAAACGAAGACTGATCGAGGATTTTTTGCGGACCGGGCTGCCGACAGATCAGTTCGTCGAGTTCGTTTCAGGTGCGGAAGAGCAAGATTTTATGGAAATAATTTGCGAAAATGGGCTTCGCGAAAAGGTTGCGCGTGAATGGATTGAGAAGGAAAATCGGCCAGAGCTAGTGCCCTCAAGTGTCTTTTTGAAGCAACCAGATTTCGCGGAAAAGTTTGCGTATCGTCAAAACGTTAGTGTGAAACTTCGCGATTTTATGGAGAAGTTCGAATTATGACCCAAGATCTCGCCCTCGAAATTTTACTCTCCGGCCAATCCGCATTTTTGACCGGCGCGGCGGGTGCAGGGAAGACCTATACTCTCGCGAAAT
>CAXYVX010000033.1:0-4328 GCA_964292495.1 uncultured Candidatus Saccharibacteria bacterium
GCGAAATTTTCAAAATATTTGTTGAGTCGGGGACCTTTTTATTGTTCTCCCAATTCGCGATTGTTTGCCGCGAAACACCCAGTTCATTCGCGAGCTTTTCTTGAGACCAACCACTCTTACTACGAAGTTTGATGAGATTCTTGCTAAACATACAATTTCCTTTCTTTCTTATTTTAGCACAATAATATTTTATAGTTTTTATAAACATATTTACATAAATTTTGGTTATCAAAAAACAGGGATGTGTAAACATAAGTTTACATTATCCCTGTTATGTAAGTTAAAATAGGTTGTCAGTTATCTAATGTCGCAAATTTTTCGCGCGCCTTTGAAGCCCAGCAACTTTCAATTTAACCTGATTTCGCGAAATCAATCGGTTTGCGGTCGCGAGATTTTCCATGTCGTCGCCAGCGGCAGCTTTTTCGCGAAGTTCCATAGCCTTTGCTAGGGCAGAGCGAGTTTTCTCCTCAATAATATCTGCGCCATGGTCTGCTTCGTCCACCAAAATTCTGACAGTTGTTTCAGATTTTCCGCCATTGATTATCTCAATAATTCCGCCACTAGTCGCGAAAAATTCCAGTGCAGAATCCGGGTCGGAGCGGTTTCTGCGAACTGTGATCACGCCATCCGTTGCAAGCGTAATCAAATCTTCATGACTTGGGAAAACGCTAATCTGACCAGTGGTTGTCGGCAAGCTGACATCGTAAACACGCTCGTTAAATTTCTCGCCAGTCATGGAAATTAGCTGCAGATTCAGCGCGTCTTTCATCAGTTTTTCATCGCTCATTTTTCATTCCCTTCGTTTGATTTTTAGAATTTCGCGAAGTTGCATTAAGCCTACGCGAGATCTGTTCCGCGTCGCTTTTTGCAAGTTTTTCGTGCGCGTTTATGAAAATTCCTTGGTCTTGCAAATTCTCAATCGCTGAATCAGAAGCTGCTTTTCCAGCCGATTTCCGCCTGATCATCATCGCGCCGGCCGCAAAACTTCCAAGCGACAAAACCGTGAAAATCGCAAGCCGTAAAATTATCGGCGAGACGGAAAATCGCCAAGTATTTTTCAAATATTCATCCTCATTTTCATAAAAATATCCGTATTCAGCAAATCCAGGAGATTCGCGAGACATCTTTCGCGAATTTTCATACGAAGCGTGATTATATCCATTAAAATCAACGACGAAAGTTCTTTGCAGTAAAAACGAAAACAGCGCAACAAAACAAAGTAAAACCGCGCCGATTGACATCATGAAAATCCCGAATCTGCGACGCTTTTTATATTTCGGGTCAGCGGCGAAAGTTCGCGAAATCCGACTGGCTTCATCGTCCGTTATTTTCACACTCGGGTTCAAAAATTTTCCGTCGTTTTGCAAATCCGAAGTCGCCAAAGCGAGTTTTGCGCGCGAAGCTTTCGCATCCCTGAGATAAAAAATACCGAGAATTATCATCGCCAATCCGAAAAACGCCAAGCCCGCAGAAATTATGCCGGTCCAAAAAATCGCTGGTTTCAGCGTGGCGTCCAAATGCTGAATTGTTTCATGATATTTTTCCGGATTCTGCGAAATCATGTTGTACGCGTGAGAAGCGCTCCACCAAGCAATTCCGAAAATCAGCGCCAGAAAAACCGCGATCGAGCCAAAAATAATCAGCGACGAACCAATTTTTCTAACTCGCGAAATATTTTTTGGGAGCATATCTTTTTCGCGAAAATCTTTCAAGGCTTTTCGCGAAAAAACTTCGTTGCTCTCTGTTTGCGATTTACTCATTTTTCAAACTGCCTTTCATGTAAAACCAATCTTCCGGCTTGTCGTCATATTTTCCAGACAAAATGTCGCTGACATCCTGAATTGTATCCTCGATTTTCACATATGTTCCCGAATTTCCAGTGAAAACTTCCGCCACGTGAAACGGCTGGCTCATGTAGCGCTGAAGCCGGCGCGCGCGATTGACGGTGAGTTTTTGCTCATCTGAAAGCTCTTCCATCCCGAGGATCGCGATGATATCCTGCAAATCTTTGTATTGTTGAAAAACTTTTTGCGCGGCGCGCGCGGTTTTGTAGTGCTTTTCGCCAACAACTTCCGGATCCAACATCGTGGAATTGGAGTCAAGCGGATCGACCGCCGGGTAGATTCCAATTTCTGTTAACGATCGGTCGAGTGTAATCGTCGAATCAAGGTGCGAAAAAGTCGCGGCTGGCGCTGGATCAGTCAAATCATCCGCTGGAACATAAACCGCTTGAACAGATGTGATCGAGCCTTTTTTCGTACTTGTGATTCGCTCTTGAAGTGCGCCCATTTCCTGCTGCAAATTTGGCTGATATCCCACAGCGCTCGGCATCCGGCCAAGCAGGGCAGAAACTTCCGAACCTGCCTGCGTGAAACGAAAAATATTGTCAATGAAAAGCAGCACATCTTTGCCTTCGTCGCGAAAACTCTCGGCGATCGTCAGCCCGGTCAATGCCACGCGAAGACGCGCTCCTGGCGGCTCATTCATCTGCCCGAAAACCAAACTCGTTTTATCCAAAACACCCGAATCTTTCATTTCGTAATAGAGGTCGTTTCCTTCGCGCGTGCGTTCACCGACGCCCGCAAAAACTGAATTCCCAGCGTGAAATTTCGCGATGTTGTTGATCAGCTCCTGAATCAAAACCGTTTTCCCGACGCCAGCGCCGCCGAACAAACCGACTTTTCCACCTTTACTAACCGGCGCAATTAAATCCACAACCTTGATTCCCGTTTCCAAAATTTCCGCTTTGTTGCTCTGTTCAGACAAAGTTGGCGGATCGCGATGAATAGGCATTTTTCGCGAAAAATCGTTTTTTTCACCGCCGTCAATCGCTTCTCCGACCACATTAAACATCCGTCCCTGAGTTTCATCGCCGACAGGCACAGAAATCGGCGCGCCTGTTGCAGCGACTTTTTGCCCGCGTTCCAGCCCGTCCGTGCTGGACAGGGAAATCGCGCGGATCGTTGACTCGCTCAAATGTTGCGCCACTTCCAGAACGATTTTTCGCGAAGTTTTGTTTTCGCCGTCATTTTCAGTGATTTCCGTTTCCAGCGCGTCGTTAATGGCCGGAAGTTCGTCTTTCGCGAATTCCACGTCCACAACCACGCCAACAATCTGGATTATTTCACCAGTAAAGCGAGTTTCTTTTACTTTCTTATCACTCATTTTTTCCTCCTTGCTCGCACTTTTTTGCGAAATTTTATCCGGTCCAATCATACTGCTGCGCTCCCTCCAATTATTTCTGTCAACTCCTGCGTGATGCGCGCTTGCCGCTCTTTGTTCATAGCGAGAGTCAAATCGTCCGCGAGACTATTTGCGTTGTCCGTGGCATTTTTCATCGCCATCATGCGCATTGAATGCTCAGATGCTCGCGAATCCAACAAAGCCTGAACGATTTCAGTTTCAACCATCCGCAAAACCACAACATCCAAAACTTCCGCTCGCGAAGGTTCAAATTTTGCCTCGCGAATATTTTTGCCAACTTTCGCTGCATCTTCGCTGCTGGTTCCGCCAACAGGCAACAGGCGCTCCACCACAACTTCTTGATTTATGGTTGAGTGAAATTTTGTGTAAATGATGTCAACCGCGTCTGATCGCCCGCTAATGAATTCATCTGTCGCCATTTTCAGCAAGCTCTTAATTTCTGCGCCGGTCGGCTGATCCGGAAGCTTCGCGAAACTCCCAAGGACACGCACATCATTCAGTTTGTTCGCGAATTCACTGATTTTCCGCCCAAGAGTCAAAACATCCGTGCGAACATGGCGCGAATCGTCGGCTTTGAGCTCGCGCGTGAACATCCGGAAAACATTGGAATTGTACGCGCCCGCCAAACCCGAATCGCTCGAAATCGCAATAATCAAGCGTTTTTTCACGATCCGTTTTTTGAATAAATCGTGAGTTTTTATGATTTCCGGGTCGTGCGCAAGCTCGCTCAAAAGTTCGCGAGCCGCCGAAGCATAATCAAATGTTTCTTTAACGCTCTCTGTTGCGCGACGCATTTTGCTGGCCGAAACCATTTGCATGGCGCCCGTGATTTGCTTGGTGCTGGACACGGATTTGATGCGAGATTTAAGTTGTTGAACCGAAGCCATTTATCATTCTTCCTTCGCTTTTTTTGCAGAAATGGAGAACTCGGTCGCAGATTTTTTCGCGAATTCAACGATTGTTGCGAATTCTTCGGATTTTGCGTCAATTTTCACATCACCTTTATTTAAACTTTTTGCGAAATCTTTTTTCTGGGACCAAATTCGCGAAATGAGATTTTCCGTGGCTTCGCGAATTTTTGCGACCGGAACTTTGTCAAACGCGCCAGAACTGACTGCAACCAC
>CAXYVX010000034.1:0-4117 GCA_964292495.1 uncultured Candidatus Saccharibacteria bacterium
ATTAAAACTAGCAAAAACAACGCCAAACCAACCACTCCGAGTTCCAGAAGTTTTTCAATAAATTCGTTCTGAACAATTTCTTTTGTATCGCCATTTTTTGTGAATTTTTCCATTGCGACACCTGAACTTCCAAGTCCAAAACCAAGAATTTTTTCGCGAATGTTCCCATTCTTCCATGTGTCAAATGCAATTTTTGAAAGCCCTGTCCTGGCGTCCGTTGACTCTGCGACATAGCCAGAAAATGCTGGCTTATTTTCAACATTTTCCTGCGCAATTTTATCCTCTTCAACATTAGATTTGATTAAATTTTTATCCTCATTTTTTGTCTGGTTTTCATCAACTTTTTGAGATTCGCGAATTTTAATAATCCCCATTGATAGTTGATTCAAGCTTGAACTCACAGCCGCGGAAAAATCTGTTTTCACGTTTGAATTTATCTCAGCAAAAACGCCCTGAAACACCAAACAAAAAAGTAAACTAAGTGTGCCAATAGCGAATGATTTGCCAATATTTTTCCAATTTGTTTTTGACAAAATCGCGACTAAAATCAGCCCAAAAATCATTGCAAAAATTGCGCCACGACTAAGAGTTAAAAACAGTGAAAACGCTAAAAATCCCAACATTAAATTTCGCGAAAAGTTATTTTTTTGCACCAAAATTTTATGAAAAATAATCAAAATAGCCGGCACTAAAAGTGATCCTAAAAACTGAGGTTCAATCGCGAAAACGTTTGGCCGAACAAAGCCAAATTGACCGCTCACACATCCCGCGCAGAGCAATAAACCGCTCTCAAAAAACGTGCCGTAAATGAATTGAATTAGAGCAAAAATTCCCATAAGAATCGCTGAAAAAACATATATTTTCGCGAAATTTTTAGCGTTTTCCTTGATGAATTTCGCACTGAATAAAGCGCTCAAATAAGCGACAAAAAGTAGCGCAACAATGCCCGCAGTTAAAATTGTTCGCGGCTTATTTAAGCTCCAAAAAACGCTGGCGAAATTATATAAAACGAATGCAGATAATAACCAGTTTGCAAGCGTTTTTCGCGAAAATAATTTCGCTGAATTTTTCACGATTTTAGGCAGTGAAAATACAGCCAAAATGGCTAAATAAATCATCGGAATTGTCAGCTTAAAATTGGTTGTTGCATCGCGTCCAAGCGAAATTTGCGGCCAAAACGAAAACCAAACAACAACCGGCGACAAAAGAAAAATAGTTTCAAGGATTCCAGTTTTTCCAGAGATTTCTAAACCAATTTTTTTACAAATTTTTTCCATTTTTCTAGACTTTCTCATTGATTATTTTTTCAAGATTCTTCGCGAAATTAGCGCTAGAAAATTCTTCCGTAGACTTTGAAATATCTTTTTCCTGGAACTTCTTTTTTTCAAATTTTTCAACAGCATTCGCAAGACTTTTTGGTGTTTGTTTCGCGAAAAATTCTCCATTTTTTTCGTTCACGAAATCCCTGCTTCCGCCCTCGTTAAATGCGATCACCGGCGTGCCGGCCGCCAACGCTTCAACCGGCGTAATTCCGAACGGTTCAAGGCTGGTGAATAAAAACGCTTTGGTTGCAATCAAATATTTCGCAAGGTCCGCCGCGCCGTTATATCTCGGCAAAAACTTAATATTTTCAAATTTTTCTGCAAGCGAAAGCAGATTTTCGTGCTCTGCTCCGTCGCCGATCACAAGCAGGTTTTTGCCCGTTTCTTTCGCAAAATTGATCGCAACATCCATCCGTTTCCAGTTCACCTGACGGCCAGCAATCATGAAAAATTCTTCGCCGTGGAACAAGTTTTCGCGAATTTCTTTCGCGGTTTTTTTATCAACTTTTTTCGCGAATTCCTGCACAGATTTCACGTCAACATTTGGCCATAAAACTTCACTTTCCCGGCCATAATATTTCTTAATTTCTCGCGCAACATAATGTGAATTCGCGACTAGAAAATGCGGTTTTTTCGAAGCTGAAAGGTCTATTTTTCTGAGAGGTTTCACGAGCAATTTTAGCCCAAATCTAGCGATGAAATTTAGCTTTCCAAATCCCGGATTTTCAATGTATCTGTCATATAGACCCCAGTAATATTGCGTTGGCGGACCTTGTAAATACGAAATATGCGTGGCGCCAGGTTTCAAATTTTTGCGCGAAATATTTTTCGCTTCTGCATTATTTATTGAAATAATTAGGTCAAATTCGCGAAGATTCAGGTGATTAAAATAAATGTATCTGAGCGGAGAAATGAACTTTCGCAAACTTCTCGGAAAAATGTTCAGCCAGCCGGTGCGAATATCTTTTTTCGCGAAATATTTCGGTGCGGATCGCTCGCGATATTGGGACGTGAAAATCGGCGCTTCCGGAAACATTCGCGAGACTTGCTCAAGAACTTTTTCGGCGCCGCCAATTTCAGTTAGCCAATCGCAGATGATGGCAGTTTTTGGTTTAGAATGCGTGTTTTTCATCATTTTCTCTCTTATACTTCATTATTTTTCTGAACTAGAATTTTTCGCGAAATTATAAGAATCACGGCACATTTCTTCCAAAGTTTTTTCGGTTTTCCAGCCCAATTCTTTCAACGCTTTATCCGCCGAGCAATAAACTTCCGGCAAATCGCCTTTGCGGCGCTCGACAATTTCAAACGGAATTTTCACATTATTTGCACTCTCAAAAGCGTGGATAATTTCCAAAACCGAAACGCCTTTCCCTGTACCAAGATTAAAAATATTTACGCCCGGCTTGATTTTATTCAGTGCCGAAATGTGCCCTTTCGCGAGGTCAACCACATGGATGTAATCTCTGATACAAGTGCCGTCTTGTGTTGGATAGTCGCCGCCAAAAACTTTAATTTCGTCTATTTTTCCGATTGCAACATTTTGGATAAACGGCATGACGCTGGTGATTGTGGTGTCGCCAATTAGTCCTGATTCATGAGCACCAACCGGGTTGAAATATCGCAAAATTGTGAGCTCAAAATCAGGGTCGGATTTCGCGACGTCTTTGAGAATTTGTTCAATCATGTATTTCGTCCAGCCATAAGGATTGGTGATTCCGCGGCCAATCGGCTGATCTTCGTTTAATGGAAGCGAATTTCCTTCGCCATAAACGGTTGCGCTAGATGAAAAGAGGAATTTTTTCACACCAAATTTCCGCATAACTTCAAGGAGCTTGATTTGGCTGATTAAATTATTGTCATAATATTCAATTGGTTTCTCCACGCTTTCGCCGACCGCTTTGAGTCCGGCAAAATTGATCACGGCGTCAATTTTATTTTCGCGAAAAATTTCTCTCAGCTCGTCTTTTTCGCGAATGTCAGTTTTATAAAATTTCAGTTTTTTCCCTGTTATATCTTGAATTTTTTCAATAAAAGTTCCGTCGCTATTTGAAAGATTGTCGGCGATCACAACATTATAATTATTTTCCAGTAGTTCAACGGCGACATGAGAACCGATAAATCCGGCGCCACCGGTAAGTAAAATATTTTTCATATCCCCATTTTATCACCTTTTTATGTTTGACATTAATCACGCTTATTGTTAGAATGGAAACATGAAAATCCAAAATAAAAAATCTCATAGAAAAATTATTATTTCCGTCGCTTCTGTCGTAGTGCTAGCTTCGGCGATTGCTGGCGGTTATTTTTTCGCGAAATCACAAAATTTCTTCACAAAAAAAACAAATGAAAATCTAACCAGCAATTCAGACAAAAAAGATTCTTCAAACAACAAGAAAAATGAAGAAAAAAATAATTCATCAGACAACCAGAGTTCTTCTTCAACTCAGAAGCCTGGCGGAACTGAACCTGGAAAAAACACACCTCAAACAGACGAGCCGAGCACTTCAAATAATAGCATGACGGTTTCCGCGGTTGCCTTCCGTTCAGGCGCGAATCTTTTAGTGCAAAATATAATCATTTACAGCCGCGACACCTCTGGAAATTACCAGTTTTTGACCGGCGGAACATGCACTTTGACGGTTGGCGGATACAGCGCTTCTCAGGCGATCAACCCAGCGCACACCGGAAGCAACTACACGGTTTGCGATAACTTCACCGCCCCAAGCAACCAAGCTTCAGGAAGCGAATTTACGATCAGTGTAAAATCAGATAAGGGGCAAACAGCAACATTT
>CAXYVX010000035.1:0-3824 GCA_964292495.1 uncultured Candidatus Saccharibacteria bacterium
GACGGCGCCTTGGCGGAGCGGTTACGTAGCGGTCTGCAAAACCGCGTAGACGGGTTCGACTCCCGTAGGTGCCTCCAAATTTTTACGAAATTCGCGAAAATTATGGGCAAGTGGCGGAATGGTATACGCGGTGGACTTAAAATCCGCTTCCTTTACCGGATTATGGGTTCGAGTCCCATCTTGCCTACCAGATATTTTGCTGTTTCCTCGCGAAACAGCTTTTTTGTTTTCCTTGACTTTGTTCGCGAAAAAATGTTAAAATTCAACCGTTAAACGAAATAAAAATGAAAAAATATATTTTAATAATTTCAATGTTTTTCGCTGTATTTTTGGCGAATTTTTCATCAGCTTCCGCAGTTGATCTGCCAAGCAGCTCGCAAAACATCGTCTCTTCCGCCAGCCTGAATTTAACCTCAAAAACGCTCGTTGCCAGCACCGGAACAACAAGATATCTCGGCATCCCGATCAACCTCTCGTTAACAAACATTCCGTCAGCTTCAGTGGCGCAATTTTCAGTCTCAGCCAAATCATACGGAGGCAGCAGCGGAAAATGCGCCAGCGGCGGAATCGCGAAAGGCACGCGAAATTTTTGCGCCTTCAATTCTCCAGATAATTCTCCCGTCGCAGGGGATTTTTTCATATCCATTACATTGAATTATCTCGACGCCAACAACAACCCACAAACGCTCACGCCTTCCCTGTCATATTCGGTTGATGATGGTGGAAATATCTCTCTCGTTACATTAAACCCCAGCTCGAATATCATCGACAAAACGCCGCCAAATATTGCTCTTGCGCCCTTATCGGAGCAAAATGATGAAAAAATAATTCTTCTTGTCGCGGACGCAAAAGATGACACGACGCCCGATAATCAGATTTTATACTCCTGGGATAACCAAGAAAGCTGGACAAAACAGACCACTTTTTCCGCGACGAAAAACGGCATCATAACGGTTTTCGCGAAAGATGAATCTGGGAATATTTCGCGAAGCGCAACTTTTGAAATTGACAGTTTTTCAGAAAATCCCGACAAGGAAAATCAGTTTGAAACCAGTGGCAAAAATCCTACTGAAACTGATCCGCCAACAGAGAATATTTTTCGCGAAAACCCAAATAAAAACGCCTTACAACCGCAAATAATTCCACAGAAAAATAATACTTTTGCAAAAAATTCATCTCTCCCAGCTCCGCCTAAAACAGGTGTATTTCCCGCTAAAATTCCGGAATTCTCGCGAAAAAATGAAAATTCGCTAAAAATCATCGCCGCGCAAACGACTATTTTTCTTCTCGCTATTTTGGTCGTGATTCGCGGATTAAAAACAGCCCGCTAAGTAAAAGCTAGGCTGTCGTTGAGCTCTATATCGGATTTTTTCGGAATTCTTTCCAGATTTATCCACCGCTTACAGGTGATCATAACAGAGAATGTTTTGTCATCTTCATAAACGAAAAACATCAGCATATCCATCGACATTTCATCGGTGTCAATGTGCGAAGTTTCAATTTCCGTGAATTTAAACTGCGGAAACCGATCCTGACATTGAATCACAGCGTTGCGCGTTTTCGCGAAATTCTCGTAAGAATAGAGATTCACTCTCTTGAAATTTCCGATGATTTCAATCTGTTTCCCGCGAATAATTCTACACATCGCCCGCAATCTCGCGATTAACGAAATTTTTTTATAACGAAACAAAACATCAAGAATTTTTGGCCTATAATCTTCCGTAATGTATGGAATTTTCAGAAGCTCATTTGCAAATTTGCTCATACATCCCACCTCCTTTTGCGCTGTATGTGACCATATCTTAACATTTTTTCGCGAAAATGTTAAGATGGAAGCATGATGGAAGATTCGCGAAAACCGCTTGCGGAAATTATGCGGCCAAAAACTTTGGACGATGTTGTTGGGCAGGATAAAATCTTGCCACTTTTGAAGAAAATCGTTGCGAAAAATGAGCCTGTCAGCATGATTTTTTGGGGTCCTCCTGGCACTGGAAAAACAACTCTCGCGCGAATTATTGCTCGCGAAAGTAAGGCGGATTTTATTGAACTTTCCGCTGTTATCGCAAAAAAAGCCGACGTTGAAAGCGCGATTGAACATGCGCGACAAAACTGGAATCTCAAAGTTCGGACCGTGCTTTTTGTCGACGAAATTCACCGTTTCAACAAAGCTCAGCAAGACGCGTTTTTGCCGCATGTTGAGAGCGGATTGATTACTCTGATCGGTGCTACCACTGAAAATCCGTCTTTTGAGGTGATCAGCCCGCTAATTTCGCGAAGTCGCGTCATGGTGCTTGAACAACTTTCGCGAACAGATCTCGAAAAAATTTTGGCGCGCGCACTGGACGAGACAAAATTCTCGAAAAAAATCGACGATGAAGCAAAACAAACTTTGATAACATTGGCGCACGGCGACGCTCGTAGTTTGCTTGGGAATTTGGAGATGGCCATCAGCCTGAATCCGCGCAAAATTTCGCGAAAAATCGTAGAGGAAGCGGCGGGAAAAAAGTTGCCAAATTACGACAAAAAAGGCGATGCGCACTACGACATTATTTCCGCTTTCATTAAATCCATGCGCGGTTCTGAGCCGGAAGCGACGCAATATTATCTCGCGCGAATGTTGGCCGCCGGTGAAGACCCAAAATTCATTGCGCGCCGAATGATTGTTTTCGCGAGCGAGGACATTGGTTTGGCTGGAAATGGCGCGCTTTCACTTGCGAACGCCGCGTTTGACGCTGTTGAAAAAGTTGGTTTGCCAGAAGCGAAATTTGCGCTTTTTCACGCGGCGACCGCGCTGGCTCGTTCCGCGAAATCGCGAGAAATCACAGAACAAATGTACGCCGCGCAAAAACTCGTGGAGCAATTTCCGGACGCAAAAATTCCGCTTTATATCCGAAATGCTCCAACAAATCTGATGAAAAATCTTGACTACGCCAAAGGTTATGAGTGGAAAACTGGATTTAATATCGGCAAAAATTATCTGCCGGACGAAATCGCGAAATTTAAACAAAAAAAATAGGCGCACGATGCGCCTGATTTTAGATTTTTAGACCTTTGAATCCATTTTCGCCTCATGATGTCTTCTCCGCGAAAATTCGCGGGTTTGAAATTCAATTTCAACGTCTTCGCGATCATTGAAATCATTTCCAGTAAACAAAATTCGGTTTGTTTCAGTTTCTTTGTATCGCGAAACCCATAAATTTAGATTTTGCGAAACAATTTGCCGAATAATCTCCCCAATTTCCATTGGGTTCAAATCGCTCAAAAGGAATCTTTTTCCTTTTGGATCATCATTTTTACCAACGATAAAATGCTCGTTAGTTAGCAATTGTTCTGAAATTTTCATTCCATCTCCTTCGGGTAATAATCCCATGTTGCATGAATCGCGCGATCAACCGTGAAGGTCAACGCGCACGATTCAACATCTCGTCTGGTTGGCGTGTATGTTTTGCGAATTTTAACCGTGAATTTATCACAGTTAAATCCAAAAAACGATTCAACGATCAACCCGTGATAGCGCCCTAATCCAACGATTAGAGCTACAATTTTTTCCGGATGCTCAACGAAAATTGAATCGTAGCGAACGGAAAAAATATAGTCTTCCCCTTTGGAGCGAGAATAGAAAATATCCCCGTATCTATCTCGCGTAAACAATAAGTTATCTAAAAAATCTTTGTAAGGATCCATAAGAAACACCTCCCTCTTTTATTTTTTCGCGATTTCGCGTTTAGATGGTTCTTATATGGCTTTATTTTAACATTTTTTACAGGAAAAGCAAATATAAAAATAAAAGCTCAGACAAAGCCGAGCCAATAAATTCTGGTGCG
>CAXYVX010000036.1:0-3616 GCA_964292495.1 uncultured Candidatus Saccharibacteria bacterium
ACGTTTTCCATTTTGCACTCTAAAAAACTTGATTGATGATAGAATGGGAGCATGAAATCTGATCAGAAAAAACAGCTCGAAACCGCGCTTTGGGCGACCGCGAACGATTTGCGCGGGAAAATGGACGCCGACGAATTTCGCGATTATATTCTCGGATTCATTTTTTACAAATATTTGAGCGAGAAGATCGAGAAGTTTGTTGCAAATTCGGAGCCAGGTGTAAATTTTCGCGAAATTTCAGATGACGATTCGATCGTTTCGGCGGCGCAGGAAAACGCGGACGAGCTAGGATTTTTCTTAAGACCGAGCCAACTTTTCGCGAATATTTCGCAAAACGCGGAAAACAATTCGAACTTGAACACGGATCTCACGAATATTTTTCGTGAAATCGAGAATTCAGCCAGCAGTTTCGCAAGCCGCGACGATTTCGACGGACTTTTTCGCGAATTGAACCTTGAATCGTCAAAACTCGGCGCGACGACCGACGAACGAAATAAACTGGTCGCAAAAATTTTCAAAAATCTCGCCACGATCGATTTCGCGCTGGAAAATTCCGAGATCGACGTGCTCGGCGACGCCTACGAATATCTGATCGGGCAGTTCGCGAGTTCGGCTGGGAAGAAGGCCGGCGAATTCTACACACCGCAAGAGGTCAGCGAAGTTTTGGCGCGGATCGTTTCGCTCGGTCGCCCGAAAATCGCGAAGGTTTACGATCCGACGTGCGGTTCAGGCTCGCTACTTTTGCGGATCAGGCGTTTCGCGAAAGTAGACCAATATTTCGGACAGGAACTCAATCAGACGACATTTAATTTGGCCCGGATGAACATGATCCTCCACGATGTCAATTACAACGATTTCGACATTAAAAACGGCGACACGCTTTACTCAGACAAATTTGCGAATTTGCGCGCGGACGCGATTGTTGCGAACCCGCCTTTCTCTCTGAAATGGGAGCCTTCAAGGATCCGGATCGACGACGAGCGGTTTTCCGACGCGGGCGTTCTCGCGCCGAGCTCGAAGGCGGATTTCTCGTTCATCCAACACATGATTTTTCACCTAGCTCCAGAGGGGAAGATGGCGGTTGTAGTGCCGCACGGCGTGCTTTTTCGCGGCGCAGCGGAGGGTAAAATTCGCGAATTTTTGCTAACGCGAAATTATTTGGACGCGGTGATCGGGCTGCCGGCGAACTTATTTTACGGGACTTCGATTCCGGCGGCGATTTTGGTTTTTGCAAAAAATCGCAAGGCAGACGACGGTGTTTTATTCATCGACGCAAGTAAAAATTTCGCGAAAAATAAGAACCAGAACCAGCTTCGCGAAGAAGATATTTCGCGAATTATTGACTCATATTCCGACCGCGCAGAGATTGAAAAATTTGCACACCTCGCGAGTTTGGACGAGATTCGCGAAAACGGGTTCAATCTGAACATTCCGCGATATGTCGACACATTCGAGGCGGAAGCTGAGATCGATCTGGAAGCAACGGTGAAAGAAATTCGCGAAATTTCAGCGAATGAAAAGGTGCTTGACGAGACTATCGCGAAATATTGCGATGAACTTGGGATAGAAAGGCCGTTTTAAGTATGAAATTCGCGAAAATAACAGATATGGAACGGTTTACCGACGTCAGCAAGGCGTTTGTGGAAAACCTTTTTGCTAACGTTAGCAAAAAGGTTGTGGAAAACTTTAGTAACGGGAGGATGAAATGAGTAGCGAAATAATACAAAATACAATGAAGACGTTCGACGAGATAAAGCATATAGATAAAAACGGCAACGAATATTGGCTCGGCCGCGAGTTGTCGGATGTTCTCGGATATGTTCAGTGGCGTAATTTCGACGCCAATATTCAGCGTGCGATGATGTCAATTAAAAACGTCGGCGAACCTGTGGAAAACCATTTTGCTAAGGTTAGCAAAATGGTTGAAACCGGGAGTTCTATGCGCGAGATAGACGACATCAAACTTTCGCGATATGCCTGTTATATCATCGCTATGAATGGCGATCCAAGCAAGCAGGAAATTGCCGCCGCACAGGCATATTTCGCGCAACAAACTCGTCGTCAAGAACTCCAAGACCTAAAAAACAAAGACCAAAAACGAATCGACGCGCGTAAGAAGTTAACCGACTCCGATAAGGTTTTATCTGGGGTAGTTATGAGTCGCGGCGTAAACGGATTGCAACTCGCACAAATAAAATCCGAAGGTGATAAACGATTGTTCGGTGGCAATGATACACGCGCAATGAAGTCAAAATATAAGATTACAAGTAAATCAAAACCGCTCGCGGATTATTTGCCAACGATTGCATTAACTGCAAAGCAGCTCGCAAATGAAATGACAGCAGTGAATAGCGAATCGAAAAATCTGTTCGGATTCGGACAAATTGGAATGGAACACGTTGCGAATAATATAGAAGTTCGCAAATCTTTAAAAGAGCGCGATATTTATTTGGAAAACCTGCCGCCAGAAGAAGATATTAAAAAGGTTGAGCGGCGGATAAAATCTGATAATAAAAAGAGGTTGAAATGATCAAGGTATGCAACGTCTATATTGGGACAAAAGACGAATCTTATAGACTATCCGATTCCGAATGGGCGATAGTCCACGCCTGTAAAACTAGTCATCAGGAGCGACTTGGCTATGACAGACCGACCAAAGAATCACCTTATTACATAGAATTTCGCGAAAATAATCATTTATATCTCAATTGGGTTGACGAGCCAACTGGACGATTTTTCCAGATCAAAACATTCGAAGATGCGTTTGATTTTATGGATGAATTTATCAACAACAGAAAGATTTTTATTCATTACGATCAAGGACAGTCTCGAAGTCCGACGCTTGCTATGTCATATTTAGCAAAGCGAACAGATTATTTGCCCGACGATTTTAATTCAGCCGTTGAAAAATTTCGCGCGGAATATCCGAATTTTTATCCGAATGGAATAATTAAATTCGTTCAATTAAACTGGAAGAATATAAAATGACCACGCCAAAGTTGCGTTTTCGCGAATTTAGCGGCGCGTGGAAAACGGGGAAGTTGGGAGATTTCGCGAAGTTTTCCGACACGCGATTTTCAGCTGATAAATTAAATTCGCGAAATTATATCGGCGTCGATAATTTGCTTCAAGGCGGCGGAAAAGTTGATTCGTCTCTGATAAATTTCGCGAATAACGTTCCTGAATTTCGCGCCGGCGATTCGCTTTTTTCCAACATTCGTCCATATTTGAAAAAATTTTATTTCGCGAAAAGTTTTGGCGGCGCGTCGCCGGACGTTTTGGTTTTTCGCCCGGATTTCGCAAAAATAAATCCGGAATTTCTTTTCGCGATAATTTCCAGCGATAAATTCAACGATTTTGTAATGAGCGGCGCGAAAGGCGTAAAAATGCCGCGCGGCGACAAATCGCAAATGATGGAATACGAAATGAAAATTCCATCTCTCCCCGAGCAACAGAAAATCGCGAAATTCCTGACAGTGGTGGATGCCCGGATCGACGCCGGCGCGCGGAAACTCGAACTTTTACGCGACTACAAAACGGCGGTTTCGCGAAAAATCTTCTCTCGCCAAACCCGTTTCCCGGGTTTTTCGGACGAATGGATTTCGCGAAAGTTGGG
>CAXYVX010000037.1:0-3565 GCA_964292495.1 uncultured Candidatus Saccharibacteria bacterium
TTGACCGGTTCTGGGAACGGCTACGGCGATGGCGGCGGCGCGATCACCAGCACGAAAACTAATGCAGACACAGTCGCAAACACGGGATTTTATGAGTTAGCCACTTCTCTTTCAAGCATTTCTGATCAGGACACGCTGGACTCGCGTGCGACGAGTTATTTGCGCTACACGGCGACGCCGTTTTCTACTCCGAAAGCGACAATCGATGCAGAACAGTTTAAGATTTACGATCACCGTTATGGCGGAAATTTATGGATTGGCGACACGCTAGCAGTAGATGTTTCAAGTGGGCTCGCGAAACTTCTGCCGATCGAGCAGTTCGGGAAATTTCGCGTGGATTCGATCGATGTTTCTTACGACAAACAAGGTCGCGGCGTGGCGGTGCTTAACTTTATAGATCCAACTGGAGGGACGAATATATCGTGAGATGAATAAATGTTTCGCGAATGGCGACGAAACCGCGGGGTTTTGCAAAATTTTCGCGAAAAAGTGAAAGGAATTATGCTATGGATGATATATTACTTGAAAACCAGGCTCAGGAAATTGCGCGAGAACTCGCAGCACTGAAAGGAAAACAACCACAACTGCCGGGAAATGTCGCGAATTTTCAAAGCGGTGCTAATATTTCGGTTTATGTTCCGGCGAACTCAAACGCCTATATTCGCGGAACGTTTACGCCGAATCACGAAAATACTTTCGCGCGCGGAAGCTTCGACAGCCCGAGCATTTCATCGACTTTGGTTTTGTCGTTTTTTCGCGAGAGCTTGAATTCTTGGATTTGCGCGATTGGAAATGGTGAAGATTCGGCGAGAAATATCAACGTCACTTTTTTTGTTGTGAGTACTAATTCCGGAACGGCTGGAGTGGCGAATGCCTAGTTTAAGTGAAATCGTTTCCGCGAATTGGCGCGAATTAAACGCGCTTAAGGCGGCGCAGGCTAAGGCGGCAGGAACTATGCCGATTTTCGCGTATGATTTCGCGCATACATATCCAGCAAGCTCCACCTATCTTTTGCGTGCGAGCGTGATTTTCACCCCGAACGACCCGACGCAGGAATATTTCGCGACGTCGTTATTCAATTCGACAAACTTCGATTTCGTTTCACCATCTGAAGGTTCTCCGTCGCCGAGATATGTTTTCGCACATGTTGGTTGGTCATTTTCCGGCGCGCAGATGACGCTTTCAGGAACGGTTTTCTCGACGGTAAAAGGTTCGCTGAGTTTTGGCAGCGCGGAGGTTTCTTGATGAATAACCAAAATTTACAAAATGAAATTTCGGCACAGCTTCGCGAAATTCTCGCCCTGAAAGGCAATCAAGCGGTGGCAGGATCGACGATCCCGCTTCAACAGCAAAATCAAGTCAAGAGTGCAAGGATCCCACCCGCCGATCCGAATTCTGGGCAGGCAGGACAGGCCACGTTGTCGTTTTCTTTCACGCCGAAAAGTGCGAACACGCTGGTCGACTATTCGATGGTCGTTTCGGTGGATGGAAACAGTTCGCGAAGTGGTGCGAATTACATTTACACGTTTGGGTATTTGACAGCGTCGCCATTTTTTTGGCCTACTTTTTCACGAAACTCAACCACTGGGCAAATAAATTTGAACCTAACTTTTATGAATATGAGTCAAAATTCGCACGCTATTTCAGCAAATATCACGTTTTTCGCGAAGGGCTGAGACTTGACAATTCCCGCGAAATTTGCGAGGGCGGAGCTTGTAGAAATAATTTCGCGAAACTTCGCGAGAAAGGTAGGAAAAATGAAAGTTGAACTAACAAAAATTCAGGAAATGAAAGCGACGGTAGTCTTAAAAGATTTCGCGAAGCTTCAAGATCCGAATTTGTCTAGCGACGAATCGATTAAAGTTATCGATGAGCTGGACGAAAAACTCGCGAAATATATTCCGGATGACGAAGACCGAAACGAATTTTTGACGAAATCGCTGGAA
Organism: uncultured Candidatus Saccharibacteria bacterium; assembly: GCA_964292495.1. Classification (GTDB taxonomy): domain Bacteria; phylum Patescibacteriota; class Saccharimonadia; order Saccharimonadales; family Saccharimonadaceae; genus CAXYVX01. The sequence continues at coordinate 1,947 of CAXYVX010000037.1, forward strand.
AAAGGTCAGGAAATGATGAGCGCGCAAAAAGCTGAGAGCGAGGCATAAATGGGGGTGATTTTTTATACGGTGAATTCGTGCGCGACGTGCGGAAATAACGGTCTAAAACTTGCGGAAGCGAAACAGCTCGGGCTTGATTATCGATTTCAGCCAGCGAGTGGAATGAACGCGGATATCTTGAGCGCGACCCGTGATTTTGGGCTTAATTTGGTTGATGGTTTTTTCACGGATGGAAAAATTTTCGCGAAAAACGCCGAGGAGTTTCTTGCGAATCGAGCGAAACCTGTCAAAACGACCGCGAAAAAGACGACCACGACATCGGAATCAGAGGAAGAAGTTAATGTCGTAAAAAAAGAGGCGAAAAAATGATGGAAAATATAGCGAATTTTTCGGCGATTTTCGCGATTTTCGCGATTTGGGTTTTTTCGCCCGGTCCGAATGAAAGTTTCGCGAAAGCTAAAAACTGGGCGATGGAAAATTTCGCGCGAAACGAAAAGCACCCGCTAAGGTTTGTTTTTCAGATTGTGTTTTGCCCGTGGTGCTCAGCGATTATTTTCGCGGTTATCTCCACGCTGGTTTTTCGCGAGAATTTCTGGATTGTACTCGCGGTTTGCGAATTTACGGCTACGTTAACAATTTTTGGAGGTGAAAAATGAGTAAAAAATATATGGATATAATCCCACCGAAAACCGCTATTAGTGGGAAAAGCGTCGGCGATGCGATTGATGCTAACGCGGAAGTCGCGAAAGTCGCGAAAGATTCACGCGTCACGGTTGATAGTTTCGCGAAAAATTCTCCAGCGGAAATTAGCGAAAATGCCGACCTTGATTCCGCGGAAATAAAAAACGCGGTGCCGGAAGACACGCAGACCGCCGCCGAATTCGCGGAAATTTCGCAAGAAAACGATGAAAATGTGATCCAACCAGTTGAACCGATCGCGGTAGAACCCGAAAAAGACAAAGATTTGAGCGCTTTTGATAAAGCGGTTGATGAGATTCAGGACTCGGTTCCGCTGCCGGATTATGTTGACGAGGTAATTGACGACGCTCAGAAAACGATAGGCGTGTTCGCGAAAATTCGCGAAAAATTGAGCCCATTGGCGAAAAAAATCAAGAGCCACAAACTGGCGACTTTTGCGACATTGGCGATTGTTGTCGCGGCGATGTTCGGTAGCATGATTTTCTTCGCAACGCAAACTGAAACCGGGAAGAAAGCTGTTCCTGCGGCTGAGCAGTTTCTGAAAGATCACGGGATCGCGATAACAAAAAGCGATGTGGTCAAAAAACAGGCTGAGTTTGAGAAAAATGTTATTGACAAGGGCGGTCGTGGTGCTGTTTATTCAGTTCCGTTCGGAACTTACGATGAATTTAGAAACGCTATTCTCGGCCACTCGTATGATATTGATGGCGCATACGGTGCACAGTGTTGGGACGGCGTAGCGCTGCTCTATGAGCAGGTCGGGCGTAATTTCTCAACTGGCGGAACTGGAGCGGCAAAAGGCACGTTTATATCTGCAAATGGAGGCGGAGATTTTCAGTTAATTCCAGCTAGCCAGGCGCAGCGCGGCGACATAATCGTATTTTCTGTCGGAACATACGGCCATGTCGGTTTTCTTGATG
>CAXYVX010000038.1:0-3109 GCA_964292495.1 uncultured Candidatus Saccharibacteria bacterium
AAGCGCCATCGTCAAACAACGCTGGCGCTTCTAAATTGTTGGGCTAAACTCTATTTCGCGAACTCAGCCACCGCTGCCGACAGCTGTGTGTCGTTGCCAGAAGCCAACTGTTCCGATGTCAACGAAACCTTTTGGTCGGGTTCAATTCCGTCGTGGTTGATGTTTTTGTTCTTTGGCGTCATCCATTTCGCGATTGTTACTTTGAGCTGCGCGCCGTCGCTGAGGTTGACCAGCTGCTGCATCACGCCCTTGCCGTAAGATTTCTCGCCGATTAGCGTTGCGGCACCGTTGTCGCGAAGTGCGGCCGCTGTGATTTCGCTAGCGCTTGCGCTTCCGCCATCAATCAGCACCACAGTTTTCACGCCTTCCAGAACGTTTCCGCCGCTGGCTGTAACATTCCCGACCACCGCGTTGTTTTTGCCAACTTCCTTCGTGATCTCTGTGCCGTATGGCAGCCATAAACTCACAAGTCCTTGCGCTGCATCGACATATCCGCCGCCGTTTCCGCGCAGATCAAGAACAACGTTTTTGACCCCGTTTTTCGCGAAATCCTGTGCGGCTTTTGTTGAGAGCGAAGAAGTGTCTTCGCCGAATTGGCTGATGCGGATGTAGCCGATTTTTTCGCCGCCAGCAGAGAGCGCGTTCGCGAAATTATCGTCGTTGTTGCTGGTCCAGGTTTTGCCGTTGTCGTTGGAAATTTTCCACGTGGTTGACGGGACTGAAATTTTTTCGCGAGTCAGTTTGAATTCTTTTGTCTCGCTGCCGCGGATGATAGTCAAGCTGACCGTTGTTCCGGATTTTCCACGAATTTTGTCAACAGCAACGTCTGTACTCAGGGAAATTGAATCTTTGCCATCAATTTTCGCGATCACATCGCCAGCCAAAATTCCGGCGCGCGCTGCTGGCGTGCCGTCAATCGGCGCAACGACTTCCAATTGTTTTTTGTCATTTTGCCCGAGCTGAATCCCGACACCGCTGAGCGTTCCATTCAAATCGCTGTTGAATTGTTTGGCTTGATCTGCGGTGAAAAACTCTGTGTATGGGTCTCCGAGCGCGTTAACCATTCCGGTTGCTGCGCCGTCGATCATTTTATTATTGTCAAGTTTACCGGTGTAATTTTTTTCGAGAGCTGAGTATACTTCATTTAATTTCGCGAAATTTAGCGAATCGCCGCTGATCGAAGGCCCAAGGGTGAGTCGCGTGCCGATAAAAATCCCTGCAATAAAAAGGACGGCCATAACAGCGAGAGAAGGCAACAGGGGCACTTTCGGGGCTGGGCGGCGCGTTGTTGAAGTTTTTCGCGAGATTTCTTTGGTTAAACTTTTCTCGGATCGTTTCATCGGGTTTTCAATTTTCACATTTTCTCCTCTCTTATTTTTGCGAAAATAAAATCCGCAAATAGTCTTGTTAATATTATACGCATGTTTCGCGAAAAATAAACACTTGCGCTATTGGGAAAAATTTGCTAACATGTCCGCATGGATGGCAAAAGAAAAATTTTGTTGGTAGAAGACGACGAAACTCTGGCAGAGGTTTACAAGCAGCGCTTGGAACTGGAAGGTTTTGACGTTAATCATGTAAACAACGGTGAAGACGCTCTCGCCACCGCTGTTAAATTCCGCCCTGATTTGGTCCTTTTGGACGTTATGATGCCAAAACTTAACGGATTTGATGTTTTGGATATTATGCGCCAAACGCCTGAGACGCGGAATGTTCACATCATCATGCTGACGGCTCTTTCGCAGCCGAAAGACGAACAGCGCGCAAAAGATCTCGGCGCAGACGATTTCCTGATTAAATCACAGGTTGTCATCGGTGATGTTGTGGAGCGCATTAAACATCAGCTCAACACGGCTTGATTTTTTCGCGAAAAAGAGTTATTATCTTTAAGTTGATTTTCGCACCTCTATAAATGGGCGATAAAAATCAAAGCTCTTTTGAGCTTAATAGGAGATTCAAATGAAAAAATTTGAACCAGCGTTAGATCCATCAGAGGGTGAAGTAATTCGCTTTGAACTTTGTGAAAGTGATGTTGTTTGCGATTCAGTTGTTGTGAAAATCGGGCTGTTCGCGAAAAACGAAAGCAGACCAAAGCCGACCAATATTCGCCATTTTGGCATAAAAACCGCTTGGCATAAAGTCAAAATTGAAAGCATTGCGGAAGTTATAGAAGCGATGGATATCAGGGATAGCTTCAAAAAAGAGGCGAACCCTTCATCTGATCATAAAAACTATCTCAATGAAAATTGTGATATTCCGCTCGGCGTGCGCCAAACGGCGTATATGATATTAACCAGGGAAGGGATGGATCCGAAAATGGTCCGTTATTGCGATTTGCGCAAAATGATTTTTGAATTGGCGGATTCATATGGTTTAATAAAAATTCCAAAAGGACTCAGAGAATCATTTTCTCGCGAAAGTTCTCTTGTCTCTGCAAAATAAGCTCATTAGCCCTCAAAAGAGGGCGTTTTTTGTTTTCGCGAATTTTTGTGTTAAAATGCTTATACATATTAGCATCAAGCAAAAAATGCAAAAAGGCGAATGAGGTGAAAATTTAATATGAAGAGAGGTGAATAATGAAAAATTTGCGCATACATTTTAAGACTCCAAAAAATGTGAAGCGGGTTGTTGTCTTTGGGCTATCCGCGAGCTTGTTAATGTTTGGTGCATTGCTCTTTTTCGCGAAAACACCGAACGCGAACGCAGAATCTTCCTCGGATATTGTCATCCGTATCACAAATCAAGGTGATGGAGCAATAAATGATATTTGGGACTCGCCGGTTAATTACAGTAGTAGCAACCCAGGGTGTTTGGCGTCTGGCACGCTCAATGCTCAAGCGTCAGTTGATCTGGGAAACTGTGCGGTCGGCGACACAATTACCATTTCTGAGAGCGTTCCAGGCGTGAGTTTTAGGCAGTGGAGCAGTAATAACTACAACCCATTATTTAGTGGTGATAATAATATTGGTCCAATGGTTAATTCTATGCTAGCAATGAACGCATTTACCACTGACAGCACTAACAATAATATTAAGGCAGTGATTGATTCTATGCCGGCAATGAACGCATTTACCACTGACAGCACTGGGGAGATAGCAGGAGACAATTT
>CAXYVX010000039.1:0-2280 GCA_964292495.1 uncultured Candidatus Saccharibacteria bacterium
GCGAAAAATTCGGGGATGCTGCGAAATCGCGTTTTGGTTCGGGCTGGGCTTGGCTTGTTGTTAATAACAGAGGAGATCTGGAAATTGTCAGCACTGCAAACCAAGATTCGCCTTTGTCTGATGGGAAAACGCCGATCATCGCGCTGGATGTTTGGGAACACGCGTATTATTTGAAATATCGCAATGTGCGCCCGGATTATATCGCGGCGTTTTGGCATTTGGTAAATTGGGACCGCGCGGCGGAAAATTTCGCGAAACTTATTGACAAGAAATAAATTATTTAGTATAATTTAACCAATACAAATCGAGAGAATTGTATGAGTTTATCAAAAAATACCGCGGTATTTTGTTTTATCTGAAATAAAACACTAAATATTTTAAGTATTTCGCGAGAACGACCGCGCAGCATGGTTAGCTGTAGAACATTAGAAAGGTAGGATTTCGCAAAATGAAGAAATTTATTTTTATTCGCTTTATGAGTGATCCAGTCGATGATGATAGCTCAGATTGGAATGGTTATGGCGAGAATTCTGATGGAGAACCATCTTGGAATGAACAAAATGATTAAAATCAAGTAATTTGACTGATGCGAATCAGACTTTTGAAAGCCCGAGCAATCTGTAAAAACTGCTCTTTTTTTGTTATTCTATTATTATGTATTTTATAAAATCCGGCCAAAATTTTTACACGATAAATTTTATTTTCGCGAATGGTTTTTTGGTTTCGCGAAATTCGCCGCAGCTTCCACATTTGGTTGAACATTTAATCATGGACTCGCAGGAAATTCGCGAAATTAAGTCTGGATCGGCAATAGTTAATGCGCACACAAACGACGTTCGTATGACTTTTGAAATGACATGTTTGGCTGAGGATTTTGCGAAAAACTGTGAATTATTTTTGCGAGCATTTGAAAGAATTTCAATAAATAATTTCGCGAAAAATTTGGAAATTGTGAAAAACGAGCTAAAAACAGTTTCGCCACGAAGAATTTTGTTTGAAAATACCGCAAGTGAAATTTCGCCAAAAGATCTTGTGAGTCACGAGGCACATATTGAAAGTTTGGAAGAAATTACAGAGGAAAAAGCGAAAGATTTTTGGCGAGATAATTTCGCGAAAAACCAGATGAAGATTGTTTATTCTGGTCCAAAAGAAATTGAAATCTTGAAAACCATTATGATAAAAGAAGGAAATTTTTCGCGAAAAAATATAAAAATATCCAAAATGGAATCTGAAAAATCTTTGGAAATTGGCAAAAATATCTCCGCAACAACAAAAATTTTCGTGAAAAAAATTGAGATTAAAACTCTTCGCGAAAAAGTTCTACTAGATTTGTTGCTTAAAATTACCGTTGACAGATTTCGCGAAAAACTTCGCAAAGACGGCTTGATTTATGCAATTTGGAATTCGGATTTTATGAATTTTTCGGATGAATATATTTTATTTGAATTTCATTTTCGTTCGCAAAATGAGAAAATTCAAGGAATATTAAAGAATATAAATTTTCGCGAAATATTGAAGGAAATTGACAAAATAACCGATGAAGAATTTATAAATTTTCGCAAAAAATATGAGTTGAATTTTAGGGTGAATCAACAAACCGAAACGCAAAAGATTAATTTTATAAATTCTCAAATTTTTGCTAAATATGATGTTAATCCACCAGAGAAATATATTGAGAATGTTCATGAAATTGATTTGGTTGAATTGAAAAATTTCGCGAAAAAAATTTAGTGATTCGCGAAAAATAAAAATCCCGTTTAAATTGAACGGGATTTTTGTGAAATTACCGCTGATGCGATGCGCGTTTGCGCTCGATTGGATCAAGAAAACGCTTTCTGAGGCGCAGATTTTCCGGTGTAATCTCAAGGAGTTCATCATCGTTCAAGAAATCGATACATTGTTCGAGCGAAAGATCTGTGAACGGTGTCAACTGAATGGCACCGTCGGACGATTTGGAGCGCATGTTGGTCAAGTTTTTGCCTTTCGCGACATTGATTTCCAGGTCTTCCTTGCGGTTGTTTAAGCCGACGATTTGTCCGGCATAAACTTGGGCGCCCGCATCGATGAAGAATTCGCCGCGTGCTTCTGCGTTTGAAATTGCGTAAGCTGTTGAAGCTCCGGCTTCCGAGGCGATCAGCGCGCCGTTTCGAAGGCTCGCGATTTTTTCACCGAGCGGCTGGTATCCAGCAGGGAGCGAGTTCATGATGACTGTTCCTTTTGTTGCAGTCAAGAGCAAGTTTCGGAGGCCGATGAGCCCGCTTGTCGCGACTTTGTAATGCG